>CAZZCN010000008.1:0-14632 GCA_964652975.1 uncultured Oscillospiraceae bacterium | reverse complement strand
AGTTTTCTGGCGTCCTCGTAATTGAGAGACTTGCTTCTTCTTGCTGCCAGAATTTTTCTTGCGGACAACACACCTATGCCTGGAACTCTGAGCAAAGTCTCATAGTCAGCACGATTAATCTCTACAGGAAAAATATCAAAATTCCTGACCGCCCAGCTGCACTTAGGATCAATCTGCAAATCGAGGTCGGGAGTATCGACAGATAGCAACTCTCTAGCATCAAACTTATAAAATCGGAGCAGCCAGTCAGCCTGATAAAGCCTATGCTCCCTCAGCAAAGGCGGGGCGCTCGTTATTGCAGGAAGATTGGGATGAGTATTGACCGGGATATATGCAGAGTAATAAACCCTCTTGAGTGCATAACGATTGTATAGATTCTGTGACAGCGACAAAATGCTGTAGTCACTCTCAGGTACTGCCCCAATTATCAGTTGAGTGCTTTGTCCACCGGGCACAAACGTCGGGACTTTAATCCGGTTTCGTACACAATCAGACAATTCGTTGCGCTTATTGCTAATGAGAGTCATTGGTGAAATAATATCTTCCGCACTTTTTTGCGGAGCTAGAAGAGAGAGTGCGTTTTGTGAACAAAATTCAATATTCACACTCATCCTGTCAACTAAAAGACCCAGGGAATAGACAGCGTCATTCGATGCTCCTGGAATCGTCTTGACATGAATGTATCCACCGAAAAAATATTCGTGTCTAAGAATTCTAATAGTCTCAATCAGCAGATTCATGGTGTGGTCGGGATTCTTGACAACCCCCGAGCTTAAAAACAATCCTTCGATATAATTTCTCTTATAAAACTCTATAGTGAGAGTAGCCAGTTCTCTAGGCGTAAAGGCAGCTCTGGGGATGTCGTTGTCAGTTCTGTTAATACAGTATGTGCAGTTATATTCGCAGTGATTGGTAAGCAAAACTTTAAGTAATGAAACACATCTCCCGTCTTCGGTCCAGGTGTGGCATATACCGCCCACAGCTGTATTGCCAATCGAGGAGGGATTCCTTGAAGACCCAGTCTTGTTTGAACCGCTGCTATTGCCCGTAACAACGCCGGTCGAACCACTTGATGAACACGATACATCATATTTTGCGGCCTGACCAAGTATCGACAATTTCGCCATAATATCCATAAATATTCCACCTTTGTAGTTAATACTACCGACTTTAACTAACCAACTTTTATATATCAATTCAGCTTCGACTTAACTCATTATACAATGAATATTGAACAAAGTCAAACAAATGTTCTGTTTGAAATCATTGTTGTTACAACAAGTTCCACAATTATAGTTATGAAAGTTAGGACCATATATTACAGTCCGGAAGAAAAGCGAAAATGAAATCCAATATTTTTCTTTTCATGACCAGTTGACGGGACTTTACAATCTTAGGTTTTACGAGGAGGAGCTTACAAGACTTGATACTGCCGGAAATTATCCCTTATCGATAGTGATGGGGGATGTGAACGGTTTGAAACTTATAAATGATTCGTTCGGTCATGCCGTGGGTGATGAACTGCTGAGAAAGGCTTCTGAAATCATAAGGAAAGGCTGCAGGGCCGATGACAAAGTAGCCAGAATCGGCGGGGATGAATTTGTCCTGATACTTCCCAGGACAGATGTTTATGAAACAGAGCTACTAGTTAAAGCGTATTAAGGATAATTTGTTGACAGAAAAACTAGGGGCAATAGATGTATCGATTTCATTTGGATTTTCTACAAAAGATCACGATGACCTTATCATACAGGACGTTTTCAAAAAAGCAGAAAATTGCATGTACTACAATAAACTTTTCGAGAGCCCCATTATGAAAGAAAAGACTGTGAATACTATAATAAATACGTTGTATGGGAAAGGAATGGTAAACTGTTTTAACAACAAAATACATGCAAATATATGAGGTTGAATTATTCGAACTTTATTATTGCAGCCAGCTGGAAAATACCATTTTCTGCGGAAAATGAATAAGTACCGTTATATTTCTCAATAATCGATACAATGCTGCGTGTTCCAAAACCATGATTTTCGTGATTGGATACTGGAATTCCATTTTCGAAAACAATATTGCCCGAAAATGGGTTGCTTATCTGGATAAACAGCTGATCCTGCTTTCGAAGGCATTTTATTTTGATAATGCGGTCTGCCGGATTATTTATTTTCGTACATGCATATATGGCGTTATCAAGTGCATTTGTAAAAATAAGTCCCAGTTCAATCTCATCTATCAGGATGGTTTCCGGGATTTCAATATGGCTATCAACAATGATTTGATCCTGTTTAGCTTTATTAATATAGGTAGACAAGATGATGTTTAGCACATAATTGTTGCAAAATTTTGCAACAATTGTCCCATTTATATTCTGGTCTAATTTAGAGAGGTATTTTTTTGCCTCGGTGGTGTTGCTGTCACTGATCAGAGAGTGTAGAACATTTAAGTGGTGCTTCATATCATGGCGGTAGATCTGGACCGTGTTTATTTTCTCAAGCATCACGCTATATGTATTTTTTTGCGCATCTACCTGCAATTGAAGCAACTCCCGGCTTTGTTTAAGGTGAAAGAAATGGGAAATGTTTTTGAAAATAACATATGAAACGATATAAAAAGAAATCATAAGTGTAAAAACAATAAAAATAATGCCGATGCCTTTCGGCGTGTGAAGTGAAGAATTATACATATAAAGCAACTGGTAAATCAGAATAGTCAGCAAAAATGGAACCGAACATAAATAAATCCACCCTTCCTCCAGCGTTTCCAATATTATGAAGTATTGTTTACGGAAACCCAATATTAATATTAAAAGAATAAATAAAAAGGATATGCTTTCGAAAACTATCCGGATAAATAATTGTCCGGAAACTTGAAAGGCAAGTATACCGATATAGCTTTTAAGCATTCCGAAATTACAAACAGTCAGAAATGAAAACACCAGTTTGAATCCTTTGTTTCGGGAGATAAAGAGAAAAGAAAGAAATGCCGGCACACTTACAACCAGCGGGAAGACGGAATCCAGAAAAGCGATGCCTTTATAGAAATAAATAGCTAAACTCACACCCCAAAGGACAATATTGAGCAACGTCAGAAAAGTGAATGTAGCTCTTTTACTGTATTTCATTTGAATAAGACACACCATATAAATAAAAACAAAAGTCTGGCTGATAAATAGATAAAAAATCACTCGGCTGGGATCCCATCCTTCCTGAAAAAATAATCGAGGTATGCGGTTTTTACTTCAGGATAAACCTTTCTTGAAACAGGTATGACTGTTTTATTCAACATGATAAATTGTTTGCCTACAAGTGTTGCAATAAAATCCATATTGACAATAAATGAATTATGACATTGGATAAACCTTTGGTCTCCCGCTAAAATATCCGTGAATCTATTCAATGGACCAGAACAAATCGCCTTGACACCTCCCAATAAGAAGAAATCTACCAAATGTTTCCTGCTTTCGATATATTCAATCCTGTCTAAATTGATCCTGGTCAATTTTCCTCGATCCTTAATAACTATACTCTGTTCATTCTTTATGCCTACTTCACTGAGTGCTTTTGTTAAGACGGGTAATAATTTATCTTTATCAAAAGGCTTAATCAGATAATAATAGGCATTTACTCCATAGGAATCTATAGCATATTCAGGGGACGTTGTCAAAAAAATGATCTTGCAATCGGAATTTTTCTTGCGAATTTCTTCCGCAAGTTCGATACCATTCATATCCGGCATTATAATGTCCAATATAAACAGATCAAAATCGGTCTTGATTCCTTCATATGCCAGAAGATCCGTCGCAGAATGAAAAACTTTAATAGTCGTACCTTGAAAATCCAGGTTGGACTCCACCAGGTTAAAGACAGTTTTCTCAAGGTTAGCCAGTTCAATTATGTTGTCATCACAAATCGCAATTCTCATTATTATAACTCCTTGGCAGTTTTTTCTATTATAACATAAATATACCGGAAAATTCATTTAATTTACGATTTATGCTCTAAAAACTACATTTTATACAACGACTAATTTAATTTCACATATGAATGCTATAATGTATCATACAAATAGAAAACAGTTTACCCATTTGTTAACGAAAAGGTGTAAAAATGAGACAGCAGATATTCCGTAAAGGCAGGATTGGTAAAAAGTATTCCGCAAAACCAATTCATATATCCCCAAAAAAACTTTGGATTATACTACTGACAACAGTAGCGATTATTGCTATTGTAGCAGGAATCTGGGGAGTCAGCCTCGTGATTGACCCATCAAGCAAAAAAATACGAGAAGTTCAAAAAGCAGTTGATTTTGCAGAGCAATCACGCATCAGCATGACAACCATCAACAACCAGTTCACAGTTATCCAAAATGGTAAAAAAAATAACAATATAAACCAGGGAGTCCTTTTAAAAGATGAGGAAGCAGATCAGATGGGAATCGTTGCTGATATGAGCTTTACTTCCGCACTCAATCCTTCCAACAATTACAGTCTTAGTTTGGACGTATGGAAAAAGGCTGACCAAATATTGGAAAAACAAGGTGCCCGGTACGAAAAAACCGACCTGTCTATCGATGAATTCAAAAAAGCGGTAAAAGAATACCGTATCTATCGATTCACCGCGTCAAATACCAAAACAATTGAGTCGGTTCAATCTTTGGACAAGACATCCACCATTTACCAGATAACCCTGAAAAGTCTGGGTGACAGTCTGGTTGAACAGTATCTCACTTCCATCAGCAAACAGGTTGGTGAAAAATTCAATACAAATGATATTCAATCAACTAATGCAATGATAATTGCAAATATTACAAATGGAGTCTTGAAATCACAGCAACTGAAATTCCAAATGACTGTCAAATCCAACACAAACGAAATAGAAATATCCAATGTCAGTGAAATCAACATCAATCTTGATGCAGATATCATTCACCAAAATTTAGCTGGGAGATATGAAAAATGAAAACAAAAGTATTTACAAAATTCCTATCCTTGATTTTAGCAGCTATTCTTGTTTTTCAACCTTCGGGAAATGTCATGGCGGAAACAGACAGCCAGATTACCGGGAGTAATTTCAATGTAAAGGAGACTGACAGCAATTTCAAGGAGTATACCGATGCCGACTGGGATGTGACTTTCCCCAACGGAACATTCATAATGGAATACAGCCAGTATACTGTCAAAGAAGGCGGTGCGGACGGTACCGACACCTATCTTGGAATCAACATCGCCCGTTTCGGCGGAAAAAATTCCGAGATAGAACTAAGTTATCTTATTACAGACATATCTTCCACAGAAGCGGACTATGAACTCAATTCCGAATCGATTGTCTTCCTGCCAAACGAGGAGATGAAGACTGTTTACATCAAAATCAAAGACAACAAGCTTCACCAGGTGGACCGGTATTTCGCATTTACACTTGTTGATGCAGGGAAGGCGCACATAGGGGACTTCAACCGCGCAGTTGTAAAAATAGAGGACGATGAACCTGTCATACCGACCAGACTAAAAATGTACGCCAAATCAGTTGCCGACAAAGGTGACGGAAAAGTCAGTGTGGACCTCACCCGTACCGAGGGTGTAGATTATTATTTCACAGTGGATGTCATTACACAAGATGACACGGCAAAAGTGGATGAAGACTATCTGGCAATTCAACAGACTGTCATGTTTTCGCCCGGTGAGACCACGAAATCAGTAGACATTCCTCTGATACATAGCGATGTGAAAGATTTGAACGGCGATAGAAATTTGAGGGTGACTGTAAAAAATCTAAAGGGCGGCGAGAACTCCGGACCTGATTTTGTAGATATCCGTCTTACCAATAAAATTCCGGACCCCTCATATATCAAAGTAAACTCGGAAGTTTTGATAAAAGGACTGGGCGAGAAGGACAAGAGCATCGGCGCTGTATCGGGGGGAGAAAGCATCACCACCAATTCTTCGGGGTTATCTGTCAGCAAAACTAAAATTACCACCGCGCAGAAGCTTTCAATGCTTCAATCCGGATTCAACGGATCTGCTATTATCCAACTGGCGTCTATTGTCGAGATTCCGACCGAGGATGTCATTATCAATGAGAGGAAAGACGCACCAACGATTTTTAATTATAAATATAATATTGGATCTGACTATTGGACCACGAGTAATCCTACAATCAACAAGAATGATTCAAATATGTCTGTAAGCACCGATAACAGGTACAACTTCAACGATTATTACCAGATCGATATCGACTGGGGCAACGATGATACAGGAACCGATAGCTTGACCACACTCTATTTTAACAACAATGTAGGATCAGCTAACGTCGTGACCGAGAAGGAATTCGGTATTGGAAATTATGGACATGACTGGGGATATTATCCTTTAAATCCAGTCTCCACCGAAGATAGCAGCGATACATGGGAGGATTATGCCGGTTCCAGGGCTTTTACAAGCGGATTGAAATTTTATATATCAAACAGAGACGGGATGGTTCCCAACAACTATTTCTATATCGATAAAATGAATTTCAAGAAAGCGATTATTCCGTTCTCCAGACTGATGCCTGTGGGAGCAGTGAAACTTAGCGCGGATGATCAAAACCTTCTGCGATATACGTTTGGCGGCTATGAATACACCATCTCGCTGGCCGACAGCGGGAACGGGGCGGTAGGGTTGGTTAGCGAAACAATCAAGGGCTTTCTGATCAATTCTGATTTAAAGGTGCAGGTTAAAAGCACACAGACATCCACGGCATCCAAAACCCCCACTGCATTGTATTTGAAGGATAATCACTTTAATCTCCACAATTTGAACAGGACGACAACCGGTACGGTTTTCAGCAAAACGACGGACGGATATGTCGCAACAATTAACCTGTCAACACTTGGCATATTATCAAGTGCTTTTACATCCTTGACCGAATCAGAAAAAACATCTCTCAAAACATATGCCAATAACTATGCCAATATCATCAGCGGTCGTTACACCAACCTGGCCATAGGCAATTTAGAACTTACGGAAGCTCTTCATTTTGAAATAGACACTGTAGACACTAAAACCGTTCAAGTCCTTTATTCCAATGCAAAAAAACTGCTGGAAAACAGCTCTTACAGCATTGCAACCCTAATTGAATCGATTGTTGTGCCGCAATCCGCCACAACTTACTATCCTGGATCATCCAATCCGACCATAGACATGTTTGACCTGGGCACCGTGAATTTTAGCACGATGCTTTTGAATTCCCAATCCACTAAGCTGATGGGCGGGAAAATCAACATAAAAATCATGGGAACGGTATCCGGAAAGGAAGTGAATTTCTCCAGTGGAAGTGGCCAATATAGCTTTGACCTTCTGCCTAGCAGCATCGTGATTGTCCTTAGCGATCCGAATGTGCAACAGTTCGACCCAATGCCGGTAGTAAACAATCCCGGAGCCATAAAAGTCACAGATGATTCAATCGGCAATTTTATTTATGACAAATACATCACTTACAGCGGGTTCAACAATCTGCGTTTTGAGACGATTCATAGCGCGGATTCAGCGGGATATGCAAACGGCGGAGCGGCGTTCGACCTGAATTTCACTTCGCCAAACCTCTATCCACCGGCCATTGGTGAAACTCCTTTGTATTTTAAAGTTGTCATAAAAAAACAGGATTCTGATGGTGCAAACGCCAAAGAGATGTTCACTTTTATCTACGAAGCCGATACGACAAAGTACCGGACTATAACGCCTTTGACAATCGGGTCTACAATGAGGGAGGTGGATATCCTCCAAAAAGGCAAAAACGCCTTTTCAATCGCCATCCAGTCAAAATATGACTATGCACAGAAAGACCAGGTGGGACAGGTATTTCTTGGTAATGAGAACCTGGTTGTAGAAGTATACAAAAAAGATTCTCTGGCAAATCTAAATGCGAACAGCAGCAAAACATCCCTTGCAAAGAGCATCTCGGGCAACCAGACGATGACTATACTACAGAAGCTCCCGACCGACAAACTGGAATCCGACTCCATGAACTATGCAACTTCGACCCAAAAAGGCCAGGACAGCCTTATGATGTACAAGGACAATACAAGCACCATGGACCTGCCGCCATACAATTTCAACTTAGCATCGCTTGGCGAAAACTTTGGAACCAACAAGCAGGCAAGCAGCAGCGGATCAGGACTCTCCATGAGTGGGGACCAGATCACTATAGCATTCTCATTGAACGGCGAGCCTCTTGAGGAGAAGGGCAAACACAAAACCGGATATGAGAGGCTTAAGGAACTGGACGATAGAATGACTGAAGCCTCGGATGCAGCAAATCCGGTCAACACAGGAGGAAGCAAGCCGGCCAAGGAAAAGGCGCAAGGAAAATTTTCCGTCGGAGGCGGCTTTGCAATAACACTCAAATACGACTCAATGACATCATCATGGGAATTCGAAAACATGCTGTTCGGACTGACTATCACAGGAGGTGTCGATCTCAACCAGCCGTTCATACCATGTCCGATTTTCTATTACCACATGCAGGCGTCTTTTACACTGTCGATGCAGATGGGCTTCAAACAGGTACCAATAGGTTATTGGGGCGGCAGACTCAACAGGAAGGTTGTTTTTTCGGGCTTTTCCATAAGTCCGTCCGTATATCTTGCAATCGGAGTCGGGGCAGGCATATCAGGCGTTTTCGGAGTGGAGCTTTCCGCATATATAACGGCTGGACTTACTGCTACATTTGGCGCAACAGAAGTTACAATGGCAAACAATATTTATGATTTTGATGAAAATAAAACAGATATTTTCGATTTTACGGGCACCTGGACCTCTGAAGAAGACGTGAACAGTTTCAAACACACAGTTCTTACAACCACCGGTGCGAAAACAGACGGAAAAGCAGCTTCAATTAGCTATACCGTGGATGCTTATCTGATTTTAATCAAGGGAAGCCTGCTAACAAACGGCGCCAGCATGTTTGTTTCCATAACCAATGAAAACAACGAGGTGGTGGCGGAAAAAACAGTATCCACAAAGAACAGTGTCTCGAAATCCGATTGCACATTATTTATGCAGAACATGATCAAACGCGATCTGTACACGGTTACCATAACCTATCTTGACAGCAATACTTATGGCGCGAAGCTTGCATTGGATGAGACAAATTATCGTACACTTGAAGGGGACGGAGAGGGTGCGGCATATGAGACAAAAACAAAACCGGCAACCCTTGATGCATGGAACGTCCAATTCGGAATCAAGATTGATATCTATCTTCTGTTTTTCAGTTTCTCAATCGATCTGATTTATTTCTATGTCAACCAGGACGGTTACGGCTGGGGATATCCAAAAAAACAAAATCAGATCAAAGAATTTTCAAAAGGACAGTTTTCATATCTGGGGTCTAGTGACTTTATGAATGAGATTCCCCGTGGAACTGATTATATAGATTATACGGCGGCAGGCAGAACTAAAGCCATGCAGTTGATGCTGATGGAATCCCTCGGTGGTTCAAATGCAAAATATGATCTTGGAGACGCATCTGACAGCTCTCTGGAAACCATTGCGGGCAACGTTATGCAGACAACTACATCCAGGATTTTCCAGATCGGTACCAACTATATCATGTTCTGGACTATAGATGACCTGACCCGTTCGGCGGATCAGCGAACCGCGATTATGTACTCTATTAATGGAAGTCCTGCTGTAATTCTTGATAATGATGGCTTGATGGACGGAGAACTTGCTGCGGCTGTAAACTCTGCCGGAACATTACAGGTCGTTTGGGCATCATCTACGGGACAGGGCATTGATCCGACGGCTTCCTCCATAATCAAACTGGAACAGATAAACAACAGCATGCAGATCAAGACCTGTGCAATCAATCTTTCCACAAAGACGAAGAGTCCAATTGCAGTTATTAACGGCACCAACGACACAAGATGTGACACTCTTCCTGCATTTACAGGGAAAAGTGGCAACAATGTGATAATATCCGTCAAAGATGTCCAGACGGAATACAGCGCAAATGTCAAGTCAGGTTACACACCACCTGCCGATGACCCTGACGGAGCGATAATCGCATCCAATCTTGACCGTCTACAAAATGCTCAGCAAACCGGCGTGAACAAGCTTTTCTATACTCTTGACAAAGGAAACGGATATTCCGCACTCACGGAGATCCCAATTGGAATCGATGCGAAAGTGTGGAGAGCAGGAACCAAAATCACATCGACATCCGCTGAATTCCTTAATGACAACACTGTTCTAATTGCATTTACCGCTGAAATTCCAAATTCACAAAAAGGAGGATTTGGCGGTATAGAGAAAATGCTCTTTGTCCAAAAGGGAGTTATTTCCGGAAATACGATTCTTTTCGCGGACGGTGCGATTTGTGTTGACGAGATTTTTGATTATGAAGACAGCCTGAATGTTGTTTTTGCAGATTCCACAATCCCTGTTGAATATTCAGAACATATAGACGGAACAGATACCGGAACAGAAACAATTGATAATCCTGTTATATCCAATGTCTCTTTCAAGAAGGTGTCTCTTCCGGAAAATGGCGGACAGGCTTCAATCGGCTTGACACTATTTTATAAAAACAAATCCAAATTATTTGCAATCAAGGAGGAAGTCCTCAAAAAAGCGGTGGATCTTACAAATCACGAGGCGCTTGTCTTTATTCCGATTTTAACAATGGGAACAGACCAGTATGATTTGAATGTCACACAAAGCGGTGACATGTACATCGTATATAACAATCTTGACAAGAAATCCATGTACGATTCTGCCATGATGCTGCGGTATTATGACAAGAACACAGGGCTTTGGGGCGATGCAAAACAACTTACCTTCAACAACTCCTACAGTCAGACAGCGTTGGATAATGGAGTGGCCGGAGTGTTTGCAGTAAACTTCAAAAAGATATCAAGCTATATCGACACGTCCGGGAACATCAAAATTCTGGCACTTTCAACAGCCAGCGAGTTCAAGTATGACACATACACCCCTGAAGGTGAGACACTGCCGATAAGACTTGCCTATCTTGATTCCGCCACAGCGCTTCGAAACATCGATTTGATATCCTATAGCGTCTCGAAAAATGCGGTGTTCGAAGGACAAAAACCTGAAATTGACAGTGACCTGGTGATTCCGGGTGAAGAATCCGTGTTTACGATTAAAGCCAGAAACACTTCAGATGTTGCTATGAACGGCGGAAAAATTCAACTGTTATGCCGTCTCGCCAACGGCACCGAAGAGGAGATCGGCTCTAAAAGCATAGAGGGATTCTGGGTGGCCGGTGCGGAAAACACTTTCGAATTTATCTGGTCCGTTGATTCCGCCAGTGGCAACAAGTACAACAACGCCATCATATATTATAAGATTTACAATGCCGGTAATTATCTTGTATATCACTCTCTGGATAAAAGCCTGAGTTATCAAATAAAACAGGATAGACCTGAAATCCTTATTGTCAGCGATGGTGCGGTTATTATCCAGAAAGAAGACGGGGATTACATCCAGTACAATGCTTTGATTAAAAACACAGGATTCGCCAACCCGACAAAGGCCAATCTTGCTTTATCAATAGTGGATTATGATGCGGACTTTATCCTTACAGAGAAAGGCACTCCTCTTATCACCGTTCCCGTTCCGCTGGACAAGCTCTCAACAACCGCTTCGTATACTGCACCGACCAACTTTACCGTGGAGGTCAAAGTCCCTATCGGCATGAAAACCTCATACAAGGTGCGTGCAGTCGTCAAGGACGTTGACAACGAGGTGAATTTACAGAACAATATCGGCTCTCTAAGCATTTTATATCCATCTACAGAGATCATCCTTGGATATGAGGATAGCCAGAACATGCTTACAGCAACAGTTGGGGATGAGATTATTCTTGACCTGTTCAGTCTGACATCGGATCTTTATACACCATCAGATGTCGTGTTCGAGGAAGCGGATACAACATATCTGTCGATTGATAATATAAGCAATCCAAGTAAGCCAAGGATTAAAATCATGAGCGGCCCGGATACCGGATATAAAACTGTTACACTCAATGCAAGAATCAAGGGTACGAATATCATGAATACATTGAAAATCAACGTATCAAAGCGCAAACTCTACAATTTTGGCGATGCCACAAGCACGCTCGTAAATTTCAACAAAATCGAAGCACTGGAGAACTACCAGTCCGATATTGTGCTTTCCAACAGTGCAAACAGTACTATTACATTTAATGTAAAAGGAAATCTTCTGGAACTGTATGGCAACAAATCATCGTCTTCAGGAAAATTCAGGTTGGATATGTATAATGGAAGCACGCTTATTCATACCTATACGGTGGATACTATTAGTTCGACAGCACAATTTGATGTCCTTCTTTACACTCTTTCTATTACTGAAACCATGCTTACACTGAGAGTGGTAATCACTTCCCTTGACACTCAGGCACTTTACCTGGACCGTGCGGAAGTGGACGGAACAGTTTTGAATCTTCCTGCATCCGAGGCCTATGCGGTAATGACCGAAAAGACAGTTGCACTGGATCTGCCAAAGCAAAGCGGAAGATTGAGACAGGGCATAGTTTCATTCGATTTTGACACGGATATTGGATTGAATAGTGGCGTGATTGCCTCCAATTTCAAATTAAAGTTCCATGTGGCTGGAATCAAAAACGGCATATCGACGTCTCTTTCGGATGTGAACTTCACCTATAGCGAAATCAACGGCAAGACAATATCATTCATATGCAGCGAATTAGCCAGCAGCGCACAATATGACAGTATAATATACACTCTGGCCGACAATGTCATTCCGAGTGGATATATAAAGGCATTGAACAACTCAACGTTGAAACTTGTAATTCCTGATGCGGATAATATCTCCTATAAACTGGCGGAAAGCAAGATCAGCAAGGTTGAAATAGTTGATGTATCTGATTCGACGAAGCAGGACAAGGGAGTTCTTGTCACATTCGAAAAACCTATGATGGAGGCACGTCTTTTAAATACTAAAATAATGTATACCAGAAAAATCGGAGTGCAATCCTCAGAAGTCGCCTTCACATACACGAATATGCCCGAGAACAACCAGGCATTGTATACCATCGCAAAAACAACCATGGACCGCAGTGAAGACCAGATGGACTTTGCTGTCAAAAACGGCATAGTACTTTCCAATTCCTATTCCATGGTATCATCCGACGGAAATTATGTTGATAACATCATAACCGCTTCAAGCAACCTGTCGTTCTCATATAAACGGGCTCAAGCTCTACAAACCAATGTTTGGAGAGATATAGACTCCGGCGAGAAAATCTCCGCAAGCATAGAATATGACAAAACAATCGATGTCACCACTCTTACCAGGGATGATGCAAAAATCACAGTGCAGAAAACGATTTCAAAAACAGGGCTACAGGATATTACACAGAATGTTACATTGTATTATTCAGGAATTTCTGCGGATCGATATACGTTGAAATTCACATCCGATCAACAGACACCATATAACAACCAGGACTTGATAACCTACGCCCTGGCCAAATCCTTTGTGATTGACAGTGCAAAACTAAAATCGACTGATGGCGAATTTACCAACAACAAGGTTTCAACATCGCTTGAAGCCAAAGTCTCATTCCGCACAGAAGCTTTTATTAGCGCTGTGAATATGAGTACGGAGAGCACATCATTTGCCCAGACAGGAAACAAACCCATGGTTGTAGTGCGTTTCAGCACACTGATCAAGGAAGACACTTTGAACAGTACCTTCATATCCGCACAAGGTGTGAAGACGACCGATGGACTGAATATAAACATTCCAATAACACTTTCTCTACTCAGGATTGAGAAATACAAGGATTCCAGCGAAACATTATGCACCCGTGCCGTCTACACATACACCGGCACAGAAACATTTGATTTCAGTGAAAAGGTTACGGACATCCAGTTCATTGTCTCCAAAAATGAAATCAGCGGATTGACAGGCAGTATTTTGAACAGCACCGGTGGTATCATCATCGAAAACTCTCTAAACTATTCATCAGGTACTTCAAACATTAAAAGAAGCATACCGACATCTCCTGTTGTAGCAATCAAAAAAGGCACCGAAACCTACAATCCGACCGACTGGTCGAAACAGACACTGACAGCATCGGCTACTGGCACAGGCACGTATCAATACAGTACGGACGGAGGAACATGGACTAATTTTTCCACACCTGTGACACTGAATAAGGAAGGAACCGTACAGTATTCCTTCCGTTTGCTTGATACTTTGGGAATTGCATCGAAAAGTGTAGCGCAGACCACAAAGATTGATACCAAGACACCGACTTTGTTGGTAAGGGCGAAAACCAGTGACGGACTTGATTACACAAGCGGGACAATCACGAAGAAAGCAGTGACATTCACGATAAGCGAATCTTCTGCTGTGGTGTCCGGAATCAAATCATACAGCTACGACGACGGATCCGGAAATAAAACAATGACAGGAAATACAATTACCACGGAATCCGACGGAACCGTAAACCGGAAATCCTACACTTTCAAGGCGACTTCAAATTCATTGGTTGAAAGTAGTGCCACTACGGCATTCAAGGTCAAAATACAGCCGGTTCTCGATGTGGAGACAATCTACGCACTCTTTAACACGGACGCTACAGG
>CAZZCN010000007.1:0-67491 GCA_964652975.1 uncultured Oscillospiraceae bacterium | reverse complement strand
TAACATTGACAGGCCAGGAGCCATATATTGGTGTTTCTGCATTTTCACATAAAGCAGGCATGCATGTTGATGGAGTCAAGAAGAATCCATCCACATTCGAACATGTCTCACCTGAGATGGTCGGCAACGCCAGGAGATTCCTGATGTCTGAGATATCAGGAAGAAGTGCGGTTATAGACGCAATGGCAAAATATGCACCGACAATCGACAAAAATGCGCCTGAAGTAATCAAAGTCCTTGCTAAACTTAAGGATCTTGAGCATAAGGGGTACCATTTTGAAGGGGCTGAAGCATCGCAGGAGCTCTTGATTTGTAAAGAACTGGGATTATACAATCCGTTTTTCTCTCTCGAGAAAATGAGAATATCCGGTGAACTTCCCTGGACCGGCGAATTCAGCGCATCTGCTTTTATTAAAATCAGCGTTGAGAATATAAGCGAAGTTACAGCAAGCGAAGGAGACGGACCTGTTAATGCCATGGACAGAGCACTTAGAAAGGCACTGGAAGTCTTTTATCCTGAGATCAGCCAGATCAGACTTACTGACTATAAGGTCAGAGTACTTGATACACATGCAACGGCATCACAGGTTCGCGTCCTTATAGAAACCACAGACGGCAAGGAGATATGGAGTACAATCGGAGTATCAACAGATATTCTGGAAGCATCCTGGATAGCACTGGTTGACTCACTGGAATACAAACTTATGAAATCACAGATCAAAACCGAAAAATAAAGCATTTTTTGACACAGAAAGGGATACCATTATGGGAATGACAATGACACAAAAAATTCTGGCCAAGCATGCCGGATTAGACAATGTAGTAGAGGGACAGCTAATAGAGGCAAAGCTGGACCTTGTACTCGGAAACGACATAACAACGCCACCCGCAGTCAAGGAGTTTAATAAGACCTGTGCATGCGGAGTATTTGACAAGAACAAAATTGCAATTGTCCCTGACCACTTCACACCCAACAAGGATATCAAGTCAGCCGAACAGTGCAAGACCATCAGGGAATTCGCGAAAGAACATGGAATAGTCAATTATTTCGAACAAGGCGAGCCTGGAATGGGAGTAGAGCACGTTATTCTACCCGAAAACGGACTTACACTTCCTGGCGACGTAATTATCGGAGCCGATTCTCACACATGCACTTACGGTGCCCTTGGCGCATTTGCAACCGGAGTAGGAAGTACTGATATGGCATGTGCAATGGCAACAGGGCAGACATGGTTCAAAGTACCTGCAGCCATCAAGTTTTTGCTCAAGAATAAATTCAAGCCAGGAATAACAGGCAAAGACCTGATACTGCATATTATCGGCATGATAGGTGTTGACGGCGCACTTTACGAATCCATGGAATTCCAAGGTGAAGGCGTATCTACCCTTACTATGGATGACAGATTTACTATTGCTAACATGGCTATCGAGGCAGGAGCAAAAAACGGAATTTTCCCGGTTGACGAGAAGACAATAGAGTATATAAAGCACTTTGCACCTAAAAGGTATGAAGCAGGAGCATACGAGGTTTTTGAAGCTGACAAGGATGCATTTTACAAGAGAACAATAGAAATAGACTTGTCAGAAATTGATTATACCGTGTCATTTCCTCATTTACCCGAAAATGCAAAAGTTGTGGGGACATTCGACAAGGTCTTTATCGACCAGGCTGTCATCGGATCGTGCACGAACGGAAGAGTAAGTGACATGAGAGTTGCTGCAAATATATTAAAAGGCAAGTCTGTTGCAAAAGGAATCCGCTGTATAATCCTGCCGGGTTCACAGAAAGTCTATCTACAGTCGTTGAGGGAAGGTCTCCTCGAAATATTTGTAGAAGCGGGAGCCGTTGTAAGCGCTCCTACATGCGGACCTTGTCTTGGAGGACATATGGGAATTCTTGCAGCTGGTGAGAAATGTGTCAGCACAACCAACAGAAACTTTGTCGGCAGAATGGGACATGTAGATTCTGAAGTCTATCTTGCATCCCCTGCCATAGCGGCTGCTTCAGCAATAACCGGTTATATTTGCAGGCCTGAGGATGTTTAAGAAGCAGAACTGAATAAGAAGCATAAATATAAGCATAGTATATACGTAACATGACAATAAAAGGAGATAGAATCATGAAAGTTACAGGAAAAGTATTTAAATACGGCGCAAATGTCGATACAGATGTTATCATACCTGCTAGATACCTTAACCAGTCGGACCCAAAGGAACTGGCATTACACTGCATGGAGGACATTGACGCTGATTTTGTCAATAATGTATCCGATGGTGATATTATCGTAGCAGGACCCAACTTCGGTTGCGGTTCATCAAGGGAACATGCGCCGGTAGCCATCAAGGCAAGCGGGATTTCTTGTGTCATAGCCCCGTCATTTGCAAGAATATTTTATCGCAATTCAATCAATATCGGGTTACCTATCATGGAGTCTGCGCAAGCGAGTGAAGGTATAAAGGCCGGAGATAGGATTGAGGTAGACTTTGATACAGGAGAGATTCGAAATATTACAACCGGCGAATCCTGGAAGGCGCTTCCTTTTCCTGATTTCATTAAGAAAATAATAGAAAAAGACGGACTTTTGGGATATAGCGCAGACAAAATAGTCTGCAAGTAGATTTTAAGCTATATACAAATATGAAAATTATTAGCAATAAGCAGGAATATGGCAACTAACGAGTCAGTAATTTTTGAAAATAAATGTGCTAAATAAATCACTATTCGGATTTATACAAGCCAATGCGCTGAGCAAACAACTAAAAAATAATAATCACTGCTCTACATAAATACAAAATAATTGGAGGAATAAGACAATGGGTAAATTTAAGATTGCAGTAATACCGGGAGATGGAATAGGGCCTGAAGTGACAAATGCCGCAAGAAATATTCTGGATTGCATTGTCAATAGGTTCGGACATGAATTTGTCTATGATGAATTGCTTGCCGGAGGTATTGCAATCGATGTTACCGGAAGTCCCCTCCCGGCTTCTACAGTTGCTGCATGCAAGAACAGCGACGGTGTGCTCCTTGGTGCTGTTGGTGGACCTAAATGGGACACTCTGCCGGGGGATGGCCGTCCCGAAAGAGCTTTGCTCGGTCTAAGGTCAGAACTTGGCCTTTATGCAAATATAAGGCCTGCAATCCTATACCCTGCACTCGCAAGTGCGTGTCCGTTACATCCACAGACAGCAGAGAAAGGCATAGATATATGCTTTGTAAGGGAACTTACAGGCGGTATGTATTTTGGTGACCGTGGACGTCGCGAAGGACCTGGAGGTATGGAGGCATATGATACCGAATGCTACAGTGAAATGGAAGTTCGAAGAATCGCAATAACTGCTTTTGAAATAGCCATGAAAAGAGACAAGCGCGTTACAAGTGTTGATAAAGCTAATGTGCTCGAAAGCTCCAGGCTCTGGCGTGAGATTGTGATAGAAGTTTCCAAGGATTACCCGGAAGTGACCTTGGATCATATGTATGTTGACAATGCATCAATGCAGTTGATAAAGCGTCCATATGATTTTGACGTTGTTGTAACGACCAACATGTTCGGTGACATACTCTCAGATGAAGCGGCAATGATTACCGGATCTATAGGAATGCTTCCATCGGCATCACTGGGCAAAAAGGGTGCGCCGGGAATGTACGAGCCCATCCATGGATCAGCACCAGATATAGCAGGTCAGGACAAGGCAAATCCATTGGCTACAATCCTTTCAGTTGCCATGATGCTCCGAATGTCACTGAGTCTTGAACAAGAAGCAGCAGTTATAGAGAAAGCGGTTGCAAGTGTCCTCGAAAAGGGATACCGCACAGCTGACATCAGCTACACTGACAGCAGTAACACATCGGATGTCAAGATAGTCGGTACAAAGGAAATGAGCAGACTGGTAGCAGATGCAGTGATGACTTCATAAACATTTCATTAATTATAATTAGCATCTCACAATATTTTGCATCCTAACTGATTGATAACTCTAAAAGGAGGACGAAAAATGCAAAGCGATAAAATCAAAAAATCATCAGGCAGAGCGCCACACCGCTCGCTACTATATTCACTGGGTTTGACAAAAGACGAAATGACAAGACCATTTATTGCAGTTGTCAATTCGTTCAATGAAATCGTGCCGGGACACATTCATCTACGCTCAATAACCGATGCGGTTAAATCCGGTATAAGAATGGCTGGAGGAGTGCCTTTTGAATTTCCTGCAATAGCGGTTTGCGATGGACTTGCCATGAACCACGAAGGTATGAGATATTCCCTTGTAAGCAGGGACTGGATAGCAGACAGCTGCGAAATAGTGCTACGCGCACATAATTTTGACGGAGTGGTTTTTATACCGAATTGCGACAAGGTTGTCCCGGGAATGCTGATGGCAGCCGCAAGGGTTAATATACCCAGCATTTTTGTAAGTGGCGGAGCAATGCTTCCGGGAAAATATAATAATAAAGGCATAGGTCTTTCCGATGTTTTTGAAGCTGTAGGCAAACATGCTGACGGTAAGATGTCCGATGACGACCTGACATGCATCGAGAAGTCAGCTTGCCCCACATGTGGCAGCTGTTCAGGAATGTATACAGCCAATACCATGAACTGCCTTACGGAAGCGCTTGGAATGGCTTTACCTGGCAATGGTACGATACCGGCCGTTTATTCTGAACGCATACGTCTGGCCAAGGACACAGGTTTTAAAATAGTCGAATTATTCAGCAATGACATAAAAGCGCGTGATATTATGCAAAAAGAGAATTTCATCAATGCCATGAAAGTTGATATGGCACTTGGTGGTTCAACCAATACAGTACTTCACATGCTTGCTATTTCTCGTGAAGCAAAAGCGGGAATCGATTTAAAGGAAATTTCATTGCTTAGCGACACTACCCCTCAGCTTTGCAAGCTTAATCCGGCAGGACCCTATTTTATATCAGATTTAAATGAATCAGGCGGAATCAGTGCAGTTATGACAGAGCTTTCCAAAGGTGGATTGATAAATGCCGAAGTTAAATGTGTTGACGGCACTTTTGCCGATAGACTACAGAATGCAGAGGTTATGTTCTCTAGTACAGCCAGTAAAGGAGCTGATGGTAGAGTTATCATGCCATACAACAATCCAGTTGGCAAGGATGGAGGACTGGCAGTCCTTTTTGGCAATCTTGCGCCAGAGGGCTGCGTAGTAAAAAAAGGTGCGGTACTACCTGAGATGCTGAAGCACACAGGACCTGCAAAGGTTTATAATTCTGAAGATGAAGCTTCAGATGCTATATTCTCCGGCAAGATTCACGCCGGTGACGTAGTAGTGATAAGGTTTGAAGGACCAAGAGGCGGCCCTGGAATGCGCGAAATGCTCACTCCTACAAGTGCACTTGCAGGTATGGGGCTAGACAATTCAGTCGCACTTATAACTGATGGTAGATTTTCCGGGGCAACGAGAGGCTCTTCAACAGGTCATGTATGTCCTGAAGCAGCCCTTGGCGGGCCACTGGCATACATAAGAAATGGCGATTTGATAGAGATTGACATACCTAAAAGGTCAATAAATGTAGTAAAAAAAGATAGTGACGGCAAGTTAGTACCGTTAAGTGAGGATGAAATCAGAAAGTCAGAGATGGTTAAATGCCCGGACCGCAATCTGACAGGCATTCTTGCAAAATATACAATGCTAGTTGGCAAGGCCAGTGAAGGTGCTATAATGGTAACAGGACAGGAGGAATGACATTATGAATGGTGCACAGGCAATTATTTCGTTTTTACAGTCAAAAAATGTAAAAAATGCATTCGGTTATCCGGGTGGTCCGATTATAGTTTTATATGAAGCAATATATCAAGCAAAATTCCCACACGTTTTAACCAGACACGAACAGGGAGCAGCACATGCCGCAGAGGGATATGCAAAGTCTACTGGTCAAGTGGGTGTCATGATTGCAACTTCCGGGCCTGGAGCAACAAATCTTGTAACAGGACTCGCCGATGCATATCTCGATTCAGTTCCTGTTCTTGCTATTACAGGTGCAGTAGCTCGCGCGTCAATAGGAAGTGATGCTTTTCAGGAAGCGGACATTAACGGGATTACACAGCCTGTTACCAAATATAATTACCTTGTAATGTCACCTGAGGAATTACTTCCAACACTGGAAGAAGCTTGGAATTTAACTACACAGGGAAGACCAGGACCAGTTCTGGTAAATGTCCCCAAGGATATATTAATAGCCCAAATAGAACCCGAAACAGCGAAAAACGCAGGTTATCACCGTCACAGACCAGAGAAAGTAATAACCGACTCTCTTATACCTCAAGTTTATGAAGCAATACTTAAATCAGTCAATCCACTTGTATTGGTCGGAGGTGGAGTTGTAATATCTAAAGGCGCGCCGGAGCTGCTTAAAGAATTTATCGACAAGACAAATTTGCCTGTAGCTCATACATTAATGGGCAAAGGGGCTTTATCTGAAGCGAATCCTAAATGCCTTGGAATGGTAGGGATGCACGGATCGCCTCAAGCCAACATAGCACTCGGCAAATGCGATTTGATACTGGCAGTTGGTATGCGTTTCAGTGACCGTGTAATTGGAGATCCGACAAACTATAATAAAAAGAAACGTACAATAATCCATGTTGATTTAGACCCAGCTGAGCTTGGCAAGCTTGTGACACCTACCATGGCAATAGAAGAGGACGCATGTAATTTTTTCAGAAGCATGCTAGATAACATGCCTGTTATTGACAGCAATGCAAAATGGGGTGAATGGTTTGCCGTACTAACTCAAAAACAAGAAAAGTACAATTCCATCAAGCAGCAGATGTACATTGACAATGACGTACTTACTCCTCAATTCGTAGTACACGCAGCAGCGCAATCACTTAAGGGTAAAAACCCGATTGTAGTAACTGATGTCGGACA
The DNA here is from genome assembly GCA_964652975.1 of uncultured Oscillospiraceae bacterium. Classification (GTDB taxonomy): domain Bacteria; phylum Bacillota; class Clostridia; order Saccharofermentanales; family UBA5734; genus CAZZCN01. Next base: position 60,588 of record CAZZCN010000007.1, on the reverse strand, counting down.
ACATCAGATGTTTACTGCACAGCATTTTCCTGTAGAATCCCCCAGATCTTTTCTGACATCAGGTGGATTGGGGACAATGGGTTTCGGACTACCGGCTGCTATAGGCGCTGCAACAGCCTGCCCGGACAGAGAAGTTATTCTGTTTGCAGGAGATGGTGGTTTTCAGATGACAATTCAGGAACTGGGGTTAATGCATAAGCTACAATCAAACGTCAAAGTTTTTATAATTGACAATGCTTGTTTGGGAATGGTAAGGCAGTGGCAGGAATTATTTTTTGACAAGCACTATTGTGAGACCACCATGGATAACAATCCGGATTTCGTACAGATCGCCCATGCTTATGGAATAAAGTCCTGTCGCGTTAAGAATACAAGTGAACTTAAAAGTGCAATAAAAGCAGCTTACGAGACAAAAGGTCCTTATGTTGTACACTGTATGATCCAAGGTAACGAAAATGTATATCCAATGATACCACCCGGAAAACAAAATCATGAAATGATGTACCCCTGGGAAGACTAGCAGTGAATCGTATCATGCGATTATATTCTACTGAATAGACTAGGAGTAAACCGTATCATGCGATTATATCCTACTGAATAGACTGGCAGTAAACATAATCATAAGAATGGTTACCTTTGGAATGATCAGGAGTAAATATAGCGTTTTGAAATAATTTGTATAATATAATTGCTACCAAAACGCATTCGGCAAACTATTTTTTCGCATTTTTAACCATATAACATAAATAAGTTTGCTATATATTATAATCTAGTGTATCCACAAAATTAACAGCAAACAAAAAACCTGGAAATTCTTTTTTGAACTTCCAGGTTTTTATCTTTACTTTAGAGTGTTAACTAGACTTCGATTTCGCCGTTCCAGCTCATCATAGAACGTACTTCCTTGCCAATAACCTCAACAAGATGCTCGGATTCAAGTCTGCGACGGGCATAGAAATTCGCGCGTCCTGATTGATTCTCAAGAATCCAGTCTCTGGCAAATTTGCCTTCCTGGATTTCTCTCAAAATCTTTTTCATTTCTATCTTGGTATCATCTGTGATAATTCTACGGCCGATACAATAATCTCCATATTCAGCAGTATCACTGACGGAATATCTCATAAGACTCAAACCACCCTGTGCGATAAGATCAACAATCAGCTTCATCTCATGGACACACTCGTAATATGCATTTTCGGGGTCATAACCTGCTTCGACAAGAACTTCAAATCCGACTTTCATGAGTTCTGAAACACCGCCGCAAAGAACCGCCTGCTCACCGAAAAGGTCAGTCTCGGTCTCTTCTTTGAATGTTGTCTGAAGTAATCCACCACGTGAGCATCCAATACCATGGGCATATGCAAATGCTATATCCTGCGCATTACCTGTGGCATCCTGTTCTATTGCAAACAATGCAGGAACGCCTCTTCCAATTTTATACTGGCTTCTGACAGTGTGTCCCGGACCTTTAGGTGCAACCATGATAACATTTATATCAGATGAAGGTGCAATTCTCTTATAATGAATGTTGAATCCGTGTGCAAAAGCAAGTGTTTTGCCTGCTGTGAGATTCGGCAGTATGTCTTTTACATAAAGGTCGTGCTGCTTCTCGTCCGGTATAAGAATCATTATAAGGTCTGCAAGCCTTGTGGCTTCGTCCGGTGTAACGACTGTGAGTCCGGCATCCTGTGCTTTCTTGGTGGATTTGCTGCCTTCATACAATCCAACTATGACCTTTAATCCACTGTCTTTTAGGTTCAAGGCATGGGCGTGGCCCTGACTACCGTAACCGATAATCGCAACTGTCTTCTGATCTAATGCATTTGTAATGCATTCGGTGTCCTTGTAGATTTTTTTCATTGTTATTCCTCCTGATTTACACGATTTCATTTTCGATATGTATTAATTTGTAAATTTGCTTGAGTTTACTTTATTCAGATTTCATACATTCATCGCCACGTTCGATTGATATCTGCCCGGTTCTTACGATTTCGAGAATACCGTACTCCTCAAGAAGCTCAATCATGGCTGTAACCTTGTCCTCTGACCCCGAAAGTTCTATTGTAGCTGTGGTAGGCGAGATGTCAACCACATGTGCCCTGAAAACATTTACAATCTGGAAAATTTCCGAACGATTCTTCGAATTGGTAGTGACCTTGATAAATACCAGTTGCCTTGAGAAAAATGTGGCACCCTTCAAATGCTTAACCATAAGGACGTCAGGTAGCTTGTGCAATTGCTTGGTCACTTGTTCAACAACAGATTCATCTCCCAAAGTTACAATGGTTATGCGGGATATTTCAGGATTCTGGGTGGTTCCTACTGCGAGACTCTCTATATTAAAGCCTCTGCGCGAAAAAAGCCCTGCAACACGGGATAACACCCCGGCCCTGTTCTCAACCAAAATTGATAATGTATGCTGCATAGTTAACTCCTTCGTAAATAAAATATCTCCAATAATCAATATCAATAAGCTTTACATAGTTATAAAAGATAAATTATAACCATTATAAAGTATCACGAAACTAAGTCAATATCAAGGCGTTTAACATTTTAGGTGTAAAAACGACCAAAAAACTTGTTAAATTTGATTCAACTTACCGATGTCAAATAAAAAAACCGAAATTATCGGTTATCAGCTCTCGCAAAAATTCTTTACTCCCTCAGGGATTACAGCAGGGTCCTCGCTTAAGATAAAAGTAAAATTGACGTTTGTGGATTCTGAAAACGGTTCTAGCAGAGAAAGGAATGTCTCAAACTGAAGATTGTCATCTGTCTTGGTTACTTTGCGAATGCTATCGACATATATGTCTGTTATATCGTAATCTGTTGCGCAAATACCTGCTAAGAAGCTTAAAAATTCACGATAACCCACTGTAGGGTATTCATTTATATCAACCAGCCTGATTTGGGGCTTGATTAGTGTCTCTAATCTCTTTCCTCTAACAATGCAAACCACCCGCTTGCCGGGATCGGTGGCAATCACATTCATCTGATCAACTAGTTTTGCTGTTTTGCCACAACCTTCAATACCTACTATTATTTTAATCATGGGCATTTCCCCCTTAAAATTATTTTGTAGAAATATTTTCTACATGCTTATATTTTACATCAACTTGACGTGAAAATGAATAGCGAAAAGTCAAATAAAAAGTATTTATATCACGAAAAAAACCAATAAATCTTGTGCGATATTCCATATTTTTTTGTAAATGTGTACCAATACGAACATTGTCAATATTATTTTGTAAATGAAACGCAAAAGTTAGAAAATATTATTATTTTATTGTGTTTTTTTAAATAATTGCACCAAAGCCCAAGGCGTTAATTGGCACTGTCCGAACAAGGGTTAATACTGGCTACTGATATAAATTTTGTTTATTCGAGCGAAAAAAACATTTTTATGATATGATTATAACGTTTTGAAATATGTTACATACCAGATATGACATAAAAGCGCATTTGCCAAACTGTATGCAGTCATGAAAAATATAACACATATCAGGTTGCTATAAAAATGAAATAACATACTGATAATGAAAGGAAGACACACCCGCAAAATCAGTGTCAATAATAAAATGAATATAGAACAGACAAAGCAGATCCTTTTCGAAAACAAAATAGCCTTGAGCAAAAGCCTGGGTCAGAACTTTTTGATTAATGACGAAAAATTGAAAAACATTGTTGATTTTGCAGAAATGGGAAAAGATGACTGCATTATAGAAATAGGGCCGGGAATCGGCACGTTGACCGAGAAATACTTATCCATCTGTAAAGAAGCTGTGATTATAGAAATCGACGAAAGAATAATCCCCGCTCTAAGAAAATGCGTTTCATCAAGCGATAACGTCTCGATAATTAATTCAGATGCACTGGTGATTGACTATAAAAACCTGATAGCAGAATATTTTTGCAAAAATGACATATCAGAAGAAGCTTGCTGCAATGAGCTACCTAGAGCGCACATAAAGGTTATGTCGAATCTTCCTTACAATATAACCACACAGATGATTGTAAAACTTGTTACTGAGATACCGTTTTGTGAAAGAATGATATTCACATTACAAAAGGAGGCAGCACAAAAGCTTGCAAGTCCTCCGAAAAACAAGGAATATTCAATCATGTCGGCTTTTGCCCAATATTATTTCACCACCGAAATTGTCGAGGAAATTTTACCCGCGAACTTTTTCCCCGTACCGAACGTTGTATCGTGTGTTGTAAGAATGGTCAATAAAATGAAATTTGAAGACGATAAACTTTCATCGGCTGATTTTTTGAAAATTTTAAAGGCGGCATTTTCACAAAGAAGAAAGACGCTAATAAACTCCCTTGGGGGATCAGGTGTCGTGCATGGTGGAAAATCCTCTATAGAGGCGATTTTAAAAGAAGAAGGAATTTCACTTAACTGCAGGGCTGAGGAACTAACGCCTGAGCAACTTATGAGCATAGCTGTCAAAGTATTCGGGATTGCCAAGTAGCAAAATAAACAGTATATGTATATTCCATAAATTATTCAAAAAAATATGAAATATTTCTTCCAAATAACTCATTAAAATAATGTTTTGTTTAATACTTTTATGTGGTATGATGACAATGGCGAAAAATAGCAGTCTTATTTATGAGATGCAATTTATAGCCATTAAAATTTCATAATTTATTTTATTCGTATGAAAGGCAGGTAAGATTAATGGTTTGTACAAATGACAAAGTAAACAAATGGGTCGAAGAAATGATAGCACTCACTAAGCCTGATAGAGTGGTTTGGATTGATGGGTCAGAGGAAGAGATGATTCGTCTTAGGACAGAAGCATTATCAACTGGAGAAATAATGGAACTTGACCAGGAGAAGCTACCTGGTTGTGTATACCACAGAACAGCACTCAATGACGTTGCACGTGTTGAGCATAGGACATTCATCTGCGCCCCTACTAAAGAAGAAGCTGGACCTACCAACAACTGGATGGAGCCAAGCGAAGCTTATGCAATGATGAGCGGTCTTTTTGACGGATCAATGAAAGGCCGTACAATGTACGTCATACCTTACTCAATGGGTCCTATCGGCTCGCCGCTTGCAAAGGTCGGTATTGAACTTACAGACAGCATTTATGTTGTTCTTAACATGAGAATCATGACAAGAATGGGCGAAGCCGCACTTAAAATGCTTGGAGACAGCAATGACTTCGTACGTTGCCTGCATGGTAAGAAAGATATCAATGAAGATGACCGTTACATAATGCATTTTCCACAGGATAATGCTATCTGGTCGATCAACTCCGGCTACGGCGGAAACGTTCTCCTAGGCAAGAAATGCTTTGCTCTTCGTATTGCCTCATTTCAGGGCAAGAAGGAAGAATGGATGGCTGAACACATGCTCATTCTTGGAATTGAAGACCCTCAGGGAAATACTCACTATATTACAGGTGCATTCCCGTCAGCATGCGGCAAGACCAACCTCGCTATGTTAATACCTCCCGCATATGCAAAGGGTTATAAAGTCTACACAGTTGGTGATGACATCGCCTGGATGCGTCCGGGTGCCGATGGAAGACTTTACGCAATCAATCCAGAAGCCGGATTCTTCGGAGTCGCTCCCGGAACAAGCATGCAGTCGAATCCCAACGCTTTGCTCACTACAAAGAAAAATACTATTTTCACTAACGTAGCCCTCACAGATGACAAAAACATATGGTGGGAAGATATGGGAGTTGCAGCTCCTGCACACGCAATCGATTGGACAGGAAAAGACTGGACGCCTGACATGGTCGATAAGGACGGCAAGAAAATCAAAGCTGCAAATCCTAACAGCCGCTTTACAGCACCTGCTGCACAGTGCCCATGTATCTCTCCTGACTGGGAAAAAGTCGAGGGTGTTCCCATCACTGCTATCTTATTCGGTGGTCGTCGTGCGAAAACCGCACCACTTGTATATCAGTCATTTGACTGGCAGCATGGTGTTTTCGTTGGAGCTACAATGGCTTCAGAGACAACAGCAGCAGCTTCAGGCGCAGTTGGTGTAGTAAGACGTGATCCTATGGCCATGTTACCTTTCATGGGTTACAATGCCGGCGATTATTTCCAGCACTGGCTTGATATGGGCGAAAAGATTTCCAATAAGCCTAAGATATTCAATGTTAACTGGTTTAGAACCAACGATCAGGGAAAATTTGCATGGCCGGGCTATGGCGATAACTTCCGCGTTCTAAAGTGGATTGTTGACAGATGCCAGGGTAAAGTTGATGCAGTCAAGACACCTATCGGATTTATTCCTAATCCAGAGGACATCGACGTAGAGGGACTTGATAATTTCACAGCGGCTGATGTAGCAGATCTTCTTACCATTGAGAGAGACGTATGGAAAACTGAAGTAGAAGGAATTGAAGAATTCTTCAAGAAATTCGACCGTCTTCCAAAGGAAATGAACGATGAACTTGCTGCACTCAAAGAAAGATTCGATTTTTGATTATTACTTGACATGAGAAGAGGTACTTCTATAGTAGCCCAATAACTTTTCAAAGTTGATAGGACAAATGAAATGGAATTTTAAATAATATTATCATCGAAACGTTGATATATTTAATAATACCATCATCCAGACTAAATGATTTGTTCTGCATAAAACTAAAATAACACAAAAAGGTGCTGTCTCTCTTGATTTTGAGACAGCACCTTTTTGATAATTTAAACTAATTATTTATAATTTTTATATTCTACTGTTAATATTTATGAAAACTTTATATAAGAAACATTACAACAATCTTTCGACAAGGATCTTAGTGCCTATACTGAAAAGTAAAGGACCTCCGATTACAACAATCCTTCAACAAGAATCTTGGTCCCAATTCCGATCAGGATGAGGCCCCCGATGATTTCGGCATATTCACTGACAAAACTTTTAACCTTTCTGCCAAGCCAGATGCCGATTAGTGAACAAACGAATGTTATTGTCCCGATTAATATAGCAGCCAATAAGATATCCATCTCGATAAGTGCAAATCCGACGCCAACTGCAAAAGCATCTATACTCGTAGCAACGCCTTGGACTAATATGCTTTTATTGGAGCAGACTGCCACCTTGCAGGTCTCCGTTTTATCCCTAAACTGTTTTATAGCCTCTATTATCATATGAGCACCTACTATGAAAAGTAGGATAAACGCCACCCAGTGATCAATTTTTGATATAAATCCTGCAAATGTCTGTCCCAGGAAAAACCCCATAACCGGCATCAATGCCTGAAAAAGACCGAAAGTCATTGCTATTTTCAAAATATCACGTTTCTTAAGACCTTCGTAGCACATACCGTTTGAAACCGAGACTGCGAAGGCATCCATTGCCAGAGCAAGCGCTATAAGTACCAATGTAAAAAACTCCATATACCCTCCGAAAAAATTTTCCTAATTATATCATAAATGCCAGGATATATGATAAAATATTTTGTAAACACAAACCAACACAAACACTAAGAAAAGAGAAACAATTTATGAGAGCGGTCATTCAGAGAGTTCTTGATGCAAAAGTTGAAGTTGACGGCAAAGTTACCGGAGAAATAAAAAGAGGGTTGCTTGTTCTTGTCGGTTTTGAAGAAAGCGACGATGCAACCGATTTCAATTATATGACAGACAAAATCTATAATTTGAGAATTTTTGAAGACAGCGACAGCAAAATGAATCTATCTGTAAAAGATATTGACGGGAAAATTCTGGTTGTTCCAAATTTCACGCTTTTTGGAGACGCAAGAAGAGGGAAGAGACCCAGCTTCTCAGATTCGTCAACTCAAGAAAAAGCTAGTGTCCAATTTTCTGAATTCTGCAAAATACTTTCTCATACAGCAGGTGGAATTCAAACCGGTGTATTTCAAGCCAAAATGAAAGTCACCTTGTCAAATGACGGCCCGGTAACTATTCTATTGGATTCAAAGAAGGTATTCTAAAAAGAGCCGAAAGAGGCAAAGTGTTAAAGCAAATTTGCTTTAACGCTCTATGGAAGAATCTGCAAGTAGCAGATTCTTCTCTATAGTTTTATCGCTTTGCGCAACGCTAAAACTAAAGTTTTAGCTATTGAAAATCTGCTTAGGCAGATTTTTTTTGCAATTTACACTGTAATGTTTGATTCAACGTCGCATTTCGCTATTTAACTGTTCGAAAATGTCGGGATGCAAAAAGCGTTAAAGCAAATTTGCTTTAACGCTCTGTGGAAGAATCTGCCAACTGCAGATTCTTCTCTGCAATGTTTGATTCAACGCCGTATTTCGGAGTAAAGCTTAAACTAAAGTTTAAGCTCTTTGGAAAATTTGCTTAGGCAAATTTTCTTTTACAATCTACTGTACGAAAATGTTGGGTGCAGATTAAAACTTCGCTAGACAAGGAGAATCACAATTCAAATGAAGGCCGTATATAAAGATATACAACTGAAATTTGAATTGTGACTTCGACGAAGTATCGCGGTGTTTTAGCTGCACCCAGTGGTGGCGCCGCAATCGAGACAGACCTTACACGTCCCATTCTTAACCATTCTCGTACTTGAACACGATGGGCAAATGCTGTCATACAGTCTCTCACCTGCATGCCCGGAAGGTTCGATTCCGGAAGATGATAGCATATTGGATGGAACCGCTATTGAGATGTTAATATCGCCTGGTGCTTTAAGTGACTTGGATACATCGTGAGCTACAGGTGGATTTGTATCTTCAAGCTGCTCTTTGATCTGACACCTGGAATAATCACCAAGCTCTATGTCGATAATCTTGCTTATAAGATCAGAAATAGAGGTAACCTGTTTGATGTTGGGGTGCTTTTTGACAAAGCCGTATGGCTCGTATTTCTGTCCACGTAACATTCTCGATATATCCTGCGGAGGTACGTGATATTGAAGCATAACTGAAATTGACTTCGAAAGGGAATTTAACAGTCCGGTGATTATAGTACCTTCTCTGTCGGTTGTGATGTATATTTCGGAAATCGTTCCATTGGGGTTCCTGTTAACCGTGGTGTATATTTTTACATCGTCAATCTGAGCCGGGTGTGTCCTTCCTTGCCTTATTCCAGTTGGCTTTTCGCGCTTGGAGTATGGTCTGTTTTCTTGAAGGTGCTTAACCTTCTCAAGGAGCTGATTGTATGTCAGTACTGACAAGTCTGCAAGTGAATCATCATTCAGAGTGGTGTTAAGAGGCTGACTTGCCTTGGATCCGTCGCGATAAAGAGTGATACCCTTTACACCAAGCTTCCATGACTGAAAAATGACTTCCTTGAAATCATCAACTGTAGCATGTTTGGGCAGGTTCACTGTCTTGGATACAGCACCGGAAATCAACGGAGTTATTGCTGCAACCATTTTGACATGTCCCATTGGTTGAATATACCTTTTGCCGCTGCCGCATTCATTGGCGGTATCAAAAACAGCCAGGTGCTCTTTCTTGAGATGAGGCGCTCCCTCGATTTTGCCGTCTACTATTTTCTCGTATTCATAATTATTCTCGGTTACTATCTCCTTGTGCATGATATATTCAATAATTTCCGATGTCTGTTCTTCCGTATATCCCAGGTTGTTAAGGGCAAGTTCCAAAACGGGATTGGACATGGTCATGTAGCCGCCGCCTGAAAGCTTCTTATACACAAAGTGACTGAAAAACGGCTCTATTGATGTGGCACCGCAGTCCATGGCAAGTGAAATCGTGCCAGTTGGCGCCATGACTGAGACCTGGGCATTACGATACCCGTATTTCTCACCATTGGCAAGGGCGGATTTCCAGATTGATTTTACAGTATCACTTATCTTGTTGAAATTATTCTTCTTAAGGAGCTTGTGATTGATGAGGACAGGAATGTTGTTGAGTCCTTCAAACGGTGTCTTTAGTGCTTCTGCAACACGGGAGTGATTCCTTATAACCTTAAGCATGTGATCCTTGTTGATTTCGTATTTCTCAAAAGGTCCTATCAGCTCCGCCATGACTGATGATGTATAATAAGAAAATCCAGTCAGTATGCCTATTAAAGCAGCGGCTAAAGCTCTTGCCTCGTTTGAATCATATGGATAGCCATAGGCCATAAGCAGTGATGCAAGATTGGCGACACCTAGTCCTGTTGTTCTGAACATATAAGTCTTACGTGCTATATCTTCAGTAGGGAACTGTCCCCAGCGTACCGATGCTTCAAGTGCAAGCTGTGAAATGCCGACAACATGAATAAAACCGTCCAGGTCGAAAGTCCTGGTGTCTGTATTATAAAATTTGAAAATATTGATAGAGGCCAGATTGCATGAAGTATCATCCAAAAATGCATATTCTCCGCATGGATTGGTGGAATTTATCTTGTTCTTGTGGCTGTTAAGCAAGCCGTCTTCACCGCACGGACAGGTGTGCCAGGCATTAAAAGTATCGTCAAACTGAGGAGCCGGATCAGCACATTTCCAAATCGACTCATTAAATGCATTCCATACATCGGCTACTTTAAGAGTGGAGTTTGCCTTGGAGTCGACGCGACCTTTTAATTCTATTGTAGCTTCGGGTTCGGTGGGGAGATTCTCAACTTTTTTCATGAAATCGTCAGAGAACCTGACCGAGTTGTTGCCATTCTGACCGGATACAGTCTCATAGGCTTCTCCCTCGAAACTTGTGTCATAGCCCATTTTGCCTAATGCCCTGACTTTGTCTTCCTCTCGGGCTTTCCAAGTAATAAAATCCATTATCTCGGGGTGGTCGACATTAAGACACAACATCTTGGCTGCGCGCCTGGTGGTACCACCGGATTTGATTGCACCGGCATTACGGTCGAGTCCTTTAAGAAAACTCATGAGGCCAGATGAAAATCCACCTCCGCTCAAGTGCTCGCCTCTGGCTCTTATTGCAGAGAAATTCGTACCTGTTCCTGAACCACCCTTGAAAAGGCGCGTCTCAGTGATATAGTGCTCCGAAATAGAATGGGGACCTAATAATTTGTCATCAATTGATAATATGAAGCATGCTGATGCCTGCGTTCTGGAATATGCATCTTCGCTTTCTACCACCTTCTTTATAACTTCGTCATAGTAGTAGCTGCCGGTCTTTGTTCCACTTATACCATAGGCGGTTTTAAGTCCGGTATTAAACCATTGCGGGGAATTGGGGGCTACAATCTGCTTTAAAAGACAGTAAACCATCTCATCATAAAAACATGATGCATCCGTCTCTGTTGTAATCAATTTCTCGTCCTTCAACGCTTCGCACCAGAAATTAACAAGTCTGTGCGCCACCATGCGCATGCTGTTTTCGTAGCCCAGCTTTCCTGGAACGCCTTTGCGGCGGAAATACTTCGAAGCGATTATATCACACGAGTTTTGTGAATATTCCTCAGGAAATTCGAGGTCTTTCATGTCAGTCAGAGTCTTGCCGGATTTGTGATCTTTAAGAACAACATCCACCTTTTTCCAAATAAACAAATCGTAAACGCTTTTCGAGGAATCCTTCTCCAATTCCTTGGTGTAATATCGTTTCAATACCAAATCCATAGCTCCCATAACATAATCCTCCGTCAATTATAAATTTGTCGATTTTTATTAATACACTATTTTCAAGTGTAATTTTCAGTTGCTTATCGCTTCTTATTTCTATTTATCATGTGTAACCATAACGCCGGGTCTTCATATGCAATGACAATATCGAGTCTTCATATGGAGCTTTGCCAATTACTTTCACATGTTATGTAATTATTCATATCACTGCCAACGCTTCTTTACCAACACAGCTAACGTCATCAATAATACTCAACCGATTTTTAGTAATACACCGCTTTTAAATAAAAATAATAAATGCATTAACAGTAGATGAGTACACTATTTAGCATAATAAAACCCTTAATATAAAAGTACAATATATTGATTGTGTGATGATAGGTAATACAATATGTAGATTATATTCTATTGTTTTTTAAATTGCAATAAGCAAATCAGGTTTTTTTTCACCCTTTTCAAATGTTAAGAATTTGGTAATATTTGCCTAATAATATTGTAATCATTTGAAAATGTATTTTGCTGTTCTATTGATAAAATATCTGTTGTTTTGTATAATCAACTAAGGAAAAATTATACATTAGATGCAGGAGGATTGAAATGAGCAAGGCTATTATCGTCGGAGCCGGTGGCGTGGCAAATGTTGTCGTGCACAAGTGCTGTCAGAATTCAGATATATTTGAAGAGATTTGCATTGCAAGCAGAACGCTCGAGAAGTGTGAGAATATAAGAAAATCAGTCAAAAACACGAAAACTGTAATCCATACCGAAAAGGTTGATGCTGATGATATCGGGCAAATGATCGCTCTGATCGAAAAGTACAAGCCGGACATAGTAATCAACGTGGCATTGCCATATCAGGACCTCTCCATTATGGAAGCCTGTCTTGCAACAGGAGTGGACTATCTCGACACTGCAAACTATGAGCCGCCCGAAACACCGAAATTTGAATATTCATGGCAGTGGGCATACAGGGAAAGATTTGCAAAAGCCAATTTAACAGCCGTTCTAGGGAGTGGATTCGATCCCGGTGTTACAGGTGTTTTCTGTGCCTATGCTCTAAAGCATCATTTTGATGAAATCCACACGATAGATATAATCGATGCCAATGCGGGTGATCACGGATACCCATTTGCAACTAATTTCAATCCTGAGATCAACATTCGGGAAATTACGGCAAGCGGACGCTATTTTAAAGACGGAGAGTGGATTGAGACCAAGCCGCTTGAGTTTTGCCAGTCGTACGATTTTCCACAGATAGGACCCAAAAATATCTACCTGCTTTATCATGAGGAGCTGGAGTCGTTGTCCCAAAACATTCCGGGGCTCAAGCAGATAAGGTTCTGGATGACTTTTTCAGATAATTATATCAACCATTTGAAGGTTCTCGAAAATGTTGGGATGACGTCAATCGAGCCGATTGAGTTTGAGGGCGTCAAAATCGCCCCGATTCATTTCCTGAAAGCAGTTTTGCCCGATCCTGCCTCGCTGGGGTCCAGAACAAAGGGTAAAACCAATATCGGCTGCGTAATGCAAGGGATAAAGGACGGTCAGAAAAAGACCTATTACGTATATAATGTATGCGACCATGAAGAATGCTACAAAGAAGTTGGTTCACAAGCCATATCCTATACGACCGGTGTGCCGGCCGTCATAGGTGCGATGATGGTCCTTAAAGGATACTGGAAGAAAAGCGGGGTTTTCAATGTCGAGGAGTTTGACCCGGATCCTTTCATGGATGAGCTTAACAAACAGGGGCTGCCATGGGTTGAGGATTTTTCCCCGAATCTTATAAAAAACACATTGTAAAGATTTTATTTTTTGCAAAGGATAATCCATTTTTATTTTTAAAGATTCAGTTTTTTGCGTAAGAAAATACACTGCATGATAAATTAGGACATTCCAAGAAAATTCAGGTACCGCTATATCAAATAAATAAAAATTTAACTTGAGGAGATTTTAATACATTGACAGACATTGACTTTGACAAATATCCTTCACCTTGCTACGTCGTGGATGAGCGCCTTATAGAGAAAAACCTTAAAATACTCGGCAGAGTCCAGGAAGCTACCGGATGCAAGGTTTTGCTTGCTCTTAAAGGGTTTTCCATGTATTCGGTTTTTCCACTTGTTGGGAGGTATCTTGCCGGAATTACTGCAAGTTCTCTAAATGAGACAAGACTGGGGTTTGAAGAGATGGGCAAGGAGGTGCATACTTATGCTCCGGCGTTCGTCGAAGCTGAATTTCCCGATATCATGAAATACAGCGATCATATAGTATTCAACTCTTTTAGCCAGTGGAATAAGTATAAGTCAAGCGTCGGTGATTTCAATTCATCCAATTCCAAGACGATTGAATGCGGAATCCGTGTCAACCCTGAGTATTCTGAGATTAAAACACCCATTTACAATCCCTGCTACGCAAATTCAAGACTTGGAGTAACATTGTCGAATTTCAAGCCTGATGATCTTGAAGGAATTTCAGGTCTCCATTTTCATACGCTTTGTGAACAAAATTCTGATGCTTTAGAGAGAACCGTACCGGTCGTTGACGAAAAATTCGGTAAGTACATATCTACTATGAAATGGATCAATATGGGCGGCGGGCATCATATTTCACGAGATGATTATGATATTGACGCTCTTGTAAGATCCATAATGTTTTTTAAAAACAAATACAAAATTGATGTTTATCTTGAACCCGGTGAAGCCATCGCATTGAATACCGGTTACCTTGTGTGCACTGTTCTAGATGTGGTTGACAATGGCATGAAAACAGCCATACTTGACACTTCCGCCGCATGTCATATGCCTGACGTTATAGAAATGCCCTACCGACCAGAGATAATCGGTGCCGGGAAGCCAGGAGATTTTGAGTTTACTTATCGCCTTGGGGGACTTACTTGTCTGGCAGGTGACATAATAGGTGACTATTCATTTACGAATGCATTAAATCCGGGTGACAAGCTTGTTTTTTGCGATATGGCACATTATACTATGGTAAAGAACAACACTTTCAATGGTGTTAATCTGCCGTCAATCGGTGTATATCGCGCAAATGTGGGTGAGATTGTGCTCAAGAGTTTCGGATATGATGATTATAAAGGTAGACTTTAGAATATGGATAAAATTTCATTGCTGGCTATAATCAATCTTTATATGTACTCAGCAGTCTTTATGACGGGTTTTTATGCTGTTTATTCTTTTTTGCGTCGTAGGTCAAGAGCACATAGCTGGTTTTCGTATCTGTGCATATCCATTGCCATATATTCTCTAGGATACATTATGGAATTGAACGTCCATTCGCTTGACAGAATGATTTTCTGGAATCAGTTTCAGTATCTTGGGATTCCGTTTTTTGGAGCGGTCTGGATTTTATTCAATCTGGAATATTATAACCTTAAGCTTAAGGAATCATTAATTTTCAAGATATCAATTTTTGTAATTCCTTTAATCACATTTTTTATTCGAATGACAAACCAGTACCATAACCTTTATTATACGAACATATCAACCAGCAACATAGCGGATTTTGATGTGCTTTCACTTGGCAAAGGCTCATGGTATTACGTTCACAGCGCTTTTGTCACAATATGTGCAATTGCTTCAATCTTTATAATTGTTAGAATGCAAAAAACCAACAAGAAAGTCAGCAGTCCGGTAGCTTTTGTTATCATGCTTATTATTCTCGTACCCTATGCCGGCATAATTCTAAATATACTCAACATAGGCAGCACCAATCTTGATTTTTCAGCAATATCCCTGCCGCTGGTATCCGCGTTGTTGTTTTATATTCTCTTCAAAAATGATTTTTTAAAATTCACTTCCTTCGCAAGAGATCGAATTTTCGACAATCTCGCAAAAGGTGTACTTATAATAAATCCCAAATTCGAAATAGTAGATTACAATAATTCTGCAAGGGTGATTTTTCCCTCGCTCCACGAAGAGGTTACTGTTGTTTCTCTGGAGAGCCTGTTAAATGAAGCCGATCTAAGAATGACATCTATTGAAGACATAGTTAAGCAACAGGTGGAAAACGATGAAATGCCCCATATATCAGCAGAAGCGAATCCAGAATTACTCAGTAAGGTTATTGACTACAAAACATTTTTCGAAAACTATCTATCCAATCTGGGTAATAATTCCAAGGACATTCTTGTCGAAAACAATAAAAGATATTATTACATCAAGGGCTCCAAAATTCTTGCATTTAACGGGAAATTCATAGCATATGCCATTTTGTTTTCGGAGATAACTGACATTGTAGAATCGAACATATCAAAACAGATCATTGCCAGGGAACTGGAAGATGAGAGAAATGTATTAAGCAAGACCCTTATGCAGGTTAACTACCTCAATTACCATGATCAACTTACAGGCGTTTACAACAGAAGATATTTTGAAATGAAGATAGTGGAATTCGACAACGAGAAATATTTACCCTTAAGTGTAATTATGGCAGATGTTAATGGACTAAAGCTTGCGAACGATGCTTTCGGTCATTTGATCGGAGATTCGCTTTTACGTGAGGCTTCAAGTATTATGCAGGCTAACACAATGGAATCTGATGTGTTTTCAAGAGTTGGCGGTGATGAATTTGTTTTTCTAATGCCCAACACTTCATTTGCGGACGCCGAAAAATTTGTAAAACGCATGACCGCAGAAATATCCTTGAAGAAAGTGCAGAATCTGCAGCTTTCAATTTCATTTGGAATCAATACAAGGGAAATAATGGAAAGTCAGATTTATGACGTATATAAAAAGGCTGAGGACAACATGTACGAGCATAAACTTACTGAAAGTCATCTTATGCGTGTCAATACAATTGAACAGATAGTTGATACGCTTTTTGAGAGGCTGCCTGCTGAGAAGGATCATGCCGACAAGGTATCGGGGCTATGTGCAAAATTCGCAGACAAAATCGGAATGTCCAGAAGAATAAAAGACATCCTTCTGACTGCGGCTTCTCTACATGATATTGGCAAGGTGGCAATCGATTATGCCATAATCGACACCGGTCTGGAAGAAGAGAAGGAAACGGGAATTATTACTAAAAGGCATTCCGAAATCGGGTACAGGATACTTGGTTCAGTTAATGAAATGGGCGGAGTTGCAAACATAGTTCTGGAGCATCACGAGAACTGGGATGGCAGTGGGTATCCTAAGGGATTAAATGGCGATGAAATATCTGTTGAAGCAAGAATTCTAAGGATAACCGACTCTTATGATGCCATGGTAAATGGCCGAAAAAATCAAAAACCCCTAACTAAGGAAATGGCGATAGCTGATATAAGAATGAATTCAGGTATTCTATTCGATCCGGTTTTTGCAGAAGAATTTATTGACATGATAAGGGACAGTTGATTTAGCTGCATGAGGTTAAATGATAAATCAGACTTTGGATTAATATATTTTTTTGATAAAAGCGGACATTATATATTACAACTAATGTAAAACTGGCTAAAACTTGCTAAAACTGGATAAAACACGAAAAATGTTGTAAAAATATTCTCAATGTGATAAAATTACGTTTGCTTTGCCGTGAACAAAGTTTTCGGAACGTCCAAACCGCATACTTTGTCATCGGACTTTAATAAATGGAGGGAACTATAATGGACAAAGACAGAAAACAGGAAATCATCACAACTTATGCAAGACAAGAGGGAGACACAGGTTCACCGGAAGTTCAGATAGCTATTCTGACCGAGAGAATCAACCATTTGACAGAACACCTTAAGATTCACAAGAAGGACCATCACTCAAGAAGAGGGCTTCTTACAATGGTCGGTAAAAGAAGAGGATTGCTCGACTATCTTACCAAGATTGATATCGAAAGATACAGAACAATTATCGACAAACTTAAAATCAGAAAATAGTAAAGAGCGGAGTGGTAAGCCGAACGCGGTTTACCACTTTTTATAAATTGATTTGTGTGAACATTCATTTATAGTCATGCATTTTAATTCCGACTGCTTAGGTAGGCACAACTTGAAACCTACCAATTGTGGATATATAGATGATATGGACAACGGTTTTTATTATATCCTCTAATATTTTCCAGGATTTCTTTGCAATTTAATTGCATTAGGACATAGACTGCAAGCAGTAGAAGGTAGATTGTGCCACCGTGGATCTACGGTGACAGAACCTACAGCCTACCGCCATTGCAGCAAATTTAATGGAGGTACTTATGAAAAAAGTATTCGAAACAACACTGGCCGGAAGACCCCTTGTGGTAGAGACCGGCAAACTGGCACAATTCGCAAACGGATCGGTTTTGATCAGATACGGTGACACCGTAATCCTGTCGACCGTGACAGCTTCGACAACACCCAGGGAGGGAATTGACTTTTTCCCTTTGAGCGTTGATTATGAAGAGAAAATGTATGCCGTAGGCAAGATTCCCGGCGGATTCATCAAAAGGGAGGGACGTCCTTCCGAAAAGGCGATTTTGACTTCCAGAGTTATCGACAGATCAATAAGACCATTGTTTCCTAACGACTTGAGAAATGATGTTTCTGTCAACAACCTTGTTATGTCGGTTGACCAGGACTGCTCACCTGAAATCACTGCACTTATAGGTACCTCGATAGCCATATCGATTTCTGACGTGCCTTGGGCCGGACCAATCGGAGGAGTCATACTTGGCCTTGTAGATGGGAAAGTTGTAGTCAATCCTGATACAGCAGACCGTATCGCAAGCGACATGTATATCACTTTAGCCGGTTCCACCAAGAAAATTGTCATGATAGAAGCAGGAGCCAATGAAGTCAAGGACGACGTAATCCTTGATGCAATAGTTCAAGGACATGATATTATCAAGGAAATAGTCGAGTTTATCAATTCTATAGTCAAAGATATTGGCAAGACAAAATTCGCTTACACATCATCTGACATTCCAGCAGAAATATTTGCAGCTGTTAAAGCATTTGCATATGACAAAATGAAAGTTGCGGTTCTTTCTGATGATAAGAGCGTTCGTGACGAGGCAGTTGCCAGAATTTCCGATGAGACAAAGGCACACCTTGCCGGGCTGAATGAAGAGTGGCCGAAATATAATGCGGAATCGATATATAAATTAGAGAAAAAAGTTGTACGCGAACTTTTATTCAAAGATCATAAGAGAGTTGACGGCAGGCCAATAGATCAGATCCGTCCTTTAAGCGCCGAAGTTGGAATTTTGCCACGTGTACACGGTTCAGGTTATTTTTCCAGAGGACAGACACAGGTAATAACAATCTGTACTCTTGGATCACTTTCCAAGATTCAAAAGCTTGACGGCCTTGACGAAGAAGATACAAAACGCTATATGCATCACTACAATTTCCCTGGATACAGTGTAGGAGAAGCAAAAGGCAACCGCTCACCCGGACGCCGTGAGATTGGCCACGGAGCATTGGCCGAGCGTTCACTGCTTCCTGTTCTGCCTAATGAAGAGGAATTCCCATATGCCATCAGACTTGTTTCTGAGATAACAATGTCAAACGGTTCTACATCCCAAGGCTCGGTTTGCGCAAGCACACTCGCACTTATGGATGCAGGCGTACCTATCAAAAGACCGGTTGCAGGAATTTCCGCAGGTCTTATTGTTAACGAAGAGAATGAAGACGATATACTCGTATTCATGGATATTCAGGGTATCGAAGATTTCTTCGGCGATATGGACTTTAAAGTAGCGGGAACCAGCGAAGGAATCACATCTATTCAGATGGATATCAAAGTTGATGGATTGTCCTATGAAATAATCCGTCAGGCATTCGAAATGACACAAAAGGGAAGAATGCAGATAATAAACGATGTTATTTTACCGTGTATAGAGACTCCACGTAGTGATGTTTCAGAATATGCACCTAAGATTCTTCAGACAACCATTCCTCTAGACAAAATCAGAGAAGTCATCGGAGCAGGCGGCAAAGTAATCAACAAGATAATCGCCGAGACCAAGACCGAGATCGATATCGATTCCGACACCGGTGTTGTTAATGTTTCAACAGTCAATATCGCCGATGGCAAACGTGCAATTGCAATGATTGAAGGTATCGCACACGACCCTGAAGTTGGAGCGGTATTCAGCGGTAAAGTAACAAGGCTTATGACTTTCGGAGCATTTATTGAATTCCTACCAGGCAAGGAAGGCCTTGTTCATATTTCCAAGATGAGCTGGTCACGAGTTGACAAAGTTGAGGATGTTGTTAAAGAAGGCGACATAGTTAATGTAAAGGTTATGGAACTGGATTCACAGGGCAGAATCAATCTTTCAATGAGAGACTGTACCGAAAGACCTGAAGGATATGTAGAACAGGCTCCTAGAGAAAATTCCGGTTCTTTTAACCGTCCAAGCGGAGATCGTCAAAGACCTGCAGGCGGCGGTGACCGTCCAAGACCATACGGTGGTGGCGGCGACCGCCCAAGACAAGGTGGCGGTGGAGATCGTCCAAGACAGGGTGGCGGATTCGACAAGCCTCGCGGCGGATTCAGAGATAACTAGACTTAAGTAACGATTGATTATTTATGAATACACCATAAAGTGAACGATTAGCTCGCTACTTATGTATAAACCATAAAGCAATACGAAAAGCTCGTTATTTATGAATAAACCATAAGACGATACAGGCAGACCAATCATAAAAATAATTAAAAGGCATTCTTTGAAAAGAGAGTGCCTTTTGAAAATTTTAGTGGTAAAATCGAGACAGACTAAAATTAATTCTATCTCTTAATTATTTTAGACTTTTAACTTAAAAAAGTCACTTTAGCCGTAACACAAAAATATTTTAGAATAAAGACAAGTGAAAGGCGCAAACGAGAAAATGCAAAATTTGTTGCAGCTTGCAAAAGATAGAATAAATGAGAAAAGGGAAGTCAGTGCAATGCACTTTGACGCGCTTTCTGATATTGACAAGAAAATCCATCTTGGCAGAAGGAATTTTATTGTTGATAATGTTTCTCTCTACATACTGATATCGATTTGCGCCGGAAGCTACCTTGCCGGCCTTTTGAGCTATGCAGGAGTTCCAGCATCAATTAACGGTATAGTTTTGTCAATTCCGGTACTTGCAGGATTTTTTCAGATCATTGGTGCGGTTATATCCGAGAAAATACAGTCACAGAAGAATTTTGTTGTATTTGGAATTGCAGTACATCGTATCTGCCTCTCGATTGTGTTTTTATATCCGATTGTTTTTGGTACCGGTATTGTAAGCGTAATTATGATAATTGCTACTTATGCGATTGGTTTTTTCATAGGAACAGCTATAGGTCCGGCTGCCAGCAACTGGCTTATTTCACTTGTTCCGCCGAACGGGAGGGGTGCTTACTTCAGCAAGCGCGAACGATACAGCCTTCTTGGAGTCGCTGTGGCTACGATGGTTACAGGTGTGATTCTGGACAAGTCCGAAACTGCGGGATTGCTTGTGTGGGGATTTGCGGTGATTGGCATTATTTTGATGGCAGTATCCATTGTTGATGTGGTGTATGTTTCCAGCATATACGAACCACCTTCAGAGCACCCACGTGTGAAATTTTCGATTGCCAATTTGATTGAACCTATAAGAGACAAATCTTTTTTGAAGGTTATTATAATCTTTATCTTATGGCAGGCGTCTGCTCAGATTCTTATTCCGTTTTTAGGACTATATCTTATCAAGGACATAGGGATGGAGTACACTTTAATAGGGTTTGTCATATTACTGGTTACTCTTGAAAAGGCGATAATTGTGAGGAGATGGGGCGTATTTGCCGATAGGACATCCTGGGATTATGTGCTGAAAATCGCTGTTATTATATATGCTGCAGGGAATGTACTACTGCTTTTCATGTCTCCCGGTAACTACTTTTGGATTTACCCTTTTTCAGCCATAGTAAGCAATGTGGCATGGAGTGTGCTTGGTATATCACTTGTCAATCTGCAATTTCAATTTATCAAACCCGAAAACGCCAAGATGTATATCGGCATGTGCGGCACTATAAGCGGTCTTGCAGGGTTCTTGTTTGCACTTCTGGGGTCGCAGATTCTTAATTTTGTAAATAAACTTGACATTTTTATCAACGGAACACAGTTTTTGATATTGCTTTCAACACTTATAGGGTTTGTCCTGGCTTTTTATATACATAAAACCATGGGTCACAAGAAGATGGAGATTGCTGATTTTACAGAAGTTGTAAGTATAAGGAAAAGGAAATCATAAAAACATCTTCTGTGTTTTTCCATAGAGAATCAAAAAAGAGAACATAGAACCGCTTGAGGTTAAAAGCCTCAAGACGGTTCATTCGAAGAACTTCCCTTCGGTCAGTTCTTTATTGCATTTTCTTAGTAATTGTAATAATGTTGAAAAACACATCTGGTGTTTTTCCATAGAGAATCAAAAAAGGATACGCATTATGCATATCCTTTTTTGATTCTTTTTGGTCGGAGTGACAAGACTGCGCCCATCTGCAAACAACGCAGACGGGCTTTTGAACAAAGTTCAAGTCTGGTCACCTTGTGAAAATTCCGAAAAACACCCCGTGTTTTTCCATAGAGAATCAAAAAGAGACATACTATAAAGCACGTCTCTTTTTGATTCTTTCTGGTCGGAGTGACAAGACTTGAACTTGCGACCTCCTGCACCCCAAGCAGGCACTCTAGCCACCTGAGCTACACCCCGACATTCAAGGGTTTAACCAACTATTATATTATCAAACAATATGAAACGCTTGATAGTATAAAGTGTCAGCGATTTACAATTTTACACTACGGTGCGTAAAATTGCAATAAAACTTTTCGAACTTAATATTCAAATTCTAAAATACTAAAATTCTAAAATGCTAAGCATTATCAAAGAATCCTTTACCCTGTTCCATTATTATCCTATCCAATTCTTCTACACGATATTTTAACGCCTCTAACAGGGCATCTCGTCTGTACACATCTAAAAATAAGAATTTATCCCGTTCTTGCATAGAAACTATCTTAATCGTGGTAAACATTGTTTAATTAAATTTCTTGAAAGACTAAAACTTTTTCCGTCCGCCCCTCACTACTCATGTGGCTTTGCTAAATCAGTGTCCTTGTGAGTTTGTAGGACAGAAAGGTTTTTGCATAGAAATAGAATTTATAAGTATTTGTTAAAATGAAAAATTTATTGGAAAATGCTTATATTGTTATTTCAAAAATCCTATGATAGAATTTCCGCATTGAACAGACTTATTCAGGATCAGGTGAATAGGTTGATGTTCTTTTATAGAAATGTTTCAAACCGAGCAAAACGCTTTGCACTATAATTTTATACCCGGTCAGGCTCGAGGTAATGGTGATAAATTTATCTTGGGTACTTTATGTGAATCAGAAAGGCTAAAGATTTGAATATGAGGCTATTGCAAAATAAAAAAGTTCTTATTTCTTCAGCTAATAGTGCTATTGTACAAAATATCGCTTCGCGTTTTTCTGAAAATGGCGCATCAGTTTCGGTAATAACAGAAAAAAATGACGACATCAAATCTCTTGGGAATATTTATGGTAATGACATTATGATATTCCGGGAAAATGAAGATTATAGTGCGTTAATGAGTGAGATTTTTAGAGAAGCCGGAAAAATAGATATTTTAATTAACTATTTTGATCAAAAGATAAATTTTTGCGATAGACAGCCTATGCATTTATTTGACAATAAAATATACGAAGAGAATTATCGTAACAACCTGGACAAGGTATATCATTTTAGCCGATCAATAATACCGAGTATGGTTGAAGCAAACGAGGGAAATATTATTAATATCAGCTCGATTCTAGGCTTGGTGCCTGCAAAAGGACAAAGCCCGTACGTTGCTGCAAAATCAGGGTTAATTGCAATTTCAAAAGCCTGGGCATTGGAGCTGGCACCTTATAATATAAGAGTTAACTCAATGGCTATTGGGTTGGTTGAAGGCGATGAAAGAGCAGCTGAAAACAATATTGGTGATCTATTAAGCTATGTGCCGTTAAACAGAGTAGGCACGCCTGCTGATATAGCGAATGCAGCACTGTTTTTGGCAAGTGATTTGTCTGCATATGTGACCGGTGAGTGTTTAAAGGTTGATGGTGGATTTAATTGCAGTTATGCAAGAAATTTTTAAATAATTATGTTAAAGGAGAGATTATTGTGAGTAGAGGTACAGTTGTAAATCCATGGCAGGTTAAAGAATTTGTGGTTGATAAGACCTATACATCAAGAATGCTGATTGATGAAACAAATTCAGAATCAAAAAACATTCAAATCAACGAGGGCAGAGTGGCAGTCGGAGAGGCTACAGGCGGTGGAATCCATAATGGATTTGATGAAGTATATATCGTCATGTCAGGAGAAGGTGTCGTCCACTTGGACGGTGTAGACCATCCTGTTAAAGGCGGCTCGGTGATTTTTATTCCGCAGGGAACATTCCACAGTATAACAAACACAAGTGAAAACGAAGAATTTGTGATAAATGCAATCTGGCCTATTAAACCTGATAAAGGTATAAATGAAGTATATGATATGAGAAAAGAAGCCTGGGGCGGGAAAACTTTCAAGCTGATTGACGAAGACTGATCCTGATAAAAGGAATAATAAATTTTTGTTTTGTGTCCTTTTGAGAGGAGTGTATTAGTAATGAAAATTGACCTTGATGGCAAGTGTGTTGTTATAACAGGTGCTGCAGGTGCCATTGGCGGTGCTTTGTCGTGTGCTTTTGCAAGTAGCAACGCCAAGGTGGCTGTCTGTGATGTTAATGACAGATTGGGCAATATGCTTGTCGATGAAATAAGGGATAAGGGTGGAACCGCAGGATTTTATCACTTTGATGTCACAAACAATGAATCAATCGAAAAAAGTGTGAAGGAAATTGAAAAAGACCTTGGGTTTATCGAAGTCCTTATTAATAACGCCGGTGTGAATGTTGAACCTGAAGACAGAAGACCTGTTCATACGTTTATTGACGGAATCTATGAATGGATCATGGATATTGATTTACATGGCATATACCGTTGCAGCAAGACGATAATTCCAAGTATGATTAAAGCCGGCAAGGGTTCGATAATCAACATAAGTTCAATTGCCGGATTGGTTCCTTTGAGAAATCAAAATGCATTTATTGCTGCGAAAACGGCAGTTATCAATCTTTCAAAAAGCATGGCACTTGAATATGCGGAAATGAATATCAGAGTCAACGTAATTGCACCAGGTTCAATTATGTTTGAAAAGACCCGCAATTTGATTTACAACGACCCCAAAAAAGCAGAGGCAATGCTTTCCCATATACCGTTAAAAAGACCCGGAGACCCTGAGGATATAAACAATATCGCCCTGTTTTTAGCAGGAGACGAATCGAATTACATTACCGGAAGCACAATCTGCGTTGATGGTGGATGGACATGCGGTTTTTCAAAGGAATTCTGATTAATAGTCATATTCAGTTTCAGTTGCTTTTGTGATTTTATAAGGATTTGCCTTGTAATAAAGCCGGTGTTTGCTTTGTTTAAAAACGTATAAATTACTTCATGGAAGATTATAAGAAAATATGCGCCTTTGTGAAATTAGTCTCTACGTAAAAAATAAAAAATTCAAATAGACAAGTCTTTATAAATCCAAACTCTATATAAATATTTCAATAAATTTGGTTTGAATGTAAAAATATTTATATTGTTATGGATTTTTTTTTGTGATAGCATGCAGACAGTAGGATAAATATAGCGTTTTGAAAAAAGTTGTATAACAGACAGGATATCAAAACGCATTTGGCAAAATGTTTTATAGTCTTTGAAATGACATGACACAATTCAGTTTACTTTAAAAGCAGGGGTTACAAATGGAACTTAAGCACAAGGTTGAAAACACATGTATTGAAAAAGGCAGGCTAGGGGTGTTTTTTGTCGGACAATGTGGATATATATTCAAGAATCCGGACGGAAAACTCCTTGCTTTAGATTTATATTTATCCGATTGCTGTGAAAGAGAATTTGGATTTAAAAGAATTAGCGCAAAGATATTACAACCTGATGATCTGGTTTTTGATTATATCATTGCCTCGCATGAGCATTATGACCACTTTGATATTGATTCCATACCTGCATTGTTAAATAACGACAAAACAAAATTACTCACAACTCCAAGCGGACAAAGACAAGGCATAAATTTAAATATAAACCCCGATAAAATTGTCACTTTAATTAAAGACACATCTTATAGCTTTGAGTTCTTTACTCTGAAAACAGTTTTTTGCGACCATGGGGAATTATCAAAGGATGCTGTTGGAATAATTATCGAAATAGAGGGTAAAAAAATATATTTTACAGGAGATACCTCCTTTAGACCTGATAAAATCAAAAATCTGAACAGTGAAGAAATAGATGTTCTAATAGCTCCTATAAATGGAGCATATGGCAATTTAAATGAAGAACAATGTGCGGAATATGCAAAAATCATTAACCCCGGACTAACCTTGCCCTGTCATTTCTGGAATTTTCCACAGCATGGCGGGAACCCTTATAAATTTATGACCGAGATGGGCAAGAAAGCTCCTGATGTCAGGTACAGCTTTATAACACAGGGTGAAAGTATTATTATTTAAAAACGAAAGGACGAATTGATTTGTTTTACACAAGTGAACTTTTTTATGACGCTTATTCAATAGAACAAGGCGAAGAAAAGACAGTTACATATAGAAATGGTTTTACGGTATATGAAGAGGGACTGTTTAACGGAATCTACAGTTCACTTGGCTGGAACGGATCGGGTTATGTTCCCCAAGTAATTTCATATCCGAGTGTACCTCGTTTAAACACAAATGCATTTGCTGAAAGCTGTGCATTTAATCTTGTTATTGATGGTCAAAAACTTCATAGCCATTGGAATTGGGTTTCTTTTGAAAAGGAATTGCAAGAAAAAGGGATGTTGGTTACTGTAAAATTACAACATAAGATTAGACCTGTTATTGTTTCAATTAAGACATTTCTGGATGGAACCTCTGTAATAACACGCTGGCTTGAAATTACTAATACAGGAAGCTATCCTGCAGCTGTTTCGGAGATGTCTGTCATGTCCGGTGGACTGGAAAACACGCCAAGAAACAAGGAGCTTTTGAGAGAAGGCTCAGTTAATTATAGAGTGGGATATATGGACGATCCTCATTGGGGATACGAAGGTGCTTTTGCATGGCACAATATAGATAAAGACGGACATTATTTCGGCGGACGTCATTTAAGAGAGCGTTACCGCCACCCAATGTTCATCCTTGAGAACAATGCCACAGGGCAGTGCTTTATCGGGCAGCTGGCTTATTCCGGCGGCTATCGTTTTGATTTTGATGTTAATGATAATCCGTGGGAATGCTGGCTTGCTTTTAAGGCATCAATCGACCAGTTTGCACCGATTCGTGTCATTGATGCAGGTGAAACAATACAAACGCCTGCTATGCATATTGGTATGATGTTTGGCGGATTGGATGTTTGTGTTAATGAGATGAACCGTCATATACGCAGGAGCGTTATAAAGTATCCTGTTGGAAACTGTAAAATAGCACCACAGGAGGGTGGAATCGGTCCGGAAATGATAATGAGCCAGGAAGCTGTTATTGCACAGATTGATTCAGCGGCTGACAGAGGAAGCGAGATATTTTTTATTGATGCCGCATGGTATGGACCTGAGGGTTGCGAGGATAAATGGCTATATCTTAACGGAGACTGGTTCCCTGATGTATGTCGCTATCAAATGGGCATTGATGGTATTAGAGGATACTGTCATAAAAAGGGCTTGAAATTTGGATTGTGGATGGAACCCGAGCGTTTAGGACGGGACAGTAAAACCTTCAGTGAAATAGGCGAAAAAATCGGTACAAGAGGCTATGATGAAAAGCTTCGTGGCGGAATAAACGGCGGAGGATGCATAGTAGATGTTTCCAAACCTGAAGGTGCAAAATGGATAGAAGAAACCCTTGTCAAATTCATTGAATTTTACAAGCTTGACTTTTTCCGATTGGATTTTAATGTTGGAAACGAGGCCACCAGATCATTTAATGTTAATGGTGACTACCTGGAGAATGCTGATTTTCGATATTATGAAAACTGGTATGCAATTTTTGAACGTTTAAGAGAACGTTATCCAAAAATTATTTTTGAAGGCTGTGCATCCGGCGGCGGAAGAACAGACCTGGGAATGGTTTCAAGATTATCACATACCTGGGTTACCGATTGGCAGCTTGCCCCTCGTTCCTTTGCAATCATCAACGGAATGAGCATGTGCCTGCCACCCGAGATGATTGATCGTCTTATCGGCGGACAAAGTGCCCATACCTTTGCTGAAATGGACTTCCAAAGCAGACTTTTGCTTTTTGGCAGAATGACTGTCGGGCAGATGAATACCAATGCGATATGCAAGGAAAACCCAATACATATTGAGCGAATATCAAGAGTGATTGAAATTTTCAATCGAATTGTCCGTCCAATGCATGAATGTGGCAGCAAAATATATCATCATACACCAGACCTTGGCAGTCTTGACCCTAAAGGTATGATTGGAGTTTTAGAATTAACCTCAGCGTCTGGTGATACGGCAATCTTAGGTGCTTTTCAGCTTTGCGATCCCATTGTCAAGGAACAAAAAATCAAATTCAAGGGAATTGATATTTCTAAAAACTATAAAGTGACTTTTGACAACAGTAACCGCTCAACTATTTTATCGGGCTATACTCTTGCAACAGAAGGAGTGGTTATTAATTTGCCGACAGCACTAGTTAGTGAACTTATTATAGCAGATGCGGTGGATTAAGCCTGGACAAATCAGACTTGATCCAAATAATTATCCGCGCAAAATTGACTTGCAGCGACGCAAATGGACATTTTAAACTCTTATCATTCATTGTTTTTGTATTAAGAGTATTACTATTGGTCAAATTTAGTACTGGTAAAATAAACGGAATGGAGTATAAAAATGGTTGATGCTGTTTTTGAAAAAACTACATATAAGGATGTTGAAGCTGTTAAAATTACAACATCAAGGGTTATAGCGATTTTCATTCCTTCTCAGGGCGGAAAATTAGCTTCGCTCAAATCGAAAGCCGGCAGCAGAGAATATATGGCACAGGCGGACGGAAATGAATACAGGCTTTTAACACTTGATGGCAGTTACGTAGAAAGTGAATGCAGCGGTTTTGATGATATGTTTCCTACAATTGACCCTTGGGAAGCTGACGGGAAAGCGTACATTGACCACGGGGAAATTTGCAGATGTCCGCTCAATTACAGCATTGGTTCCAACATGCTTGTTATGGATTTCAATTCAAAGCTGTTGCCATATAGTTTCAAAAAAACAATTACACAAAGCAACAATGGTGGAATATTCATTGAATATGCTGCAAAAAACCTATCTGAATCTGATATGGATTTTATATGGGCCTCCCACTTTATGGTATCAGCCGAAGTAAATGGCGAAATTATAACTCCATTTAAAAAAGGTGATTCGGTTGAACTGGCCTTTTCAAGTGATGAAAGTTTTGGAACTAAATTTACAAAATCAAAATTTCCGTACGCAGCAAACAAAAAATCTAAAATCAATACAAGCGATGAGTTTTCAAAAGATGGTCTGGCTTACAAGTATTATTTCAGTCAAAGGGTGCCAAGGGGATTTTGCGGATACAAATACAAGTCTGACAATACTAAATTGATGCTTAGATTTCCAAAGGACAAGGTGCCATATCTTGGTATCTGGGTAAACAACGGAAGTTTCAAGGGAATGCACAATATAGCTCTTGAAATATGCACGGGGGCATTTGACCGTCCAGATATTGCAAGGGAGAGAAATCAGTTTTCGGTGATTAAAGGAGGACAGGATTATGAATGGTTTATGGAAATTGATGTGATTAAAAAAGCAACATTTTAAATATTTATTTTTAAGGAAAAGAGATTACGGTGTATGGATTTAAAGTCCCATAGTGGATAAGACAAAACTATAATATATACAAGACAAACAAATGATATTTTCATATCTTAGAAAGGGATTGATATAATGGGTTATTCAGAGGCAGGACACTCAAAAGCAATAAAAGCAAAAAGCAGGGCAAGTCTATTAAGAAAAGCAGGTGAACAAAAGTACCTTATAATGATGATCGCACCTTGCCTCATATGGTTGTTAATTTTTTGTTATGTTCCAATGAGCGGAATTGCAATTGCATTTCAAGACTTCAGAATAAAAATGGGGGTATCGTATTTTGCTGGCCCCTGGGTTGGATTTTCAAAATTCATAGAGTTTTTTCAGCAGACAACATCGATGCTTGCAATCAGAAACACCATTGCAATCAGTTTGATCAAGCTCGTTTTTGGATTTTTCATACCTGTTGTTTTTGCGCTTTTATTAAACGAAGTTAGAAACAGATATGTTTTGAAATCAGTTCAAACCATATCCTATCTACCCCACTTTCTTTCATGGGTTATAACCATTTCAATATTCGGCAGGCTTCTTAGTTTCGATGGCGGTTTGATAAACAATGTAATTGAATTTTTCGGTGGCAAGTCAATTAACTTTTTAGGTTCAACAGAATATGTTTATGCAATCTCGTTTTTTACCGAGATCTGGAAAGAGACAGGTTGGGGTGCGATAATCTATTTTGCTGCATTAAGCTCCATTGATACGGCTCTTTATGAGGCGGCGGCAATTGATGGATGCTCAAAATTCCGCAGGATATGGCATATATCGCTTCCGGGAATAAAAAGCACGATAATGATAATCCTTATTTTATCGGCAGGTGGTATTTTCAACTCGAATTTTGACCAGATGTATCTGTTGCAAAATGGTGGTAATATTGAAGCGGCAAGAGTTGTAGATACATATATATACGAAAAAATGATGAGTTATCCCTTTGATTATAGTGCAGCAACAGCTATGGGCCTTATGAAATCACTTTTAAATATTGCTTTGCTGATTGGTGTAAATGCAATAGTTAAAAAGTTTTCAGAAGACAGTATATTTTAGGGGAGGAGAACAAAAATGAAATCCACATTATCAGATAAATTATTTAATATATTCAATATTGGTTTCCTTTTGATTTTTTCAGTCAGCTGTATTTTCCCGCTTTGGCATGTAATCTGCCAGTCATTTAGTAACACAATATTAGTTTCGACAAAGGACGTTTCAATTTGGCCTCTGGAGTTTACATGGGCAAACTATAAGTCTATATTTAATGACACAAGACTTATGAACGCTTTTTTTATAAGCGTAATGAGAACTCTTACAGCTGCCAGCTTATCAGTGTTTCTGAATGCATTGGCGGCTTACCCGCTATCAAAAAGTAAACTGATATTTAAAAAATCAATAACTACATTTATTTTAATAACCATGTATTTTGGCGGCGGATTGGTTCCTTTCTATGTACTGCTTAACAATTTAAGGCTTATAGACACTTTTTGGGTGTTTATTATTCCAGGTATTTACGCGGGAGGAACAATTATCATAATGAGAACCTTCTTTAAAAATTTGCCAGCCGAACTGGAAGAGTCGGCAACCCTTGATGGTGCAAACGATTTGATAATATTCTTCAAAATTTATTTCCCTCTTTCAAAACCACTGCTTGCAACCATGTTTCTATTCTCTGCAGTAGGAAACTGGAATGACTGGTTTGCAGGAGAAATATTTATAAGAAAGGAATCATTAAAACCATTATCAACTATTTTAATGCAGATAGTGATTAGAAATTCAACGGGGATAAGAGGTGGCTCCGGGGCAGGAGTTGAATCAGTTATTCCGTCTTTGGCAAACCAGGCTTCATCAATGGGGGTAAAAATGGCGGCTGTTGTGTTTGCAACACTACCCATATTGCTTTTGTACCCGTTTCTTCAAAAATATTTCGCTAAAGGTATTTTAATTGGTTCATTAAAAGGATAAGACATATGATAAAATAAAGGAGGGACTTGTGAAGGCAGGACACGAAAAGGCGGGAAAATAAAACTATCAGATATAAAGTCGTAAATTTGCAATAAACAGTATGGAGATGCCGCATATGAAAAAAATAATTATTTTTTTAATGGGTAAACTAGGATTTAAAAACAGTCTGATGATGTTATACGGTTTCTTATTTACTATAATGGTTATTACTATATCAGGGCTGTCTTTCTATATTACAAGCAACATTTCATTTACCCAGTTTAAAGATGCGACAAATAATTTCAGGGACAATGTCAAATCTGATTTAGAAAAACAATTAAATTTTTACGATACTGTAATTCTTGATATTGCATATAATCGTCAAGTTCAAAACGTTATTTCAGGTGATTTTAATGATGTTTATGAGACGATAATCGCATCTAATGAAATCTCCAGAAACCTTTCAATTGTAAAATCATATAGCTCGGATATAAGTGACATTTCATTTTATCTGGCAAAGAAAACACCTATTGACATCAATACCTTTATAAAAACATTGAATGACAGTAACAAGGTCTGGCTTGAAAGCATTATGAAATCAGGCATCGCATTGAAATGGGATGTTGAAGATGACGGTGCTATAAAGTTTTTGACTGTTACACGAGCTGTTAAAAATATTGACAATGGCGAAAATCTGGGTGCAATCAAAATAAGTCTTAACATGGATATTTTTGAAAAGATAATGAAAAAGAATGAAGAAACAAGCAATTTTACAAGTTTGTTTTATGATAAAAATGGAGAACTTCTAGGTACTGCTGATGAAGACTACGAATTTCTAGGTAAGGAAATAATAGAAAAAAAATTAAATGGTAGTTTTTTTGAAACAAAAATCAACGGAAAAAAGCAATATGGAAGCGTAGCAACGCTAAAAAATGAGGGCATAATTGTCGTCGTTGTTCCAAAAACTGACAAAATCTTAAGAGGATACAATATAAATCTTGTTTTAATCATTGTTGTGGCGATTATTGTCCTATTGGCGGGAATTTTATTAAATATGTTTTTTTCCTCTGTTTATTCAAGCGGTGTCAATTCGCTTGTTCATAAAATCAAGGCTTATAGTCTGGGAGCAGAGATTGAAAAGGAGAAAGTCTATTCAAATGATGAACTTAGCTACTTAGAGGACACATTTGATGAGATGACCAATAGAATAAATATATTATATAAAGATATAGTTGAATACAAGATGAAATTAAGAGACATCGAATTTGAAATTTTACAGGCACAAATCAAACCGCATTTTCTTTATAATACGCTTTCATATATCAATTGGATGGCTATTGATGTTGGTTCAAAGGATATCAGCAATGCCATAAACACACTCAGCAGGTACTACAGATATACCTTGAGCACAGGGCAGGATATAATTAAAATTGAAGATGAAATCCAACAGATCAATGCATATGTAGATTTAATGCTTCTTAGAAAAAGCGGTGAAATCACATTTGATATAAAATGCGAAAATGATCTTTTGAAATACAAAACACCCAAAATACTGTTACAACCTTTTGTAGAAAATGCAATTTTACACAATAATACACAAATTAGAGAGCCTTTAAATATTTGTGTTTTTATTTTAAGAAGCGAGAAAGGAATAATTTTCAAAATACAGGACAACGGCAAAGGTATAACCAAGGAACAAATTGACAACATCTTTAATCGTGTAAACAAAACAAACAGTTATGGAATAAGAAATATAATCGATAGAATCAAGCTCCTCTATGGAGAAGATTACGGTGTTAAAATCGACAGTGTTTTAGGAGAAGGCACCACAGTAGAAATTTCTATTCCCTTTGTATGTGAGGAGAGCGAAAAAAATGATTAAAGTAATTATTGTAGATGATGATTATTATGAGCGTGAGGGCATTAAAAAAACGATAGACTGGGAAAAAATGAACGCAACCGTAGTCGGGACTTTTAAAAACGGCAAGGAGGCAGTTGATTTTGTATCGTCAAATGATTGTGATTTGATTATTTCCGACATACAAATGCCTGTTATGGACGGTGTGGTCCTGTCAGAAGAAATCAACAGGCTGCAACTGGATATCGGAATCATATTTATTACAAGTTATGATTATTTTGAATATGCGAAAGCAGCTATTGAAAATAAAGTCCTGAGTTTCATACTAAAACCATATTATATCGACGATGTACAAAAGGAAATTGAGACAATTGTAAAACAGATAAGGGAAAATAAAAATCAAAGGGAAATTGCTAAAATCACAAAACACAAGCTTGAACAATATCTGCCTGTCTTAAGAGAGGAATTGATATTAGACCTGATAAACGGACGTATGATTGACAATGATAAAATCGGTAAAAGACTTGATTTCCTTGATTTAGCCTGGGGTATTGATAAATCCTATATTTGTATCAGCATAAAGACTGTTTTTGTAGGAAAATCGGAAGCGGATGAAGAAATAATAAAACAATCCTTGCGTGAATTTCTCGAAAAAGAGGTCAGGGATGTCTTTGGCACTGATGCCTTGTCTGCCTTTACTTCAACAGAGGGGATTTATACGATATTGATTGCAGTAAAAAGCAATCAGAACCTCGAAGAAATTATCAAGGTCATTGAAGAGATCAGAGAAAATGTTTTCGGTAATATTGGATTGGAAACAATAATAGGCGTTAGTAACTTATATAATAATCTAAGCGACACAAAGACTGCATTCAGAGAGACTAAAGACGCTATAGCCCATGAAATTTATGTCGGCAACGAACATATTATATTTTACAAAGATATTGACAACTCCTCAAAAAAACCCATTGATTCTGTGAACATCTTTACAGAAATACTGTTAAACGACATCAGACTTGGATTTGCAGATAAAATAACGCAAGACATCAATGATATATTTGAGAAAATGACAATGTATATCCATGACAACGATTATATCCAAAACATCTGCATTGATATTATCAATGAAATTCAAAGAATCATGTGGCAGAACAATATTGAACAAAAAAGTTTTTTTGGCGAGGATATCAATCCAATTGCGAAGCTCTTGAGGTTTGAAACCATTTTGGACATAAAACAGTGGATGCAAAACATCTCTTTATTAATAGCGGAAGCGATTTTGGAATTAAAAACCGATAATAACAAAAAGATAGTTACAAAAATAAAAACATTCATAGAAAATAATTTTGGAAGAGATCTGCCTGTTTCAGAGATTTTAGAAGGGATTGACGTTTCGAATGGGTATGCATCTACAATTTTTAAAAAGGAAACGGGATTCAGCATTGTTGACTATATAATTTTCAGAAGAATTGAAGAGGCAAAAAACCTGTTGTCAAATTCATATATGAAAATATCTGAAATCAGTGAAAAAGTCGGATTTCGTTCTCTATCGTATTTCGGACTGACTTTTAAAAACTATGAGGCTATATCACCAAGTGAATATAGAAATAAGTATTTTTCGGACAAAAAAGCATTAGAAGGAGAAGGCAAAAATGGCTGATTATTTGAACAAAAACTACACAAAATTAGAGCTGCTCAGAAAAACAGGCTCACTAAAGTCTATAGCAGGTATCACATCTTCTGCCATTATACTTGGGAAGGCTGATGGAATTAAAACCTTGAATGTAAAAAATGGAGAGCTTGAATTCGATTTGATGCAAAACCGTGCACTTGATATTTTAACAATCAAATATAAGGGAATTCCACTGAATTTTCTATCAAAGACAGGACCTGTGGATGCAAAAATGGCCGATCCTGCAGGGATGAATTTTTTGAGAAGCATAACCGGAGGGATGATGTATACATGTGGGCTTACCAATGTAGGTGCTCAATTTGAGGATGAAACCGGCATAGATTATTTTCATGGCAGATTGCGTTTTCTGCCTGCTGAAAACCTTGCAATTACAGAAAAATGGGATAATGATGATTATTTATTGGAAGTCAGCGGAGAAATGAAAGATGGAGGGGTTTATAGGGAAAACCTTTCATTTGGAAGAAATGTAAAAACCATTTTCGGCACAAAAACCATTTCGATTGATGATACAATTGAAAACCTAGGCTTCAAAGAAAATCCATTTATGATTATGTACCATATAAATTGTGGATTCCCCATACTAGACAAGGATACTTTGGTTTTCATACCATCCGATGAAGTGCTGCCAATGAACGAGAACGCAAAGGAAAATATCGGTGTCTGGGATCAGATAACAGAGCCTCTTGATGATGGTATCGAAAATGTATTTGTCCATAAGCTAAAAGCAGATGAAAACGGAAAAGTTTTGACTGGTGTGTACAATGAAAAATTAAAGTTGGGCTATTATATGGAATTTGACGTTAATGACCTTCCTTTTGTCATTGAATGGAAATCGATGGTTTCCGGCGATTATGCTTTGGGAATTCAGCCTGCAAACTGCTTTGGCCAGGGAAGAGGTTATGAAATAAAAAATAATTCCCTGCAGAAGATTTCACCATTCGAAACGAAAAAAATCAGTGTGAAGCTTACCGTTTTAGACGGAGAAAACGATTTGCTCAATTTTATTAAAAGATACAATAATTGTAAAAGGGGATCAAAATAATGAATATGAAAGTTTTAACTATAGATGGGCCGGGTAAAATATCGTACAGACAATTGGAAATTCCTGAGCTATCAAAAAATGATGTGCTGGTAAAGGTCGCCTATGCCGGCATTTGCGGAACAGACATATCATTTTATACCGGTGATACAAGCTTTGTACGTGAAGGACTGGTTGAATATCCTGTTAGAATAGGTCATGAATGGTCTGGGGTTGTAGAAAAAAAAGGTGACAATGTAACACTCTTTAAAAATGGTGACAGAGTAATTTCAGATAGCGGAGTAGTCTGTGGCATATGCGAGGGTTGTATAAGAGGAGATTGGGATAAATGCTCGAACATCAAATCCTTAGGAACAATAAACGCTTTTGACGGAGCTTTTGCCGAGTATATTGTTTTCCCTGAAAGACATTTACATAAGCTGGCAGACAATGTAACCTTGAAGCAGGCGGCTCTGATTGAGCCAGCTTCAACAGCCCTTGCAGGACTCAAAAAAATAAGCATCACTCCCGAAAAAACAATAGCGATAATAGGAACCGGTCCGATTGGACTGGCTGCT
Source organism: uncultured Oscillospiraceae bacterium (assembly GCA_964652975.1). Classification (GTDB taxonomy): domain Bacteria; phylum Bacillota; class Clostridia; order Saccharofermentanales; family UBA5734; genus CAZZCN01. Next base: position 24,119 of record CAZZCN010000007.1, on the reverse strand, counting down.
ATTCCTTTTGCAAAGGCTTTCGGAGCTTCCAAGGTTATTATGATCGGGAGAAGAGATGACAAACTGCAAATTGCAAAAAAACTTGGAGCTGATGTGTGTATAAACATAAATAGAGAAGATTTATACACCAGTTTCGACAAGGCGACCAATAATATCGGAGCAGATCTTGTTTTGGAAACATCAGGTGCGCAGGAGACCATAAATCATTGCATAAAAATTGCTGCAAGAAAAGGGACAATAGCATTAATCGGATTTTATGAAACAGACAGCCTGCCTCTGAACATTGATCCTCTTGTCTTTAAAGAGCTGTCTTTAACAGGAGTTATGGGCGAGTTTGGACTGATAGAAGAAACCGCAAATATGATCTCAAACAAAAATATTGATCTGAGTCCGCTTATTACAAATGTCTTTACATTTGATGAGGCCTCAAACGCAATAATGGAAGCAAAATCTTTTAATGAAAGAGTCAAATCACTTGTTCATATAAATCAGGATTTGATTTAAACCAGAAATCAAAAAGTAAAATTCCAAATTAACCTTAATATTGATTTCACTTGATAGTTGAGGCCGGACGAATCTGTTTTTTATCAAGCTTTAAGGAGATTGTTTTGTTGTGCTTATTAATGATAAACAGTAAACATTTATATAGGCATTACCTTATGGAAAGGGGAATTTATTAATGAACATATGGCATGATATCAGCGAGAAAAGAATTACTCCGGAGAAATTTGTTGCAGTTATTGAAATTTCAAAAGGCGGGAAAAACAAGTATGAACTCGATAAGGAAACAGGATTGTTAATATTGGACAGGGTCCTTTTTACATCCACTCATTACCCTGCCAATTATGGATTTATTCCGAGAACATATGCCGATGACGAGGACCCTCTTGATGTCCTGGTGCTTTGTACGGAAAGTATAGCACCATTGACACTCGTTGAATGTAAACCAATAGGTATCCTGAAAATGATGGATTCTGGTAAAGTGGATGAGAAAATAGTAGCTATATGTAAAAATGACCCTTATTATAACGGCTATACGGACATTAGTGAACTGCCAAATCATCTTTTCTCGGAGATCAGGCATTTTTATGCAGTCTACAAGGAACTTGAGCACAAAAAAACTGTAGTCAAAGAAATCGAGGGTAGAGAAGAAGCATTAAAAGTCATAATCAAAAGTCAGATTTCTTATAAAAATATGTTTGGCAAGTCCCGATAAACCTCCCGAATACATTACAAAACAAAAACTTGACACTATATAATAATCCATATACATATTGGTGTCCGGTGTTAAATTCTTATATTGATTTTTAGCTCATGCGATGTTACTTTTATATTGAAAATGTCATAATAATATTTGTTGTCTTTATTAAATGTGTTCATATTGAACATAAAAAAATTATTAAGGAGAAGAGATTATGAAAAAGATGTATTTATCTAAAAAGTCAAAGAAGTTAGTTTCACTTTTAGTTGCAACCTTTCTACTTTTGTCGGCCATTCCGTTTATGGGGGTAACTGTTTCGGCACAGGAAACAACTGTAAAAGTAGATTGCACTGACCCCGGAATAATTTACAGCAGCACAAATCCATTATCAGACCCCGCATGGGACTCATCAACCGCTTATTATAACGAGGCTCCAGGAGCATATTTTGAATACACGTTTTTTGGAACAGGTATTGAATGGTATGGATTAATGAATCTAGACAGAGCTCAAGCCTTGGTTTACATTGACGGTGCTTATGCATCAACAGTAGTATGTAACGGACCATACGGAAGAACCAAATACTACGAAATTAAAAATCTTTCTTCGGGAGTACATACCATAAAAGTGGTAAACAACGCAACAGGAGGGGTATATAACGATCTTGATTATTTTGTTATTTATAAAGACATTACGTTGCCTGTAGTCACCAAGGTCGATTGCAATGCACCGGGAATAACCTATTCTTCTGCTACATTACCGCTATCAGATCCCGCTTGGGACTCGTCAACGGCTTATTACAATGAAGCTCCTGGCGAATATTTTGAATACACTTTTTTTGGGACAGGTATTGAATGGTACGGCTTAATGAAGTTAGACAGAGCGCAAGCATTGGTGTATATGGATGGTACTCTGGCATCAACAGTAGAATGTTATGGAACGTATGGAAGAACCAAATACTACGAAATTAAAAATTTGCCTGCGGCAACTCATACCATAAAAGTTGTAAACAATGCAACAACAGGAACATTTAATGAACTTGATTATTTTTTAGTATACGATAACTATGCGTTGCCTGAATTAGCAGGTGCAAAATTAGTTAATGACGGAAACTTTAACAAGGTTGAGGTTACGTTTACAAGACCGGTTAAATATGCACTCGGAATGAATCCTTATGAATGGTCAACCTTTGGCTGCAGTTCTTACGACCCGGTTGGTACAGGTTCTTTTCAAAGTGAAATGACAATGGCGAACCATAACATCAATATGGCAGCTGTTAATCCGCTAACCTCTTTGGATGGCAGGACATATGCAACAAAATGGGTATTCCAGTTTGATGGTATAGGCGGTAGCTTCGGTCTTACAAACAGTAAATTACCCGTCAGCGGCGGAGTGCGTTTTACTGAATTTGCTTATGGAGTAGATACAAACAATGATGTAAAATATATTGATGATACTTTTGGTAATCCGCTTGTATCAAATTATACGGTATCTTCTGGCCATGATATCGCTTATATTCCTTACACATTCAAACCTACACTCTTTAATGCAAAAGGAATTGTAGACGGCAAGCAAAATAAACTCCTGGTTACTTTTAACAGACCGGTTAGACAGGCTGAAATAAATCCGCTTGAATGGTCAACCTTTGCTTGCGATGTACCATATCCAAATCCTGCAGATCCTAACAGTTTCCAAAAAGAAATGGGCGGACATTGGCTGGCACCGGTCAACGGTTTTACAGGCACTGACGGAAAAACCTATGCAACTCAGTATATATTTGCTTTTAACGGCCCAAGCTTTGGTCTTTCAGACAGCAAATTAAAAACAACAGGTGTGATTCGTTTTGTAGAAAATGTTTATACTGTTGATACCGACAATACTATAGGCAACTTGCTTGTTGACGAAAACGGAGACGGAATATTTGCTGATTCATCGAGCGATGCAGCTCCGGATATTGCGTATATTCCTTATACCTTTAACAGTAATGTCAGCATTGATTTATCTTATTACAATTTAACAGAAAACAGTGTTTTAACAAAGGTTGCAACCAAGACAACAGCAGGAAGTTTCCTTGGACAAATTACGACATCAAACACAACAATTACATTGTTTGACAAGAATGACAGTATAATTACCAACAATTCAAACTTCGTAGGTACGGGTTGTATGCTCAAAGGCTATTATGGTGGAACACTCTTTGATGTTTATACTGTAGTGGTTTTAGGTGATATAGATGGAGATGCCGATATTACTGTATTGGATTTAGCTAAAATAAAAAGTTATTTATTGAAAATAGATACTTTGAGCAATATACAACTTGTAGCGGCTAATGTGAATAAAAATTCGACAGTTTCAATTACTGATTTATTAACAGTCAAGAAACATATTTTGAATATTTCGGCAATAGTTCAAAATTAATAAATTAAATTCGGATGAAATCGGTTATAAGTCACTTTGTAACCGATTTCTTTTGAAAATTCCTAAATTATAATTAAAAACGGAGAATAGAATAATGATACCAAATCTATCAAAATTTATGGACCATACTATCCTGAAACCATTCGCACAGGAAAAAGACATTGTTAAGTTATGCAACGAAGCCAAAGAAAACAATTTCATGTCAGTTTGCATAAATCCCTGCAACATTTCAATAGCAAAAGAGCAGCTTAAAGACACTTATATTAAAGTTTGCACAGTAATTGGCTTTCCTTTGGGTGCCAACACCACCACCATTAAGGCCTTGGAAACAAAAGAAGCATATGAACTCGGTTGTGATGAATTTGATATGGTTATCAACATTGGTGCTTTAAAAGACAAGAAATACGACTATGTAAAAAAAGATATCTAGGCTGTGGTAAAAGAGGCAAAAGGCAGAATTGTCAAGGTGATAATTGAGACATTCTACCTGACTGATGAGGAAAAAGCTATTGCTTCCCGTCTGGCCAGCGATGCCGGTGCTGATTTTGTAAAAACCTGTACAGGATTTAATGACGGTGTTGCAACTGTCGAAGATTTAAAAATCATGAAGGCAAATATTGCTTCCAATGTTAAATTGAAAGCTTCTTCAGGAATTAGAAGCTTTGAAACAGCAAAGGCTTTAATCGATGCAGGTGCAGAAAGACTGGGAACATCAGCCGGCGCTGCAATTATTGCCGGACAAAAAGCAGAAGGCAACGATTACTGATAAATAAAAGGTGTAATTAATTTTTATCTAAATGGAGAATCCTGATGAATAAAAAACCCAAAATAGTGGTGGTAGGTAGCTTTATTGCTGATATTGCCGCATTCATACCACGCTTCCCGACCGACGGGGAATCAGTACTGGGAAAGCATATAAAATTCGGCCCCGGCGGAAAAGGTTCAAATCAGGCAACTGCTTCAAAAAGAGCCGGTGGTGATGTTGTGATGATTACAAAAATAGGAAACGATTTTTTAAGTTCCGTATTATACGATCATTACAAAAACGAGCAAATGACAACCGATTATGTATATGTTACAGATGAGAATGAAACCGGTTCTGCGATTATCGAGATAAATGAGCAGAGCGGTGAAAACCGTATAATTGTCGTCAAAGGTGCAAATGCTCATTTAACAAAGGATGAAGTATATAAAGCAAGGGATGAATTTTCTTCCTGCGACATGGTTCTTTTACAACTTGAAAGCAGTATTGAGGCGGTTGAAGAGGCGATTTCTCTGGCAAAAGAAAACAACAAGACAATTATTCTGAATCCCGCACCATTACAAAAAGTCCCGGACGGACTTTTTAAAGATGTTGACTATATCACACCAAATGAAACCGAGGCGGAATATTTTTCAGGTGTATCTGTAAAAAATGTTGACAATGCCAGGGAAGCGGCTGAAATATTGCTTAAAACAGGTGCCAAAAATATTATAATCACCATGGGCAAAAGCGGTGCATTACTTAAAAACAAAGATACCGAAGTCGTTGTTGAAACCACCAATTTAAAAGCGGTAGACACAACAGGTGCAGGAGATGCTTTCAATGGTGGCCTGGCAGTCGGTATTTCAGAGGGTATGGATATCATTAAAGCAATTAAATTTGCAAATTGCGTAGCCTCGATTTCTGTTACACGAAAGGGAAGTTCCAAAGTGATGCCTTACAGACACGAGATCGACAAGCTATATAGCGAATATTACAAAATCTAATATATTAAAATTGATTTTATTCTATATCATGAATTATACATAAGAAAAAATCAGAGCAAGCCAATCAGAGGAAGATTTCTCGGTTATATTTTAACCAGGAAATTTTTATTCATAATTAAAAACATTATAAATGTTAAAAAGGGGAAAATACCATGACTTCAAGAGAAAGAATTTTAGCGGCGGTAAATCGTAAACCCATAGACAAGATGGCGATAGATTTTGGCGGTACAGGCACTACAGGGGTTAGTGTTTTTGTATATAGGGATGCAAGAGATAAACTTGGGATCAATGGGGGGACTTTGTATTTAGACGAGCCTTTATCTGCCATCTGCAGAGTTGAAGCGGAAATGCGTGATGCATTAGGTGGAGATGTTATCTGTATTTACAGACAGACCCCATGCCTCGGGATGCGGGTCAGAGATTTTGCCCTTGGCAATCTTATTGATGGGACAGAAGCATATATACCCACCTGCTTTAATCCGAAACCAAACGAAAAAGGTGATATGATTTACTATAAGCCATCGGATGGCTCAGACCTGTTACACCCATATCTAAAAAGCGCAGGTAAAAACTATGATGCCGGTGTACCTGTTGCAATTTCGCCCAAAGGACAAAAATCATACAGCCGAAAATATCATCCGCTAACCGGCGTTGAGACGCTTGAGGAACTAAAAGAATGGGAATTCCCTACAACCGATGACGAAGAAATCAAATACATCACTGAAAATGCAAAATATTACTATGAAAATACAGACAAGGCACTTTGCTTTGTATTCAATGGAAATATTTTCGAATTAGGACAACTCTACTGGGGCTATGAGGATTTCTTCATTAATCTTATGACTAACGACGAAATGATGGACTATTATTTTGAGAAACGTATTGAAGGGCTTTTGTATGACCTGGATCGATATTTAAAGGCTTTCGGCAAATATATTCATCTTATTCAATTTACTGAAGACCTTGGATCTCAAACAAGTCTATTGATAAGTGCGGACATCTATCGTAAAAAGGTGAAACCTTATCATAAAAGGATGTTTGACTATATTCATAAAAATTATCCGGATGTTAAGATACTTCTCCACTCCTGTGGTGCCGTAAGCGAGGTTATTCCTGACTTTATCGAGATTGGTGTGGACGCTCTCAACCCTGTACAAATTTCTGCAAAGGGTATGGAGCCTGAGAAGCTTGTTCGTGAATTCGGCAAGGATATCTGTTTTTATGGCGGCGGTGTTGACACACAAAGCACATTGTGTATAAAGAAACCTGAAGAGGTCAAGGCAGAGGTTCTTAAAAACATTGAAATCTTTACAAAGGCAGATGGATATGTCTTCACCCAGGTGCATAATGTTGAGGATTCTGTTCCAGGCGAAAATCTACTAGCTGCATTTTTAACAGCAAAGGATAAAAGATAGCTTGTTAAAAATTTTTCCAATAACAATCATCTGGATATTTAAATAATGGAGGTATTAAATGAACAGGAATATCAGTAAGCTTTCAAGCGAGGAACTGATGAATTTAAAAGCTGAAAGACTGGGTGGAGGAATCGGGGATGATAATGGATTGTCCTGGACATGTAATTACTGCCTGGTAGTTGGTGAGCAGGAATCTGCAATCAGCCAAAAAGATAAAATCATATTAAGAGAGCTTGCTAACAAGGTTGCATTTATAGCCGCAGACCCCGAGCAAGATGTAAAAAGAAAACTATGGAAAGATCATAACGGTCTTAAATTAACCAGACCGCTGATATTTTGTGATCCGGAAACGGCATGGTATGAAATAATTCCGTCAACAGAGCTAAGATGTCAAGGCAAACTTGCAAGGATCTGGGAGTTCAGGCTGTTAAAGGAGATATACTGGGCGGAAAATATCAAGGACGACAGAGTGATTCAGAATATATTTACTGTGCATTATGTTTATAGCCAGTCTGACAGAGGCCTGGATTCAAAGAAAATCGGTGGAGCACACGATGGAGCTTTCAACTGGGAGTCTGCTTTAAATGACTATGCAGAATTAGATAAGCTGCATTTTAGAAATATTACTGTTGACTATGAAAAGACCGAGGCAATCTATAATTTGGCAAGCGAGGTTTTCGAAGGTGTTTTAGAGGTCAAGCTTGAAGGATCCTGGTGGTGGTCAATGGGAATGACTTCTGACCTTATAGTTTTAAGAGGTTTCGAACAAACGCTTTTTGATATGTACGATTATCCGGATGAATTACATAAACTGATGTCGTTTTTAAGGGATGAAAATCTTTCTAAACTTGATTTTCTAGAAAAGAATGGACTTCTTTCCCTCAACAATGGAGGAGATTTTGTCGGAACCGGTGGATACGGATGGACTAATGAGCTACCTTCCTCAAATTACAATGCAAAACATGTAATACCAATGGATATGTGGGGTTATTGCGAGAGTCAGGAAACAATCAATGTTTCACCTGAATTCTTTAAAGAGTTTGTATTTCCATATCAGTTGCCGATCATGGAGCGTTTTGGGCTTAATATATATGGTTGTTGTGAACCGCTTGATAATCGCTGGGACATCATTAAAAACATACCGAGGCTTAGGAGGGTTACTGTTTCTCCGTGGTCAAACCCTGATATAATGGCTGAAAATCTAGGGAAAAATCATGTATTTGTCAGAAAAATCAATCCTTCGTTTGTTGCGACAAATGAGTTGTACGAAGAAGAGGCGCGAGCAGAAATCAAACAAACATTTGAGGCTGCATATCGGAATTCCTGTCCTGCTGAAATACTTCTTCGTGATTTAGTAACCGTTTCATGGAATCCACAAAATGTTATCAGGTGGACACAAATTGCAAGAGAAGAATCAGAAAGAATATATAAATAGCTTGCTATAAAAGACTGAATCAATAGGAAAATTTGGAGGTTGTCTGATGTTAAAAAGCTTTGAATATGCGGCCGGGGACGTGAAGCTGCCATTTGATTATGAGGCAGCATTATCAGATGCCCCTCAGCCACACAACCTGACATGGGATAAAGAGGACTTTGTCCCGGATAATCCGCAGGCATTTGTTAATATCGATGGAGAACTATGGCAATATCGAATGAACTTTTTTACTTATGAGTCAAAGGTCACGAGATATAAAGGTCCGGATATCGACCATATGGAATTTGTTGATGATATTGAAACCGGATTTAATTTTACCTGGTTTATGAGTGGCTTTTGGTACGATGAATCAGAGAAAAAACTTTATGCTCCTGTCCATATGGAAAGAAGGCCTTTTACAGATTATGCCTGTTGGGGACCAAGGAGGATCGGCCTTGCAACGAGTTTGGACAAGGGCGCAACCTGGACTTATGATGGAGATATTATAACCTCCGAATCATATCATTATGAAGATGATATGAATAAATTTTCCGGATCATATTATTTTAATGGCTGCAGTGATTTTCATTTTTATGTAGATGACAGAAATGAATACATGTATTTATATTGGACTGGCGCCTGGTTCTTGAAGGGAGATAATTTTTCTTTTTCAGCAATCAGGGGAAGCTGGGAAACCCATGTCTCAAGATGTGCATTAAAGGATAAGATGAGCCCTGGAAAATGGGTAAATTACTATAATGGTAAATGGACAGAAAATGCCTTGGGCGGAAAGTCATCGATAGTTATTCCAAATCAGGGTCTTAACAGTATAATTTACAGCACAGCACTTAATAAATATATTATTGCAGGTTACTGCTGGTGGTCAGGTTCAGCATCCGAAAAATATGGATTTTGCATCTCGGCATGTGAGGATTTATCCAAGCAGGACTGGACACCGTTTGGAATCTTTCCTGAGATGGACAAGGGTGCGTTTTCATCTTTTTTCAATATAGAGGGAACCGATACCAGGGTTTGTAATGACAGGTTTAGATTTTATGCATACCATCATAGTGATTTAGGCCCATATATGATTAACCAGTTTAAAAGACTCGATATCACCCTTAAGGAGGGTGCTAGAGCCGCAACTGGATTTAACACACCGCAGTATAGCTTTGAGCCTCATCCTGAAAGTTCAGATGAAACTGTTAACAGAAAAACAAAAATTATAGGGGCTTCATATCCGGAAGTTCAATATTTTGGTGAATGGACAGAAATTACAGAGAATAAGTACGTGTATTTTGAGGGAAAGGCTAAAGCCGGCTCAAATGAAGGGGATTCAATTGAATTTAAATTCAATGGTTCGGATATTTACTGGAGAGCCATTAGAATGCCCGATGCAGGCATGGTTGATGTATATATCGATGGGAAATATGCCAACAGTGTTGACCTATACTTCCCCAAAAGAATATTCACACAGTTCGCTTACATCAAAAAAGGGTTGGACCCAAATGCAGATCATACTATTAAACTGGTAATAAAGAATGAGAAGAATAGAAATTCCACTGGGAATCTGGTAAGACACATTGCATTTGAATACTCGGCAGAAAGCTATAGGGCATCCTTTGAGTTTTGTGGGGCCTGGTGGGGTAAAAACAACTGGTATTACGAGCAATGGTTAAATAACGAAAAGAAACCATTGACATTTCATCATTCAGATGATTCATTCTATCATACAGACTACTGGCACGGAGATTATGATTGCAGAATAGGTTTGGACTATATGCTTCCAAGCCATGTGAGTGTTGTTAGAAAATGGGTTGCTCCTCATAGTGGGAAGATTCAAATAGAAGGACAGGCAAATTCAGTATTTGATAATGGGAATGGAACATTTATCAGAATATTGAAAAACGAGGAAGAACTTTTAGCGAATACATTTGTTATATTTAATTCTCCTAATAATCATGATATCGTGACTGAAGTAAAAAAAGGAGACAGTATTTGCTTTGTTGCCTCAAAACATGTAAGCAATGAAATTATTATCTGGGATCCCACAGTTACTTATATTGAAAGTGTCGATGATTCGGGTAACGAGCCGGTGGTGTTTGGCAGTGATATTAACATTGCCTTCCATAGAAAGGCAAGCGCCAGAACAGCAAATGCTGATAATTACAGACCGGGTGATGGCAGCCCTGCAAGCGCGGTTGATGGAAAAGACGAGACAAGATATTTTTGTACTTATACAGGGGATAATTGGCTTACCCTTGATCTAGAACAGTTATGTAAAATTAACCGGTGGGTTGTAAAACATAACGGAGTGGTTGAAAAGATACCCCCGGTTACCACCTATAACTCGGTTTACACATACAACACAAGAAAATTCAAACTACAAAGGAGCGATGATGGAATTAATTGGATCGATGTTGATGAGGTCTTGGATAATCGCTTTGCTGTTACTGATAGAATGGTAGAGGAATTCAGCACAAGATATATCAGGCTTTACATTTACCTTGGAAACAATATTCAGTATGACCCGGGTGTGAGAATTCATGAATTTGAGCTTTACTACGTCAAGGATAAATAATGAGGTAAAATCATGCATTTTTTAGACGCAATATGAACAAAAAAGCTGTATAAATATTTCAATAATTGAAAATGAATTTGGTAAATTGTTATATTGTTATTGGGATTATGCGATGATATCATATCAGTATAGACAGTAAAAACAAATATTTATAAGGAGTGGCATGCATTGAAAAAAAGAATTAAACTGCATAATTTAAGTCTTATCATAGCTTTGACTTTTAGTTTATTATTGCAATCATGCAATAGTCAAAATTTTAAAATTAATGTAGATGATCTGTTTGGCTCCTCGGTTTTGAAATCCAAGCTTTCAAACATCATTACATATAAAAACAGCGATGATATGCTTCCACCAGCTAAAATAGAGCTTAGCGATATAACAAAGAGAACAGTATATATAAAAAAGGCAGAGTTGACAGGTCCTTCAACCGTTAGAGTAACATTCAGCAAACCTGTAAAGTTTTTAGATGGCCGTCCGGAATGGCACTTGTTTGTTTGTGATACTCCATACCCGAATCCGGGGGTTAATGGCAGCTGGCAGTATGAGGTTTTGGATTGGAAATCTATAGATGCGCCAGATGTCAAACAAGGGAATGTTGAAATAAATAAAGTAAAGTATTCTGCAATTTTTGAATTTACTTTTAATAAGCAAATAATAAGCGATGGAATCATTCGAATTGTTGAGGCACCGGGTATTGATGAAAATAACGAATTGGGTAAGCTTTGTGTGGATAATACAAATTATCCGCTGTTTGCCAATGCTCCTTCCAATTACGGTTATGATGTCAGTTATGCATCCATGACACGAAAGTACTCTTATGTTGAAAGCGTAAAAATGGATTATGCTAAAAACAATACAATGGTTGTAAAATTTTCCGAACCGATGAAATTCAATGATCCTGATATCAAAAAGTATATTTATGCTTCATCAAAACAGGATGGCAAGGGAGATTTTTTTGCCACTCCGTCAAGAATCGATATTATTGAAGGTACCTCCGCAAAGGGGATTGTTTCCTTACAGGTAACCTTTGCTAAAATAATCGATTTCGATTTTTACTTATGCTTCTTCGAAGGCAGCGGACTAAAAAATGACAATGATTCAAGAGGGCTCGGTGGATTGGCATACTCTTCTGGAAGCGCTGCAGATTCAGCTTCACAATTTACTGTCTATGGAGCTATCTCAGCAACCGGCAACGGCAGGGTATTGGGATCTACCGGAAATGGAAATGACGGAATCTACTTATATAAGGGGTTTGACGTTTGTGCAACTTATGTTGTATCGAAAAGACAATCTCTTTTAGGTGCGCAAGTTTATAGCTTATCAGAAAAAACAGTCAAACTAACCTTTGATGGATATGTTCATTTGTCAAACACATCTTTGATATATGCATGTGACTCTGCTGAACCCAAGGTTTGGCAGGCACTTCCTGATTTAAAATTCGAACCCATATATATTAATGCAAAAACAGTTGACGGAATACAGTACTCAAAAGAAGTCGTAATGAAATTTGCCGATGTTTTTGATTTACAGACAAATAAAATCACAAATGGTAATATACTGTTAAATGAAGGTATTATAAGAATTACTGAATACAGCACAGGTGATAAGATCTCAGGGGTTGTCAGCTCCACTATTATTTGTGATGAAAAGGGCAGAGGTGTTTTTGCTAATTATGCAAATCTTGATATAGCGACTGCCGGATATAGTGGTGAAAGTTCAAAGTTAAGCCTGATCGGAGCAACCGGTGAAGACGTTAATACCGTGTCTGTTAATTTTAGTCAGAAGATCAGGTATGTTGGAAATCCTGTTGATTATTTCAAAATAAAGTTAAGTAATAACAGGGAACTTACTCCGGTTTCATTTGTAGTGAACACAGATGTGAATAAAATTACATTTAAGTTCAATGAAAAAATCGATACTGATGGAACAGCCTATATATCGGATGGCTCGAAAATTAAAAGTAAAGCTGGCTCTAAACCCCTCGGTAACAGCAATATAAGCTTCAATAAACCGCTTGACAATCCAAGATTGATAAGCTCTGAAATTTTACCCGGTGATGCCAATCTAGTAACATTACATTTTGACCAACTCGTAAACATTAATTCGCCGGGTCTGATTTACTTTAGAGATGATGCAGAAGCAACAAAATATCAGGCTGAATTTGACTGGGCTGCTTATAATCTACGGGACATTAAAGATCCTAATAATCCTGCACTGAATTATGGTAGCAATTATATAGTTTCAAATAGAAAATTTTATTCTAAAGACATTACCATCAAATTTTCCAACAGAATCATCGATTTGAAAACCAATAGATTATATAATAATAAGACATCTATTTCAGAAGTGGATGGTATGGTTACAGTAACAGAATATGGCATGAAAGATGCAAATGGAAGGAATAGAGTTGTAGCTCCCAGTGTGGTTTCAAACGTAAAAGGTCAAGGATTGTTGAATAATGTAAATGCAGCTTATTGGGATTTCGCAGCCTCCAAGCCATCTAAACTACCGAATATTGACGCGCCTGCTCTTTTAAAGGCACAAATTATCCAAGGGAATGCCAACCGAGTAGAACTTAAATTTTCAAAACCGGTTACAATAAATAATCCTGGATTAATCTTTTATAGAAATGATACGAATGCGTCAGTATATCAAGCAGAATTTGATTGGGAAGCTTATTTAAATGCCGAAAATGCCGCAAACGGAGCAAGGAATTCAGCTTTGGATTATGGTGCTAATTTTAAGAACATCAATGGCAGATATTATTCGGATACCATAATTATTAAATTTAAAAATGCGGTCTATTATGTGGCAAACAGCAAACCATACGCAGATGGATATACTCTCCCGAATGGTGGTATGGTTGCAATAACCGAATATGGAATGTCGGATGCATCTGGAAGAAATGGCTATGTTTCGCCAAGTGTTGTAAGCGAGTCTCATGGCTATGGCCTGAGTAACAACCAAAAAGACTACGCCTGGGATTTTGCCTGTGCAACTGCACTGTCTTACACCGGATCATTACTTAATCCTGCTTTAGATAAAGTATTGGTTATTGACAGTAAAAAAGGTTTTGTAAAGCTAACTTTTTCAGAACCGGTAAACATAATGAATCCTGGATTTATCTATTATCGTGAGCATCCATCAAATCCAAAGTACCAGGCCAGCTTTAATTATACTGGATACAATGCAAACGATGTAAATAACCCAAGAAACCCATATCTTGATTACGGTGAGAATTATCAGACAATAGATGGCAGGTTTTATTCGTCAAGTATAATTATGGGCTTTACTGATGTTGTAGACCTTGTTAATATGACTTCATTCGGAGACGGCAGGACAATACCGTTAGGCGGAAATGCAACAGTCACCGAGTATAACCAAAAAGATGCAAATGGAAGAGACGGCTTTGTTTCACCTTCAGTAGTGAGGAGCAAATCGGGTCTGGGGCTGAAAAACAATTATCTACCTGACTCTTTTAGAGATTTTGCATACAAATCTGCGGAGTCGATTATGTGGTATAAGGTTGACAGTTCATCTCCAAAAATAACTTATGATAGTACTTTCGGTGAATTCAGCAGTTTTTATATCTATGAAATTTATAATCCTTCCATGTACTTTGGCTCCATAAAGCAAGCAACAAATTCCAACAGCACTTCAACGATAAAGTTTGAATTTGATGGTACTGCAATCAAGTGGTATGGTGCTCAAGTGGCTGGAAGAGCAAATGCAGAAGTTTATATTGATGGTGTTTTGGACTCAACAGTCAATTGTTCCGGTTCTGGAGACCTTGATTGGAAGCATTTATATTATGAAAACACAAAATTGTCGGATGGTAAGCATACTATTCTGATTAAAAATATCACAGATGGTATTTTAGACATTGATTATTTCGAGGTTGGAGACACATACTCAATTGCGAAGTCAATGCTGGTAGACGATCCTGGCATTACAATCTCTGATGGCTCAGCCAGGTTGCAAAATATTGTTGATGATTACAACAGCACTTTAACTTATACCGAGTCAAAAGACGGATATTTTGAATATAAATTCACCGGGGTTGCGTTTAGATATTTTGGAAGAATTGCTCCTGACAGGTCAATAGCTGACATATATATTGATGGACAGTTAGTAGACACAGTGGATGTTGGCAACCTTACAACCATTACAAAAACCTGCATATTTGAAATTGCAGGACTAAGTAATACCGAGCATACAGTCAGAATAGTGAACAGAGGTCAAATAATCGAGCCGATTCTCAGAAGATATATCTACCTGGATATAGATTATTTAGAAATCGGCACCCAGACAACGAATTAAGGAGATAGTGTTTCAATATGAAAAAGACGATTGTATTCATAATTCTTGCTTCATTATTTCTTGCGATCACTTCTTGTACAAATACAATGAACACCACTTCGTCAAACAGTTCAAACGCAAGCTCTGGTGACAAAGCAAGTGATAATGCAAAAGCAGAATATACACTAAAAGACTATCCGGTTATTACAGGTGTTCAAGTTCTTGGCCCTTCAACAATTCTGGTATTTTTTAATACTGCTGTAAAATTCAAGGGTGACCCTGCAGAAATCTTACAGATTTCTTCACCAACCGGGTATATTGGCAGCTTGAATTACAAAATCTGGATGGTTGAAAAAATGGACGATATGACTTATAAAGTTCATTTCACAGGATGCCTCGTCGATAGCTTTTGCGTTAGTGTAACCGACAATGAACAAAATCCCAAGGATGCGATAATCAATCGTCTGGTGAACAAGGCAAATGGAGCTCCCATGGTTGCTAATTACCCATATACAGCCACCAGGGACTATGTTACTTTTGCTACGGACCAATATCTATTCCGTTTTACAGTCCCGCAACAGTTAATGCTTATTAGAGCAGATAAGATTGATAACAAACGGGTTGCTTTTGAATTTAACATGCCTGCTAAATTCTTAGTTGATCCTAAAACCGTGGTTTTTTATTGTGGTCTGATGACTCCTGATTCGCCAGGTGCCGGTGCGGAAATCAATGTCAAGGAAGTAACAAAAATTAATGATTACAGATATGAAGCTACATTGAGTGAAGAGATTATCGACCCTTTTGGTGAGATAAGGATAATTGAAAACATTGGAACAGATAAGAACGGATCACTCGGTGGCATTGTCACGGATGTTTCAGGGATGTACGCTTTATGCGGACGTATTGCAGGTGATGAAAAAGCTTATGACATTGCAGGCATACCAATTACAATGAGCAAGTAAGGAAGTAAGAAACATGAAAAAGATATTAGCTACAATCTCATTGCTTTTAGTTCTTCTGGTAATTGCATCATGCAAACCATCTACATCGCAAGAAGAAAAATCTACTGACACAAAAAGTCCGGTATCTTATTCACTTGCATCTTCAGCTGGTGCTGAGCTGGTTTATTCGGATGATAGACCTGATTTACTAGACAACGACAATGCTAAAATAACTGATGATGAAATGAATAAGGCAGCAGACTTTTTTGAAAAAAGCTTCTTGGCAGATGCAGAAGTGCTTCCCTTTTCTGTAAAAATCGGTGGAGCGGACTTCTCCAAAGTTATCAAAGAGTACAAGAAAACCATCAGCCCGGAAGTAAAAACATCTGCTTTTACGAAAAGAGAAATAACATACACTCACCCGACAAATAATGTGCAAATATCAGTTGAAGCAACCAGGTATTTTAGAACACCGACTATTGAATGGACAGTTTATATAAAAAATATCGGTAATGGTCCTACTCCGCTTATCAATGGCTTAAATTCATTTGACATGAATTTGTCCAAGGAAGATGATACTCGTGGATATATCCTTCATACCTGGAATGGCTCCTTTAACTCGTCTGAATCTTACAGGCCATATGTTTTTGAATTTAGAAAGGGGCAGACGCATTCAATCGGAGCATGGGGAGATCATTCAACATTCAACTGGATGTCGGTTTTTAACGTTGAATGGTTAAATGATAAAGCAGACTGGGGCAAAGAAGGTTTATTGGTAAGTGTAGGCTGGTCGGCTACCTGGATTGCAAATTTCAAGCAATCCGAAACTGATTTGAAAAGCTGCAATATAACTGCCGGTCAAAAAACTTTGCAGGTAATTCTCCAGCCTGGTGAAAAAATCCGTTCACCTTTAATGACGGTTATGTTCTGGGAGAAGGATTTTATTCGAAGCCAGAATATTTTCAGGAAATTTCAGCTGGATGATGTTGTTCCAAAAACCAATAACGGCAAGCCAATTGGTCCTGAGAGATGGGCAAGCAGTTCTGTTGACTATAATCTGATGCAAAATGCCACTGAAGAAAACCAGGTTAATGCAATCAAGAAATTTAAAGAGGCAGGTTTTAATATAAACGGATGGTTAATGGATGCCGGGTGGGTTACTCAATCACCTTATAATCCGAAATGGGACTACCCAATGGGAAATCTTACCCCCGATGCCACAAGATTTCCAAATGGTCTAAAACCAATTCAAGAGACTGCTCATGCAAACAACATAAGAACATTGGTCTGGTATGAACCTGAAAGGGTTATGCCTGGTACTGATATATTCAATAATCACAAAGAATGGCTGCTACAGTTAAAGGTGGTGCCAGGTGGCCAGGATACCTGGGCAGGGTTCAACTTATTTGATTTTTCCAATAATGAAGCAGCAAAATGGATGACGGATACAATAGTGAAGAGTATAAAGGATAATGGCGTGGATGTTTACAGAGAGGACCATAATATGAATTCAGAATGGTACTTAAGGAGCAAGGACAGCTATGACCGTTATGGCTACACTGAAAATATGTATGTTCAAAACAGGCTTAAGTTTTTTGATGATATTATGGACATTTCTCCAAGTATGTATATTGATCTATATGGCAGAAGAACAGATATGGAACAATTAAAAAGAGGAATACCTTTATTCAGAACAGAGAGATGCTTTTACCTTACAACAACACAATGTAATACTTATGGTGTTAATATGGTAATGCCAATCAGTGGCGGTTCATTTTTAAATGGAAGTGCGGATGCTCCGGCGGTCAAGGACTTAAGTTATGAATTTAGAAGCTGCCTGGCACCTCAAATGTTTCTTGCTTTCTCGCTAAAAGACGTTAACAAATATAATAAAGCATGTATAGATGTTTTAAATGAGCAGGCTGATGTTGCAAAGTATTTCTATGGTGATTATTATCCCATGTCGTACTATTCTTCGATAGAAAAAGACTGGATGGCATGGCAGTTTAACAGCCCGGATGAAAATACAGGCATGGTGCAAGTATTCAAAAGAAAAAACACCGGTAATATAAAAGAACAAACCTTTCGATTTTCAGGACTTGACAAGAGGAAAACTTATGAAATTACTGATTATGACACGAAAAAAGTTGTGGTTGCTGCGAAAGGCAGTGACTTAATGACAAAAGGGTTAACCATTAATGTTTCATTAAAGATACAGAAAGCAATATTGTTAACATATAAAGCTAGATAAGAAGTAGAAAAGATCATACAATAAATGGAGGATTTTATATGAAAAAGAGATTGTCGGTCATAATTGTTATTGTTTTAATTGCATCTATCCTTTCATCCTGCAATGGAGGCAAGGGAGGGACAAGTTCAAATGGCAGTGCGAATTCGATAGCTGATCCGGGCAAAAAACTTGAAGATTATACAGATGTTATGAAAATAACAGGTTATTTGGAAGGTAACAGCAAACTTGGTAATAATCAACTTCAACATCAATGGCTTCTTGATAACCTAAAAATTGATTTTGAAGGGTCCTGGCCAACCGGAGAGAGTATGCAGACCAAATTAAGTCTTATGGTGGCAACCGGCGAGATGCCGGACGTTATTGTTGCAAACAGCGGGATGCGCTCTATATTGCAAACTTTTGCTGACAGCGATTTGCTTTTACCGATTGATAATTATTTAAACATAATGCCGGACTATATGTCATTTGTGAACAAGGATACGTTGGATTATTTCAGAGACCCGGACAGTTCCAAGCTGTTTATGCTACCCGGTTTTGTAAAAACAAAAGAACGTCTGGATGATTCAGTAGGTGACAATGTTGTTACAGCTATAAGAGATGATATGTTTAAAATTACAAATATGGAAGCACCTGTAACGTTTGATGAATTTTATCGATTTTTAAAAGCTATAAGGGATAATGTTCCAAAAAATGATCCGAAATACAAGGATTTTGTTCCTTTTAATATGACAAATTTTTATGATTTCTTGTTCTATGTTGGTTTTGGGGGATCTCCAACCCGTTATGTTATTGACGATGCCAATAAAACTCTTTATGAATCATTTATGTCAAAGGGCTGGGAGGATGCGTATGTATTTCTATCAAAACTATACAGAGAACAGCTTATTGACAAGAGTTGTTTAACTGATACATCTGAAGACAGGCTGGAAAAAGCAAAACAAGGAAAATATGGAGTATATTTTGGAAG
This sequence comes from uncultured Oscillospiraceae bacterium, assembly GCA_964652975.1. Taxonomy (GTDB): domain Bacteria; phylum Bacillota; class Clostridia; order Saccharofermentanales; family UBA5734; genus CAZZCN01. Next base: position 4,885 of record CAZZCN010000007.1, on the reverse strand, counting down.
TATTGCTGATTTTGGTGATAATATTGAAGGGGCTTTATTAAGAAAGAAAGCGCCCGGGAAATTTGTTAACTTTAAAATGCCGAGATTAAAAGCTAACAGTGATAATAAATGGAATAACTACAATTCCCTTGGTGCAACTATTGCCATTGTAAGCAAGAATGTTCAGGATCCTGAAAGACTTATGAAATACATAAACTGGCAAAATACAAAGTTAGGAAATACAGTATCATGGTGGGGCGCTCCAAGTAAAGACGATGGCTACTGGTATATAGATCAAGACAAGGAGCTTACCTTTAATGCTCCGTTTATCAAAGCATTATTAGATGGTACAAAAAATTCAGACAAGTGTTCTCCTTGGTGCTATTGGATTGCAGGACCCGGTGTTACAAAACAATCACAGGTTGACATCTCTTTTAAAAATTCTCCGGGACAGCGGGAATTTCATAAAATCGCCAGAGCAAACGGATTTGCGGATATTTTTAATGATATAACCTATGATAAGTTCATGTACGCAGAAAAAGGACCGATTTATAAGCAAAAAATGAATGATTTCGGAACAATACTTGAGAAATGGCGTACAGCCATTGTAGTAAAATCGAAATCTGACGATGAAGCAAGAGGCATGGTCAAGCAAATGAGAGATGAACTGATGAGTGCAGGATTAGAAATGGTTGGCAAGGAAAATTATGAGATATACAAAAAAGTAAATTCCAAGTAAGATGTTTTTTAGCCTTTACAGGCCACATAGTGATTAAGGAGTGGTAATCATTAGTAAGAAAAATATATCACAAGGTAAGAGATTAAAAACAATTGCTGTTGTTATAATTTTCATGCTGAGTAGTTTTGCCGGCACTTTTGGTGTTGGAGCAATCGGCAACAATCCTGACATTGTTGGGGCCGTAGTTGAAGACAGCACGCATATTATTATGACTTTTGACAGCGCTGTCAGCTGGCAGACCGCAAATCCACAATGGTATGTATTTGCGAGCGACACCCCGAACCCATCTCTCCAAGGGGATAGCTTCCAAATTGCCGCCACCTCCGTAACCGCGGTGAGTGGGTCTAACAATACGAAGTGGAGAGTTGCATTAGCTTTTGCTCTTCCAGCAGAAAAAGCTGGAGTTATAAGAATCGTTGAAGCGGCTGTGGACTCTAATAACGATATTTCAGGGGTTTTGAAGGACTCTGCGAATACATATGGTGTAGAAGCAAACTATCCTTCAACCGTTGGCTATGACGTGACTGCCATAAGCTATAATCCATCATTAACAAGTGTTGAGATTAAGGATGATTTGCATCTTGTATTGAATTTTAGCCAGGACATTTTTTGGACAGTCGGCGAAGCAAACGCAATAAATTACATTTTTGCTTCTGATGTTCCTAATCCGAATCCAGGTGTGAACGGAAGCTGGCAGATACCTGTTAAAATGCTGTCAAAAATAAGTGACAGCAAGTGGGAAATTATGCTTGAATCTCCTCTTGACCGTGATAAAACAGGGGTTGTCAGGATAGTCGAAGATTCAGTTGACTCCAATTCAACTCTAAGTGCGATAGTAAGAGATTCAACAAATGCTGTTGGCGTATCAGCTAATAATCCATCTGATACAGGATATGATGTTACTGCTCAAAACTATTCAATTCCAACCGGGAATGGACCCGCCTTATCGGGTGCGGTTATCGAGGATAGTTCGCATATAAGAGCTACCTTTTCAGATGAAATTAAGCTGACAGACATGGATACTGTCTCCTCTTGCTTTAAATTAGTTTCAGATCCAACCAATCCTTCCTGGACAATTAATGCTGCTAATGTCAGGAAAATAGACAGTAATGTGCTTCGTATAACATTACAATCTAACATTCCGTATAATCAGTCGGGATATTTAAAAATCACCGAGTCAGGTATTGATAATGATAATGTTATAAAAAATCCGATTACGGATATAACCGGTCTGATTGGAATGCAAAGCACATATGGTTCATTGTCTCAGTCTGATTATGCTGCTGTTGCTTATTCCTTTCCATCTGCACCACAGCTGATTAGTGCAAATGTTGAAGATGCAACACATATTGTTGTCAAATTTGACAAAGGAGTAAAATTTGCCAATAATATCAATCCTCTTAGTTATGTATATATTTCAAATAATTCTAACCCAAACCCACCATATAACGGTGATTGGCAGGTAGGAGTGTCGGTAATTACCGGTATTAACGATTCAACCTTCAGATTGACTCTTTCTTCTCCGATTGAATATGGGAAAACCGGAGTTGTAAGAATTTCTGAAATGAATGTCGATGGCGATAATTATCTTTCGAATGTTATAACGGATACCTCGGGTTTGATAGGAGTAGTTGCGAACTCTCCTTCAAGCGTCGGTTGGGATGTTGGATACATTGGTTATACCCTGCCAGGCAATCCAACTTTGGCAAGTTGTGTTTTTGAAGACACTTTGACTGCTATCATTAAATTTAGCGGACCGATAGAATTTAAGGATACAAATCCCACGCATCATTTCTTTGTTTCCAATAATGCAAATCCGAACCCGCCTAATAATGGGGATTGGCAGATTGGAGTTTCCGGCATGTCAAAGATTGATGACTGTACATATAGAATTGTTCTTGCGGCTCCTATTGATATGGATAAAAGAACCGGGGTTTTTCGTATGTCAGAGAATGACACAAGCCCTGACTCCGATAATGTGGTGTCAAACATTGCAACAGATGTTTCAGGAATAGTAGGAGTCAGTTCCAATTATCCATCCGACGTAGGATATGATGTTGCAGCAGTTGATTTTGTCCCGGTTGCGATTCCTGCCATAGAAAGAGCAACTGTAGTAGACAGTACACATATTCAAATGAAGTTTACCAGTGCAGTAAAATTTGCAAGTGGAATCAACCCTTCAAGCTGTGTGTTTGTAAGTGATGTTCCTTTTCCGAATCCAGGTATGGGTGGAAGCTGGCAAATTGGTGTTTCCAGTATGACAACATCAGATAATATAACATGGTCGGTGGTTTTAAATTCACCAATATCTTTAAATGCTTCCGGTGTAATTAGAATCGTTGAATACACCAGAGAGGATACGGATAATAATATTGGTCAGATAATGACCAGTTATGACGGTAAGGTCAATGTAGACAGCAACTATTCTTGCTACCCCGGATACGATGTATCAGCTGTGTCCTATATTCTCCCTAATCAGCCTGTTTTAACAAGTGCACAAATAACAAGCGTTGACATTTCAAACTCCAAAACTTATGCTCAGATGAAATTCAGTAATGATGTCACCTTGGCTCAAAACATCAGCAGTTATATCTTCCTTTCCAGTTCACCAACACCCGCAAGCAACTATTGTTATGCAATCAGTGTTTCACAGGTTGATGCAAGAACTTATAATGTAACATTCTCAGGCGTACTTACTGCATCACAAACTGGTGTTCTTCGCATAGATGAAGGTATAGTCGATAATACCGATTATATTTCTGTAGTTAAAGATATTTCAGGAACGATGGCTTTAAAGTCAACCAATCCATCAAGCAGTGGTTATGATGTTGCAGCTGTTACGTATACCTTTCCTGATAATCCAAAGCTTATTTCAGCTTATGTTGAAGATTCCACACATATTGTAATGGAATTTGACAAGGGTGTAAGCTTTGGGGTAACGCCTTCAAACTGTGTTTATGCTTCCGATATACCAAATCCGAATCCTGGTGTAAATGGAAGCTGGCAAATAAATACATCCTCTGTAGCCGTCATACCAGGTACAAATGATACGAAATATAGAGCAACCCTTTCCACGGCACTGACCTCTTCAAATTACTTTGGCTATATTAGAATAAGCGAATATATTGGCTCTCCGGACACGGATGACAATATTGAAAGGGTAGTTAAAGACTCTTCGGGACTTAAAGGGGTTAAAGCTACAGACCCATCCGCTTCCGGACATGATGTTGCCGCTGTGAGATATAATCCTATGTTAAAAGAGGCTTATATCAAAGATTCATTAGCAGTTGTTGCTAAATTTACTGATAATGTTTCGTTGTATTCAAGCATACACAACCACGCGTTTGTAGCTTCAAATTTCAATCCCGATCTTGCCATGGCAGGAAATTGGCAGATTGCATGCTCAAGCACAACAAATATCGACGGTACAACAAGGCAGTTTAATTTATCAAGTCCATTAGATACAATTGGACAAAAAGGTGTATTTAGATTATCGGATGGACAGGTTGATACCGACCTGGGATTGGGAAATATTGTCAATAATTCTGCTTTAAGTATTCCTGCTTTTGCAAGATATAATTCAACTACCGGTTATGATGTTGACTATGTAGAATTAAAAACCAGACCTCAGCTTATCAATGCCTACAGGTTAGACAGCAGAAAAATAGTAATGGAATTTAATCAATCAGTAACATTGTCGACAAATGCATATCAAGCATTTTTTGTTTCAAATTCTCCAACCCCAAACCCTCCATACAACGGGGATTGGCAAATTTCTTTAAGTTCCATTACGAAGGTTGCGGACAATATTTATATTGCCAATCTTACAAGCGACCATAACAACAGCAGTCTTGGTGTAATCAGAATTTGCGAAGCACAGGTGGATAACAATGATGGTGTTGGTACAATTGCAACAGGTATCGATGGTTATTCATCAGTTGTAGCTAATGTGCCAAGTGATGTTGGATATGATGTTGCTTATACGAATATTATAGATAAACCTACATTAGAGAGAGCAACACTTATTGATAGCAAAACCGTTAGACTGACATTTTGCAGTGCAGTAGTTTTAAAAGATGAAACAGAAGCACTAAGGAATATCAAAGTTTCCCAAAAACCGTTTCCTAATCTTGCAGTGTCGGGAGATTGGACAAGGGATATCACAGC
>CAZZCN010000006.1:0-71333 GCA_964652975.1 uncultured Oscillospiraceae bacterium | reverse complement strand
CTCATAAGGAAAATCAATAGCTTCGTCGATAACTTTTTTTTCATAATAAATACCTCTCTTTTTAATAATTTGGATAAATACCGTTGGAAAAAAGTTCATATTTCTTTAAATCGTCTTTATCATGTCTAAATTAAAATATTAAAACGATTTACAGAGGTCTAAGTTCATACTATCACAACAATTATTGAATGTCAATACTTCAAATTGTCGAAGATGCATAATAAAACATTCAAAAACGGGATGATAAATTATTTATCGGTATAATTAATATTGTTGATAATAATTGGTTTGAGGACATTCTTGAAAATCTACATTTCAATCAAAAGATGAAAGAAAGCAATACAAAAAAATATTAGAAAAAATTGAACATTATGTAAATTTCTATAATGAATTGCTTTATATAGTATAATAGGTTAAACTATCATCTAACAATTGAATATTAAACCTAATAATATTGACAATTAGTAAGGGGTGTGGTATCTTGATTTTGTAATAAAACGATTTAATAATTGCTTAAAAATATGCGGCTTCTTGTATTTTTTTAAATGATGTTTATTTCGGGTAAGGGGACAAATTGCATGGATAAAAGTATTTTAAGAACAGTATCATTATTAATCATAGGCTGTCTTCTCTCAAGCGTAATATCCTTCGGAGTTATTGCACAGAACAATATTGAATTAGTGACCATAAACGACACCGAAAGAGACTGGTATGGCAGCGAGTATTATACTTCACCCTCGAATGGCGGAAATCAACAGGACCATATCCGTCTAATCAGCGCCGGCACAGCCGGGGCGGCCATGGCCACCCGGACCGCGACGGACAGCGACGACACGGCCATGCTTTGGATGCAATACATCAATAATTCCGTCAGACCTCAAAAAGATTTGACAATCTATAAGAATCTTTCAACACCTATAAAGGGTGGCAGATTCAGTTTCTATTTCTGGCTTTCCAACCATTATGCAAACCTGGCCTTCGGACTTGAAGCTATTGCCTATGATGCAGGCGGGACCGCCTATTCTTTGGGCAAGCCCTTTAACAACACTGGAATCCAGTGGAGCGTGGGGGACGGAAACGCAGTCAATCCAAATCCGGGTCTTTCAAACGGATGGACTCATTATGAGTGCGATATGCCGGCTGATGTAATCGTCGAAAAAATGGCCATAAGAATGTATGTGCGGGATAACTACACACCTGCCGCACCGTTTTATGCATCAATACCCAATCCGAGCTGGCCGGATATGTGTTACAGCGTCATTGATGAAATAAGCATCAAGGACACCACTACTCCTGTAAACACTGTCTTTGACGGAGAGGATCCTGCAACGTGGAATGCCGATTACGGATCTGTAACTAATGTGAGTAATCAATTTTCTCGCTTTATCACAAATGGAACCAGTGCTCTCGATATTACCGCTGATTACAGGGCATTAAGCAGCGTCAAGGTGCATAAGTCCCTTGTGAAAGGGGTCAGGGGAGGCAGATTCAGTTATAAGGTGTTTAACTATTCAGTCAATTCAAGGATTGATGGTCAACCGCGTTCGTCTGTCAGGGCCGTTGCCACGGCAACCGATGGTTCGAAAGTTGATTTAGGAAGGTATCCGAGCGATGAAACAGGCTACATCGAGTACGGCGGGAACCCGGTAACCGGGCAGATATATTTCGGCTGGCAGTATTATGTTGCCAATCTTCCTGTCGACAAGACTATAAAGGCTATAGACCTTGTGTTCGAGGAAAGTACGCTTCAGAGTGTAGCGATAAAATATTTTGTAGATGAGATAAAATTCATGGATTCCGTTTTTACAGATCTGGCAGTTGAGCCAGAAATCGGAACAACCATAAACGACACTGAAAGGGACTGGTACGGAAATGAGTATTACAATGCGCCAGGTAATAATTGGAACCAGCAGGACCATATCCGCCTGATCACCGCCGGCACAGCCGGGACGGCAATGTCCACCAGGACCGCAACGGACCGCGACGACACGGCTATGCTTTGGATGCAATTTATTAATGCAACTGTCAGTAAGAGCGGGGTCCCCACAAAGATAAGGGATTCCAGAAAAGAACTGTCAATATTTAAAGACCTGCCGGTACCTTTAAAGGGCGGAAAATTCAGTTTCTATCTATGGCTATCCAATATGTATGCCAGTGGATCATTCGGACTCGAGGCAATTGGCTATGATAAAAACGGCAAGGCGTATTCATTTGGCAAAATGTTTGACAAGGAAGGATTGCTTTTTAGCGGACATAAAGATTTGAAGGGCTATGGAGTAGGCTGGAATCACTATCTGGGAAATATACCGGCAAATGTTTTTATTGAAAAAATCGAGATCAGAATGTTTGTAATTGAAAACCCTGTCAAGGCTCCTTATTATTCTTCGATACCCAATCCAAGCTGGGCGAATGAATACTATTCTGTAATTGATGAAATAAGTTATAAAAACACTACAAAAGATCAAAATGTGGTATTTGACGGCGAGAATCCTGCAACATGGAAAATCGACTACGGAACTGTAAGTCAAATAAATGAAAGCAATATTCCGCGCTTTATTGCGAACGGGACGACCGCACTTGAAATAAATGCAGATTTCAAAATGAACAAAAATCTACGCAGCCGTGTAAATCTGCATAAGGATTTAGATAAAGGAGTCAAGGGTGGCAGGTTTGCTTTCAAGATATACAACACATCGAATTCTGGTGTAAAGGGTCAACCGAAGACAACGGTTCGAGTAATTGCAACTGCAACCGACGGAACCAGGATACTATTGGATAAATACCCGGATAATCCTGATGGTTTTATCAATTTCGGGGGTATTCCAAAAAATTCACAGATTTTTTACGGATGGCAGTATTATATTACAAACATGCCGTCAGACAAAGTGATAAAAGCAGTTGACATATTGCTTGAAGAGTCAGTGGGATGGCATATAATAATGAAATATTACATTGACGAAATAAAGTTTATAGACAGTTCTTTTGAAGCATTAAAGCCTGTTTACGAAAAGCCCGTTAAAAACACAGGCGTAAGTGTCAAGGACAGTGAACGGGACTGGTACAGCAGTGAGTTTTATGAAGCTCCTGCAGGCGCAAATGTATGGATCGAGCAGGACCATATACGGTTAATAAATCAAGAGGCTGTCAAAACCATTCCGTCTGCGAAAATTCGAACCAAAGAGGATCCAGATAACCTTGCAATGCTTTGGTTAACCTATCTAAATGCTACTGTTAATAAAAATGGAGTTCCCACGAAAGTCAGAGGCGGGAAAGCAGAGGATTCGCTTTTCAAGGTCCTTCCAGTGCCATTAAAAGGTGGCCGGTTCAGCTTTTATTTTTGGTTCAGCAATTATTTTGCACAGGGGTCTTTCGGACTGGAAGCTGTAGGCTATGATAAAGACGGGAAAGCATATTCGCTTGGAAAAATGTTTGATGAAGAGGGAATGCCTTTTAGCGGTAACAGGGACATGCCTAATTCAGGAGTGGGCTGGCTCCATTATGAAAAGGACATGCCTGCCGGTATTTACATAGAGAAAATGGAGATAAAAATATATAAGATTGAAAATCCGGTACTCAATTATCAAAACTATTATCCATCCATACCCAATCCAAGCTGGCCGGGGGTAAACCATTGCACAATTGATGATATTAGTTTTAATAACACCGAAAAGGCTTCGAATGTTGTATTTGATGGTGAGGATCCCATGGTTTGGTCAGCTGATTATGGCATTGTCGACCAATTAAGCGACATAAATAATCCTGCTTTTATATTAAACGGTACTTCAGCACTTGATATAAATATCGATTACCTGATAAACGGAAACGCCTCCAGCAAGGCAACTATTAAAAAGGATTTAGAGAAGGGCGTTAAAGGTGGTATATTCAGCTTTAAAATATTTAACGCATCAAACAATCCACGGGTGAAAGGCGACCCCCGTTCTTCATTGAGAGTCATTGGTATAACTACGGAAGGTAAAAGACTTGATTTAGGAAGGTATCCTCAAAAGAGTGCGGATTGTATTGAATACGGAGGGTTTCCTCAAAACAAACAGATTTATTTTGGCTGGCAGTATTTTAAGGCTGAATTGCCAGCTGATCAAGTTATTAAATCAATTGAAATTGCATTTGAGGAGTCGACAGGCAAGGCAATCACCATGGAGTACTTTATCGATGAAATGAAATATGTTGACTCTGAGTTTATAGAATTGGAAGAGCCAAGATCTGAAGTTTTATCGCAAAGCAGTGCCAGCAGTTCCAATTACAGTGCTGTTTCAGAAGATTTGTCAAATAAAGGTTTTTTCTCAAATTCTGTTCTGCTGATAATATTGGCATCAATAGCTTTGATACTTAGCGGAGCCGTGGCTTTTTTCATCAGACAGCGAAAACAAAAACAAGCCGACAAGACTTGAAAATAAGTAAGACATAAATATAATTTATAGAAAGAGGGATTCTTATGACAATTAAAAAATCTTACAGAGGAATAGCATTTCTTACAGCATTATTTATTTGCTTTTCAGTTTTGAGCGGCTGTGCCGGAAATAGCGGTTCAAATTCGAGTTCCACCGGCAGCAAGAACACAAGCGGGAATTATCAAAAACCTGTTTATGATCTAAAGGGGGAGACTGTAAAGTTCTGGTCTCACTATCCGGCTCCGAGAAGCAGCACAATTCAATATCAAAGCTGGAAGGATGTAGAAAAACGATATAATTGTAAAATCCAGTTCCAGAAGGTTGATTACCAATCAGCCGTAATCAAAATGACAGCAGCGGCACTGTCCGGAACTGCCGAGTGCGATATCTGGGTGCCTTACTGGTATAATGTATTCCCTAGTTTTATCTCAAAAAACATGGTTACACCTCTAAGTGACTACTATGAATTTGAAAACGACCCTAACTGGAAAGACTCGGATCCTAAGGGAAACCTCATGTGGGCCGGTAAGAAATATGGCTTGTTCGAGGGCGCACAAACACCAACCGGTGGACTATGGTATAATAAGGCGTTGTTAAAAAAAGAAAATATCGTTGATCCAGCCGAGCTTGTCAAGAAAAATGAATGGACATGGGATAAATTTCTTGAAATGTGCAAGAAGCTGACCAAGGATACGAACGGTGACGGAAAGACCGACCAATGGGGATATTACGATACCTATCTTTTTGAAAATGCGATTATTACAAATGGTGGGACATTGATTGACAAGTCAAATCCTAACAAGCCAAAATTCAATCTGGATACCGAACCGAACAAGCGGGCTATACAATGGGCGTATGACCTTGTAAAAACATACAAGGTTGTGCCTAAAGTAGGGACTACCGATGATATGGAGATGTTTGGTCTTTTCTATAATAACAAAGTTGCATTTTTTACATATCTGGCAGAGTATGGTCCCCTTTGTGTCAACAAGGGTATGAATGCCGACGATTTAGGTTATACTTTCTTCCCTAAAGGACCCGATGCAAAGGATTATTATCTTCACGCACCAACTTTGAACATTGTATATGCAATCACCCCTCAGACCAAACTCGACAAAAAGGCTCTGACAAGTCTGCTTGCAGATTATTTATGCCTTTGGGATAAAAGCAAATCCTTCGCAGTCGAAAAAAGCGATGCTTTTGATATTTATTACACTGTGGATGCATGGAACGGAATGGAGAAGATCTATGAAAACAACAAGGAGTTTTTAACTACCGGCTATAAATATAATGTGCCAAGCTATCTGGGTAACTTTTTAATAGGCAGCATATTGAATTCGGAGCTTTGGTTCCCCCTCGCAGATGGTAAAATTGATATACAGTCCGGTATTACAAGCGTGACACCAAAAATCCAGGCACAAATACTTCAAATGACAATGGAGGCAAATGCAAAAAACTGAATTTTCAAAAATAATAATTAAACGAGGTTTTTTATGACGGAATTTAAGAACAAAGGCTTGATATCTATAATTCTTTTATCATGTACAATTATTGCAGGATGCAACAACACCCCTTCTTCGGTGATCAGTAAACCGGTTGCTGATAGCAAGGCAGTCTCTTCGACGGCAAAAGATACAATCGAACAATATTACTCATCAGTTGTTGGAACCTGGTATGAAGTTTTTTATTCAAAGCATGACGACGAGTATCCAGAACGTTGGGATATAGAATCACGATCAAAGCCTGTTGTAGATGGCTACTATTCATCAGATGATAAGGTTAAAATAAAAAAGGATTTTACTTATCTTAAAAGTATAGGGATTGACTACCTTATTTATGACGATACAAACTATCATATGGTTGACAATGGAGCACTTGCATTAGCTATTGACAATGGATTCGAGATTGCCTCCGAGTTAGGTGAAAAAGCACCTAAGCTCTGTTTTGCCGGAGGCCGTCCTCTGATTGAAAAGAATGCGGAACTTATGAAAAAGGAAATGGATATTTTTTACGGCTACTCAAGGATGTATAAAGATAACTATTTTATATGGAACGGCAAACCGTTATTTGTAAATTTTAACAACCCAATAAATTTTGCTTACAAGGACGAGAGATTTACAATCAGACCTGCAGCAGGAATGACTTCACTCGGCACGCCATATATCAGAAAATATAATCTTGATAACATCGGTATGTTTGGATGGGTTTTTGACACTCAATATCCTCAGTCCGAAATTTATGGTATAACTGCTGGTTGGTCAAGAAGTCATAACAATATGGGCACCGAATATGAACCTGTCTCAAGAGAAAATGGCAAGCGATATCAAAATGCTTGGCTGGAGGCGGTTAAGCGTAAGCCAAAGACTATTGTAATTACCGGCTGGAACGAGCATTGTGAGGAAACCGGCATAGAAGCTGTAATACTAAAGGAAGTAGTACCGGGCAGAGAAAAGGAAAATCTCAATCCGATGTATTATCAACAAATGACAGAAGGGTATATTGCTCTAAAAAATGGATATTTAGAGAACTTCTATTACCGCAGCGAAGACAGTCAGACAATATATCAATACAAGGACAAAAATCTCCACAAGGTGGCATCTGTACCTGAAATGACAGCAGTGATAGTTGTGCCGTCTGATTATTTTGCCTGGGCGGGGATAAAGTCTGACGGTTAATGTGAGAAAAGAATTGGATGGTCTGAATGATACGATCAAGGTTATTTAAATTTATTATATGTTTTACAATTAGCTTATTTATATTCACTGATATTTATCCGGGCGCCTATGCTACGGATAGTACCGGTATAATAAAAAAGGCCTCTGTTCCCAGTGCAATTATAATCGGCAATTATTCCGATTATAGAATGCAGCATAACAGCGCCTTAAGACCGGATCGACCGATTATCGTTTCAGGACGGAGCTATGACAGGGAGAAAAGCAGCGGCGTTAGCATTATCGACAATCTTGATGGAAAAGGCGAAGGCATTATAACAACAGGAGAATCAAGTTCAGTAACCTATCGTATAACTGTTAAAACACCCGGATTGTACAATATTGAGATAGACTATTACCCCCTCGAAGGCAAGGGCAACCCTATTGAACGTGAAATACTTATAAATGGAGCAATTCCCTTTTCTGAAGCATCTAGCATTGTTTTTCAGCGGTTGTGGCAAAATGCCCAGGCAGTTGTAAAGGACGGCAAAGGCAATGAATTCAAGCCTGAACAGAATGAAAAACAAGTTTGGATGACCGGGCAGTTTACCGACAATCAGGGGTATTACGACGAGCCATTTCTTTTTTACTTGAAAGAAGGGGAAAACACTATAACACTTAATGCCGTCAATGAACCTATGGCGATAAGCAAGATTAGATTATTTAAGAAAATTCAACCGTCCGGGTATATGGATGTTTTATCTAAGTGGGATGTCATGGGTTACAAGGATGTGGCAAAAAATGTAAAAATCGAGTTACAGGGAGAGGATGCAAAATATAAGTCCGACCCGACCCTATATCCTTTTAATGACAGATCCTCACCAATAACTATTCCAAATTCGCTTGCAACCGTAAAACTTAACACTATAGGCGGAATTAATTGGAGCAATCCAAGACAAAGACTGACATGGGAGTTTACAGTTGAGAATGCAGGATTATACAAGATAAATTTGAGATGCAAGCAAAATTATCTTGATGACAGCATATCAACCAGAAGCTTTTATATAGATGGTGAAATCCCTTTTACCGAAGCAAAACAGATCGAGGTAGGATACGATGACGCATGGCAGATTGTTACACCTGGAAACAAGACTCCTTATAAATTTTACTTATCAGCAGGTAATCATACCATTTCACTCGAAAACAACCTGGGGTATCTGACTGATATATTGATAGAAGTAGGAGAAATCGTAAAAAATCTGAACTCGATAACCCGTAAAATAAGAATGGTTGTCGGTCTTTATCCCGACCCTAACCGCGATTATTTCATTGAACAGCAGATCCCTGAATGCATGGGTATTTTTAAAACTGAAAGCGCAAGATTGAAAAAGATTGCTGATATAGTAGCAGGCAAGTCAGGCGGAAAAGGCAGTAATTATATAACCTTCCAAAAACTTTTTTTACAGCTTGATAAGTTTGCAGGTGACAGTTCTACAATTCCCACAAGTCTTGGCTCGTTTGAGACAAACATAAGCGGAGTTGCAAATTTTATATTATCGGCAACCAAACAGCCGTTATTACTGGATTATATTCAGATTTCATCTCCCGAATCAGCCGTACCGACAGCCAACGAAAGCTTTTTGCAGAAAGCAGGCTATGAATTCCGTTCCTTTATCAATTCTTTTTTCAGCGATTACAATAACCTCGGCTCCGCTGACAGCAAAGACAAGAACATAACCCTCTGGCTGAACACCGGACGCGACCAGGCACAGGTTATAAAGGATATGATCGACAATTCCTTTACCAGCAAAAAGAAGATCGGTGTCGATGTCCGGCTTGTTAACAATGATGTTCTTTTACCAGCAGTCGCAGTCGGCAAGGGTCCCGATGTTGCACTAGGGCAGGACAGAAGCATGCCTGTAAATTATGGAATCCGCAATGCCATCTATGATTTAAATAACTTTTCGGATATAGATGAGATTTTAAAAAGATTTGACAAAAGTTCTTATGTGAATTTTGCGTTGAACGGACATCTGTACGCATTGCCTGAGACTCAGACATTCATGATGATGTTCTACAGAAAGGACATACTTGACGAACTCGGGATCGAACTCCCAAGGACATGGGAGGAGCTTTACAGTATTCTTTTTCAGCTGCATAAAAACTATTATGACATAGGTCTTCCTAATATAACCGAAGATACCATAGAGACATACCTTATGTTCTTATATCAGTCAAAAGGACAATTCTATAATGATGAAGAAAGCGAAACCCTTGTCAATACAAAAAAGGGGTTGAACGCATTTGAGAAGTGGACAGATCTGTACACCAAATATAAAATCACGCAAAAAATGAATGCATTTAACCGGTTCCGCACAGGGGAGGCACCAATTGTAATAGCTCCGGTCACTTTTTATAACCAGCTTGTCATATCCGCACCTGAAATAAAAGGAATGTGGGATGTAGCTAAGATTTTAGGAACCATGCAAGACGATGGCAGCATTGACTGCAGTGAAGTAGGAAGCACAACTGGAGCGGTTATATTCAAAAACACACGCCAGCCTGACAAAAGCTGGGAGTTTTTGAAGTGGTGGACATCAAAAGAAATGCAGGTCAAGTATTCAAGAGAGATGGAGATACTGCAAGGACCGTCAGGAAGAGTGCCAACTGCAAATCTTGAGGCCTTTTCCGAGCTTTCGTGGCCGGCCAGGACAATGAAAACCATGAACGAGCAAAGGGCTTATGTCAAAGGTCTGCCGGAACTGCCGGGAAGCTATGTTGTAGGAAGATATCTCTGCACAGCCTTGCGATATTCTGTAGGAACAGGCGGTGACCCAAGGGGAATTCTTTATGAATGGAATAAAAAAATCAACAATGAAATCAAGGCAAGAAGACAAGAATTTAACATGAATTTAGGTGGATAAAATGATTGATAAATCAATTCCGAAATATAAAAAAAGTTTTTTGAAAGAAATTATATCTTACAGAAGTTCTTATATACTTATGCTGCCTTTTTTCGTAATCTTTTCCCTCTTCTCGGTTTTTCCTGTACTACTTTCAATTATTTTGAGTTATACAAGCTATAATGTATTTGAAATTCCTCAGTTTTTAGGGTGGCAAAATTACATTAATCTTTTTGTAAACGATGATGTTTTTGGCATAGCTGTCAAAAACACCCTTATCTTTGCTCTGATCACAGGTCCTCTAAGTTTTTTTCTCTCCATGTTTTTTGCCTGGGTGATCAACGAAATACCGAAAGGTTTCAGAGAGGTTACCACTCTTGTTTTTTATGCCCCTTCCATTTCAGGAAGTGTATTCACCATTTGGCTGATCATATTCGATGCAGACATTTACGGATACTTGAACAGCTTCTTGTTGCAGTTCGGATTTATAAGGGAGCCGGTTTCCTGGCTTCAGAATCCTCAATATATGATGGCGATTGTTATAATAGTTCAGCTCTGGGTGAGCCTTGGGACATCCTTTTTGGCCATGAGAGCGGGATTTGCAACAGTGGACAGACAATTGTATGAAGCTGGTATGGTGGACGGAGTTAAAAACCGGTGGCAGGAACTCTGGTACATCACCCTGCCTTCTATGACGCCACACCTTTTACTCTCGGCAATTCTTTCAATTACCGCGTCATTTGGAGTAGAGGCCATTCCAACCGCCATGACAGGCTTTCCAAGCACAGGATACGCAACACAGACTATTATGCAGAGCGTAAGAGATTATGGATTTATTCGTTTTGAAAGAGGTTATGCATGCGCCATTGCAACAATCCTGTTTCTATTAAGTATCGGATCAAACAAACTGGTGCAGTCTTTTTTGAGAAGGGTTGGTAAGTGATGAAGAGAAAATATAAGCCAATGGCCGTTTTAAAGAGATTATTCATAGGGAGCAGGGCTGGTAAAAGTGCAAATCGCTCCAACGCAGGGAATTTTGTCATAATCCTGATCATGTCAATTTTTGGCCTGTTCAGTATCATGCCTATGGTTTTGGCGGTTAATCAGGCATTCAAGCCCATTAATGAAATATTTATCTATCCTCCCAGAATATTTGTGCAAAACCCTACGCTTTCAAATTATAGAATGCTTTTTGATCTTATGTCCACAACCTGGGTGCCATTCTCAAGATATATATTCAACACTATACTGATTACAATAATTGGAACAGTTGGAAATGTATTGGTGTGCTCGATGGCTGCCTATCCGCTTGCAAAACATAAAGCTCCCGGGATACCTTTGTTTTTTGGATTTATCACACTGGCATTGATGTTCAATCCTGTGGTGGGTGACGTTGCAAATTATATGACTATTTCTTCATTGAATTGGCTTGATGACTATAAGTCCATTATTATTCCTACGTTCGCTACAGCACTGGGGCTGTTTTTAATGCGACAGTTCATGGTGCAAATACCCGATACTGTTCTGGAGGCTGCAAAAATAGACGGTGCAAGCGAATATAAGACCTTTTGGCTTATTGTTTTTCCACAGGTCAAGCCAGCCTGGCTTACATTGGCGATATTTGCTTTTCAGAATCTGTGGACCGTTGGAAATACTCCCTATATTTATAAAGAGGAGTTAAAGACTCTTGGATATGCATTCAGCCAGATTTCAGCAGGCGGAATAATAAGGGCGGGTGCGGGTGCGGCTGCAGCTGTAATTATGATGATAGTTCCTGTGACATTTTTCATACTGTCACAGTCACTGATTATGGAAACAATGACATCGTCTGGAATTAAAGAATAAAAAAGGAGGTAACCTAGTAACATGAAGCCCTTAAAATTTATAACCTGCATAACAAGCATAGCCGTTGTGTTTCAGTTACTGTTTCTGAATGTATCTGCAGACCTTCCATTCCAGGCGTATAATTACACGACAAGAACGGGCTATCTGAAACAGGCTCCCTGTCCGTCACCTTTTATACCGGTGGCTTCATATGATTCGGTTTACATTGGAGAAAGTCTGAAAAGTCCGGCAGACATTTTTATCGATGATACCCATAACGCTTATATTGTCGATTCTGTCGACAATAAAGTGGTTGTAACCAATGCAGAATTTAAAGTAACGAAAGTCATAAAAAATTTCAAGGTTTCCGGAGAAATTTCAAGCTTTTCTGAGCCTAAGGGAGTTTTTGTCTGCAGCGATGGCGAGATTTATGTTGCAGATACAGGAAATCAGAGAATTGTGAGATTTGACACCGAGCTGAATGTTTTATCGGTCTTAAAAGTTCCTGATAGTGACATTTTTGGTAAAAATTATGTTTTCAAACCAATAAAACTTGTAGTTGACAATGAAAAGCGGCTGTACGTGATTGCAAAAGACCAGTTTAACGGCATTATGCAGTTTGATTCCGATGGTACGTTTCTAGGGTTTCTGGGTAGTAACATGGTAAATCCGTCACCATTTGAATTAATATGGAAAAGGATTTTATCCAAACAGCAAAAGGAGCAGATGACCAGGCTTATCCCTCTGGAATATACAAATGTCACCATGGACAAGACAGGATTTTTATATGTTGTGACACAAGCTACCAATGAAGCCAACAAGGTAAAAAAGCTAAGCCCGGATGGGAAAAACATCTTGACTGTTAACAGCAACATGCTTCAAATCACCCGGAATACAATGATTACAGATATCTGTGTAGATAATTACGACAACTACTATTATATAGATAACGCAACAGGAAACATAAATGTATTTAATAAGGACGGATATATGCTCTATGCGTTCGGAAACCTGGGGAATCAGCTGGGGACATTCAAGTCTCCCAGCGCTATAGAGATTGATGGAGATTATCTATACGTGACTGATATGCTGAATTCAAATATCACTGTCTTTAAAATGTCCGAATACGCTACAAAAATCAGACAGGCATATAATCTTTACAACGAGGGTGAATATCAGAAAAGCATGGGGCTCTGGCAGGAGATAACACGGTTTAATGCGAATTTTGAACTGGGATATATGCAGATTGGGAGTATATATTATAAGAATAACGACTATAAACAGGCAATGCACTATTTTAAATTGGGAAATTACCGCGGAGAAAATTATGTCAGCGGATATAGCGAGGCTTTCAAGGAATTTCGCAATCAATTTTTAAGGGAAAATCTTAACAGGCTTTTGACCGGACTCATTATTATAGCTTTTTTATTATTTGCATTCAGACTGTTCTATAAACACAGGAAGCACGGAAGGCTCGGAGGTGCTGATAATGACTAGAAAGAATTTTCGTTTTTCCTTCCATGTGTTGACGCACCCTCTTGATGGCTTTTGGGATTTAAAGTACGAGAATAGAGGAAGTTTGTCAATTGCCTTTTTGTATATGGCGTTGTGGTTCATAACCAATGTTTATCTGAAAACCGGGCTTTCATTTCTTTTTAATCCTCAGTATAATGTTAAGCTTGATGTCATCATGGAGCTTCGACAGGTTCTTCTTGTTTTCTTTCTCTTTTGTGTCGCCAATTGGTCAGTTACGACTTTAATGGACGGAAAGGGGTTTTTTAAGGATATTGTGATGGTTTTCGGATATGCCTGTCTGCCCATGACACTAGTGAGAGTGCCTGCGATTCTGTTTTCAAATATAGCATCTATGGATGAGGGCGTATATCTTTCGTTTTTTCTGAATTTTGCCTGGGTATGGTTTATATTTCTTTTGTTTGTCGGTGTCATGCAGATACATGATTATTCCTTGTCAAAAGCATTTGCCACATCCGTACTTACAATATGCAGCATGTTGATATTGGTGTTTATCATTATGGTTTTTTTCAATATATTTTCACAGATGCTTGAATTTACAATGATGATGCTTAAAGAATTAAGACAAAGATTTTAGAGGTGTTTTGATGAAGAGGATATTTTTCCTGATTATGATAATATGCACGATGCTAAGTGGATGCAAGACCGGTCAAACCATTGCTCCCGCCAATACTGATTCTGTTGAATATGTGCAGATCAACGGCAAGGATATAACTGATGTTTATGAAGACACCGGTTACCGACTGAGGCTTGATTTCAATACTTTAAACTTGATTGTCGAGGATAAAATCAACAATGCAGCATGGATGACCAATCCGCAAAATCCAGATGCAGATGCTTTGGCCAATACTGAATATATCGACATAATGAGGTCGCAACTCTCCTTTTCATATTACAAAAACCGTGCTTTGCAAAATATGTACAGCTTTAATGATTGTGTTTTTAAAAATCAGTTTAAAGTATTTAAACTGAAAAATGGTTTGCGGATAGAATACACTTTCGGTGACATGGACCTGACAATAGACGATATTCCAAAAATCATTTCGGAAAAACGCTTTGATATGTTTGTAACAAATAATCGAAAACTCAGTGAAGATGATAAATCGGCAATAGTCCTCTGTTATGAGCAAGACAAGGAAGCAAAAGCGTTTCGCTGGAAAAACAATATATTCGGCAGTAAAGCGACCAAGGCAGTCAAGGCATTTCAAAAGGCGGGTTATACCACGACTGATTTAAAATCGGATGCGGCTGAATTTGGTGAAAAGGTGTCGGTTTCCGACAAACTGTACTTTATGATACCGGTGGAATATACAATTAAAAGCGGGAGACTGAATATAAAAATACCAGTTGCACAAATTGTAGAACCTAAGGAAAATCCTATAACCAATGTAAATCTACTTGAATTTTTCGGAGCCGCAAAAAGTGATCTGCCAGGTTATATCGTCCTTCCTGACGGTTGCGGATCCCTTATAAATTTTGATAAAAATATTCATATCAATTCCCAGCTTTCCTTGCCGGTTTATTCTGATGACAAAAACATCGGACAGGCACAACTGAAAGGGTTCACCATGCCTGTTTCGATGCCGGTGTTTGGACTGAAAAGCGGAGGCATGGCATTTTGGTGTGAGATAAATGACGCTGATGCAATTGCCACTATAAATGTGACCAGGGCTGGAAGAAACAGCTCATACAATTCTGTTTTTCCAAGCTTCATCTTAAAAAATCAGGATATTATCAAATTAGGTGACCCTTCCAATCCTTCAAATGTAATGGTGATCCAAGACAAGGCCTACAGTGGAAATATTGAAGCAACATATGGCTTTCTTTATAACGAGAACGCATCCTATCAAGGCATGGCAAAAGACTATAGGGATGAATTGATCAAAAGAGGCTATCCGAAAGCAGAAAAAGAAAATGAAATCCCGTTTTTCCTGGAGCTGGTGGGGGCGATTGAAAGTTCTAAAAGTTTTTTGGGAATCAACTACACAGGAATGACTGCATTAACCACTTTCAAGCAGGCGGAATTGATTGCAAACAAGTATAGATCATCCGGTATCGAAAACATTAAACTGATTTATTCGGGCTGGTTTAACGGTGCCTATAATCAGAATGTCCCGGACAAGATAAGAGTTGAGGGTGAATTGGGCGGCCTTGCAGAACTAAAAAAACTGGCAAGAGTTCAAAACGACCTATACCCATCCGTCTCGTTTTTGACGGCAGGTACAGATAAGGGTCTTACTCTGGATTCCGAAGCTGCCAAAACCATTGAACAGAATTATTCCCGACTATATCTTAAAGATATGCTTACAAATCAAACACAGGCGACAAAGTACATAATATCTCCCGCATATTTAAATAAATTGACAGATCAATTTTTAAGTTCCTATAACAAGCTTGCCATCACAAATATCTTCCTGGCAGATATGGGAAACCAATGTTTTGCCGACTATAGTAAAAAGAATCTGATTGACCGTCAGACAGCGACTCAGATAATAGAGAAGCAACTGCAAAAACTTGCAGCCGATAAGAAAATTATAATGAATGGTGTCACTTCAAGAACAGGCAGGTATGCGAATGGAGCTGTTGGCGCACCTCTATACAGCAGTAAATATTTTACCGCTGATGAGGAGATACCTTTTTTTCAAATGGTATTTCACGGACTTTTCAACTATGCAGGTAATCCTATTAATCTTTCCTCTGATTTTACCAACGACTACTTAAGGGCTGTTTCCTACGGAGCGTCGCTTTATTTTGTGCAAACCTATGCTGATTCCTCAAAAATCATTGATTCAAGCTATACCCAGTTGACATCGACACATTACTTGGACTGGATCGAAAAAGCCGTGACCATGCAAAAATCTGCCAGTCAAGTTTTACAGCCGCTTGCAGACATACCGATAGTGAATTATATCAGGTTGCATGATAATATCTACCAGACAATTTATGAAAACGGAGTAAAGGTCACTGTCAATTACAGCGGTGCAGATTGCCTTTTGGAAGATGGAGTCGTTGTCCCTGGAAAAGGATTTCTGGTAGATTAGAATATAAAAGAGGTGAAAATTTTGAAAAAGGTCCTTACACTTACTACAAAGAAAAATTTAAAGGGATTACTCTTCTTGATTCCGTGGGGTGTTGGATTCGTATTGTTTTTTATGATTCCAATAATACAGACATTTCAATTCAGCCTAAGCGAAATTCGAATTGGCAACAACGGCATTGAAAGTACATTTACAGGCTTTGGCAATTACATTTATGCATTTGTCAAAGATCCGTCATTCCCTGTCAATTTAACTTTTTCTCTTCAGAGGCTTATAACAGATGTCCCGCTTATCCTGGTGTTTAGCTTCTTTGTGGCGGTCATTTTAAGTAACAAATTCAAAGGAGCCGGTGTTTTCAAAATCATATTCTTCCTGACTATTATTTTATCCTCAGAGGTGTTTTTAAGACTTCAGCAACAAGTCTCAGGTGTAAATACTCAGCAATTGACTCAAACTCTTGCCGATAATTCAAGTGTAAACGAACTTCTTAAAAACTTACAGATAGAAAAATATCTTTTGGAACTTGGCATACCTGCCAATCTGATAAATTTTTTAATCGAGCCGATGAAACGAGTCTTTGCCATTATAAGCCATTCCGGGATTCAGATATTTATTTTTATAGCAGGATTGAACGGAATCTCCCCCTCGTTGTATGAGGCCGCATATATTGAAGGCGCAACGGGATGGGAGACATTCTGGAAGGTGACATTCCCGATAGTCTCGCCGTTGATTATGGTGAATATTATCTATACAATAGTGGATTCGTTTATGAGCGTAGGGAACCCGACACTTGAGTACATATACAGAAAAACCTTTGTGGATATACAGTTTGGGTATGCAAGCGCCCTGGCCTGGATATATTTCCTGATTGTTTCGATCATCCTGCTGACAGCTGGAATTCTAGTATCAAAGAAGGTGTTTTATTATGACTGATTTTAAAAGTAAAATTATTCAAATGCTTACAAAATATAAAAAGAGACTGCTCAAAATTTCCTGGAGCTTTGTACGGTTGTTTTTTCTTGCTGGACTGAGTTTTATAATTTTGTATCCATTTTACCTGATGATTTCCTCTTCGTTCTTGAGCAGAGCTGATATGCTGGACACATCAGTATTTCTCATCCCCAAAAATTTCTCCGTTTTTTCGTTTCATATAGCCGACCTGATAATTGATTACTGGAAAAGTCTTTTTACATCAACAGTTCTAACCGTTACAATCACGATTATCCAGACATTTGTATGCATAGTAACCGGTTACGGATTCGGTCGGTTTAATTTTCCAGGCAAAAACATTTTTTTCGCCCTTGTGATTTTTACTTTTGTTGTACCTCCCCAGCTATATATGGCATCTCTTTATCTCAGGTTTCGTTTCTTTGATATTTTTGGACTTTTTTCGATTATCACAGGACACCCGCTTAATATGATTAATGAATACACGCCGATGTATCTGCTGGCTTTGACGGGTAATGGAATAAAAAACGGCCTCTTTATATATATTTTCAGACAGAATTTCAGAAATATGCCCAAGGAGCTCGAAGAGGCCGCATACGTTGACGGAGCAGGTACCTTTAAGATATTTTCAAGGATCATGGTACCCAATGTTATTGCGACAATCATTACAGTGGTATTGTTTTCTTTTGTATGGCAATACAACGACGCCTTCTATTCAGGATTGTTTTTGACTTCACCTGATTTACTCCCGCTTAAATATATGGGGGTTTATAACTGGGATGTGCGCATTTTGCCGAGTCTTGGAATTTCAGATGTCGATGGATATAATCCCGTATTTGTAAATTCTGTACGTTCAGCGGCGGCATTGATGATTATGACGCCTATTATACTGGTATATATATTCTCACAGCGCTTTTTCGTTCAAAGTGTAGAGCGTGCAGGCATTGTGGGATAGATTTTAATATAAAAAAGGGAGCGATATTAATGAAAAAGATTAAAGCATTTATTACATCCGAGACGCATTGGGACAGGGAATGGGTTATGACACAGGGACAGTATCAGGTGAGACTAGTCAATCTAATGGACAATTTATTGGATATTTTAGAAAATGACCCAAACTATCATTTTCTGATAGATGGACAGGTGATAGCCCTTGAGGACTATTTAGAAATCAAACCTGAGAACAGGGATAAAATTTCTCATTTTCTCCAGAACGGTCAGCTTGTTGCCGGGCCATGGTATGTTCTGGCAGACCAATTCCTGGAGAATGCAGAGTCAACCATTCGTAATATACAATACGGTGTGTCAATTGTTAAAAAGCTGGGGGGCAGACCTATGCAGTTAGGTTATGTTCCCGATTCCTTTGGCAGCATAGCCAGCCTGCCAATGTTTTTAAATGGATTTGGTATAAAATATGCAGTTTTTGGCAGAGGAATGCCGGGCTTTAATGAGCATTTAAAGCATTTTGAATTGAACTGGAAAACCGACGATAATTCCTCGGTAATCGCCTCAAATCACGGTTATGCAGGAGGCTTGTTTCTGGCTTACAGCAACATATGGAGTGATATTTTTAATCTCCCGGAGATAGATTACGCACAGATTACAAAACAGTTTGTGGAGGTTGCAAAGGCACAGCATGCGTATGCAGCAACCGATAATTTGTTTTTTGGTGTAGGGGTTGACCATATGGAGCCGAAAGCCAATTTGACAAAAATAATAAATTATATAAACGCAAACCAAGAAGAATTTGAACTGATTTTAACTACTCCTGAGGAATATTTGAAAGCGGTTGGGGCACAAAACATCATTCTCCCTGATTATAAAGGTGAAATGCGTGGGCAGAATTTACAGACGGCAGACCTCGCCGGCACGCTCTCTTCACATATGGCTCTGAAACAAATTAACGATGAATGTGAAATGCTGTTACAAAGAGTTTTAGAACCGACATTGACCATCACATCCAAGCTTGCGGGCTTTAAATATCCAAAGGGGTTGATGGACAAACTTTGGAAACTATTGATCGCCAATCATGCCCATGATTCAATATGTGGATGCAGCATAGACCGAGTCTATGAGGATATAATGACAAGATACCACTATATTAAGGATACCGGAAGCTATATTTTAAAGGATGCCGTTAGAACACTGGCCGGCAGGATCGATAATAATATCATGAAAGATGCGGGTGCCTGCCTTACGGTAATTAATCCTCTGGGGCACAAAACATCCAAGGTCGTAAAATCGCTTGCATGCATTCCTAAACGTTTTGACCCGGCTGATTATGTACTGGTTGACCAGAACAGAAACGAAGTATCTGCAAAAATAAAACTGGTTGTCAGAAAAAACAAAGATCTTGAAAGCGTTTATATGATGAATTCTCAACTTGCAGCCATCCGTTCAAAATGTGAAATTGCAGAAAAACCTGATGACCAGATATTTACTGTATTGGATGTTGAGTTTAATGCGGAAAATATACCGGCCATAGGATATAAAACCTACTGGTTTGTTCATAAATCAAGTCTCAAAATTGGAAACAGAAGAGATACTGATTTATGTGTTTTCGACCATGGAATGGAGAACAGTAAATTAAAGGTGGTTTTGAACACCAACGGAACAATGAATATTACTGATAAAACCGCATCACATACTTATTACGGACAAAATTACTTCGTTGACAGAGCGGAAACAGGAGGTCTTTATAACCATGCCAGTTTTGAAACAAATGACATATATGACAGCAAGAGCTGTAATACCTGTTGGATGCTTGAAGAAAAAACCGCTTATAAAATTACTTATAAGGCAAAATTTGACTGGGTGCTGCCTAAAACCTCAACAAACACAAGCCGATCAGAAGATAAAGATGTTATTCGCATAGTACAACATGCAACACTTTATTCAAATGTTGACCGGCTTGAAATGCACATTGAAATAGAGAATAACTGTGAAAATCATTTTCTGAGACTTGCTTTTGACACAGGACTAAAAACCAAATTTTCTTATGCCTATGACCATTTCAATGTGATTAAAAGACCTGTAGCGGTTTCTCAAAAGACCTGGTGTGATGTACCATTTGAATATTTTGTTGATATTACGGACGAAAAACGAGGCCTTGGAATTATAACCAAAGGGTTGCCTGCTTACGAAGCCATTGAAAATGATGACGGCATACAGCTTGACATTTCACTGCTAAGGGCTGCAGGTTATATCGGCTATCCTGCAGGAGCTGATTATCCTACACCAAAAGCTCAGTGCATCGGAAAATTCGAATTTGATTATGCAATTGTTGTACATGAGGGTGATTACAGGAAGGGTTGTCTGATTGACAAATCAGCCGATTATCGTTCGCCGTTGGTTGTAGAAGGTGATATAATACACAGTGGCAGTCTTCCAACCGAGACTTCATTGATTACAATCAGTGATGAAACAGCATTTTATAATTCCTGCCTGGTGCCTTCAGACGACGGTGATAGCATAATATTCAGATTTTGGAATTCACAGGAGGAAAGAAATATATCCGTTTCATCTGTTAAAGAAATTGATTATATCGACCTGGTTGACTTTAATGAAAAACGTGTAGATGACCGCCGGGATGATACTTCTATTAAAGCGAAAGCCTTTGGTATAACCACAATGAAAATCAAGTTTAAATAACAGATTTCGATATAAACAGGGATATCCATGACAGATGAAAAAAACAAACACATTGATGAGCTATAGAGCGCTACAACAAACAGAATTTCTCATAAAGCTTTGGATTGAACGGCTGGCATGATTCGGTAAAATCAAATGAGTTTTCCTGTATAACACCTGTGGTAATTACTTCTTCGCTTTTTATTATACTTTGAAGCAAATCAACAGCCGTTTCTCCGATTTTACAATAATCCACCACGCTAGTGGTCAAAGGAGGGCTCAGTTCAAAAAAATCAAGATTAAAGGATGCTACAGAAATATCTTCCCCAACGATCAAATTGTAATTTTTTAAAGTTTTATAGACTCCTTTTGCAACATTGGACATACTTACAATCACAGCAGAAAAAAAGGTTTTTGTCCTGATCAGTTTATCTATGCATGCAGCTCCGTCTCTCTCTGAAATGCCTACATTGAAAATCAGTTTTTGATTAAGTGGGAGGTTTGCATCGGCATAAGCCTTTACATATCCGTCATTACGAAGCTTGGTAACGGTGAAGCCCTTTTCGTAATTAATCATTACTATGCTCTTGTGACCGTTTTTAATAAGATGTTCGGTAAGCTTATAGGATATGTTTTCATTATCGATGTCTATATAATAAGGATGAGTGTTTTTCTGAAAGGGGGTGCCGATGATTACATAAGGTATTGTATTGGTTGAAAACACATCGATTCTTTTGTCGTTTAATTTGGGCAAGGTTATGATGGCTCCGTCGATAGGTTGACAACCGGTTCTAAGAACCGTGTTAGGGTCATAGATATCAAGAAAATCAGGATACAATATTATATTTTTGAAATGTTTTAAAGCTGCCATGGATGCGCCCCTGATCATGTCGCTTTCCAGATTGTCATAAGTACCGTCGTTTGTTTTAAGGAAAAATCCTAGAAAATTGGTTTGTTTGGTTATCATGCTGGACGCTAAGACACTTGGCATGTAATTAAGTTTTTTGCATACCTCCAACACGCGATTTCTTTTTGCTTCGCTTACCGCCCTCTTGTGTGTGAAAACATTGGAAACCGTACCGGGAGAAACATTTGCTAGACTTGCTATCATTTTAATATTTGGCATAGTACACCTCTTAAAGGATTTTAAAACGTTTTATTATTTACATATAATTATACATTATTATATAATATTAATCATCATTTTAAAAGGGTATTCAAAATTACAACGAATTTAAATTTTAAACAAGGTCAAAAGAACAAGAAAGGCAATTTTGTACAAAAAATCATTATGAAATATATGTTGAAGGAGTAAGTATGAGGTTAGATCAATTATTGAAGCAGGATTTGAAGGATTACCAGTGCGTTCCGTTTTGGAGCTGGAACGACAAATTGGAGGAGGGAGAATTAATTCGCCAAATTTCCCATATGAAGCAATCGGGTATTGGCGGCTTTATTATGCATGCCCGTGGTGGACTTCAAACGGAGTATTTAAGTGATGAATGGATGGATGCAACGAAGGTTTGTATTGATGAAGCAAACAAGCAAAATATGAATGCTTGGTGCTATGATGAAAATGGCTGGCCAAGCGGTTTTGCAGGAATGAAGCTTTTAAAGGACAGTGCCAACTGGGTTCATTATTTAACATATGAAATTAAGGATCACTTTGATGATTTGGCCTTAGCTGTCTATAAGATAGATAACAATCGGATTATTCGCTTAACTGACGCCGATAATGGAGTAAAAGAATATATCTGTCTTTATGATGAGACCAATTCTGCGTTTGTGGATATTCTCAATAAAGAAGTAGTTCGCAAATTTATTGACGAAACCCATGAGAAATATTTTAACCGTTTTCAAGATGATTTTGGCAAAAACATGATTGGTTTTTTTACCGACGAGCCACAATATTATAGATGGGATACAGCTTATACGCCAGTCTTGTTACAGGAATTTAAAAAGGAATACGGGCAGGAGATTTTGGATACCTTAGGTTCTTTATTTGTGGACTGTGAACAAGCGTATGAGTTTCGGTTTAAATATTGGAGACTCATGAACAAGCTATTTGTTGAAGCGTTTGCAAAACAGATTTTTGATTGGTGTGAGGAGCATGGTTGCAAGCTCACAGGTCATGGAGCTGAAGAAAGTGCGTTATATGCCCAAATGTGGTGCTGCGCAGGAGTTATGCCAATTTATGAGTATTTGCACGTGCCAGGAATTGATTGGCTTGGTAGAGGAATAGGGAGCGAACTGTCTGCAAAACAAATAGGGTCGGTTGCTGAGCAGCTTGGAAAAAAACAGGTTATGACCGAAACCTTTGGTTGCACCGGTTGGGATGTAACACCGAATGAATTGAAACGAATTGCTGAATTTCAGTTTGTTAACGGGGTTAACCTAATTTGTCAGCATCTTTATCCCTATTCCATTAGAGGACAAAGAAAAAGGGATTACCCCGTCTTTTTTGGAGAACAAACCCCGTGGATAAAAGATTTTAAATATTTTAATGATTATTTTACAGCCTTAAGTTTTATGTTATCAAATAGCAAGGAGAATGTTAAGGTTGCTATCATTCATCCAATGCACTCGGTTTATCTTAATTATAACCGCAAAGACGATTATTTTTCGGTTAAAGATTTAGAAACAGACTTTTCTCAATTGATTGAAAAAATTGGTATGGCAAATATAGGACATCACTATATTGATGAGCTATTGCTTGAAAAGCACGGCAGTGTAAACGAAAGCAGGCTTGTAATGGGCTTGTGCGAGTATGAATATGTTATAATACCCAAAATGAAAAATCTTGACAGCAGCACTGTTAATCTTTTAAAGCAATACATATCAAATGGCGGTAAAATTTGGTTGGCTGGGGAAAGACCAGAGTTTGTTGACGGCAAAAAAACAGACATTGATTTTTTGGCTTCCAATACAACCTTTGAAGAAATGCAAAATGATGATGTTTGTATCAGCGATATAAACACTGATATTCGTTCCACATACAGGAGCGCAGATTTTGGTGATTTTATCTATGCTGTCAATATATCAGACGAAAAAGAATATACAGTAGACTATCATGTAAAGGCGAAGGGTGCGGTTCTTTTCGATTTAGAAGAAAGAAAAGAGAAACCTTTATATTTTGAAATGGCATACAATGGTATTCGGATACCCTTGCATTTTAAAGCAGGTCAGTCTTATGTGATAATGATAAAAAATCAAGCCGAAGCGGTTAGTGCAGAAAAAAGGCAAAACACATCTTTTAGTCTTGACACCAACGCAAGAATTGTCAGTACAACTCAAAATGCTTTGACTATTGACTATGCTTGTCTTTCCTATGATAATGTTGTATTCGAAGAAAAAATGCCGGTTATGGCAATTTCGGACAGACTTTTAAGAGAACGAAAAAATAGAACAATTTTTCTTAAATATTGCTTTACTGTAAAGGAAATTCCCAACACGATTTTCGTGGAAACGGAAAAAACGGGAGCTGAAAACATTTGGTTTAATGGTAAGCAAATTCAAATTACCAAAAAAGGAACTCTTGATAACAACTTTGTAAGAAAAGACATTAAGCAGCTTGTAAAAACAGGATTAAATGAAATTGTATTTGAAATTAATTACTATCAAAGCGAGCATGTAAAATTTGTATTGTTTGAAACAGGTGGAGATAGAACTGAAAGCTTAAAGAATTGTTTAAGCTATGATACAGATATTGAAGCAATTTATATTTTGGGGGATTTTTGTATTTACTCCGAAGATGGCTATAGGAATGCAATAAAAAACACAAGCATTGCAAATGGTGATTTTTCTATTGTTAAATCGCAAACTAAAATTGATGTAGCCAAGATTACGCAGCAGGGCTATCCGTTTTTTGCGGGTGATTTTACCTTTGAAAAAGAAATTTTTGTTGAAAGAACTGATTACAGGTTAAAGTTGAAAGGTCGCTTTGCAGTGGCAGAAATATTTATAAATGAAAGGTTTGCCGCAAAGCTTATGTTCCAAAACGAATGCGATCTAAGCAAACACTTGAAAAACGGTAAAAATATTTTAAAAATCCGCATAACCAACAGTAACAGAAATATTTTTGGTCCGCATCATATAAAAGACGATCCAGAGCCACATATTGTTAACCCTAGACTTTTTGATTTATTCGGAACCTGGGAAAATGCAAAAAGTCCGAGATATTCGGATGACTATTCTTTTGTCAATTTTGGAGTTAAGGAAATTGAATTGTTCTGATATCATAAACCATAAAATATATAACAACAGAAAGAGGAGGATTTTAGATGGCTTTTTTAGAAGATACATATCCATTTGATGAAAAAGGTGCAAGAGTAACCAGGGTAGGTATAATTCAAAAGTTCAAGGAAGAAACCAATGCTCTTTTAGTGGATGGATTTCGTGCTGTAATAGATATGGGGGACGGCAAAAAGGGAGAAAACCGTATAGCCGGCTTTATGGAAACACATAATAAGGCAGAGTATTTAATTGATTTAAACGCAAAAAAACCGCTTGTTTATGAAAGCGATGCTGTTGGTTTACAAGGAGAAGAGTTTACTGTTTTTATTTTCTCGATGGGCTTTGGAAATGGTTCCTTGATTCCTCAACCATCAGGATTATTCAATATTTATGTTAACGATGTATTTTGTCTGTCGATAAGGAATGTAAATTATTCTTTTTATTGGAAAGGCACCCAAAGTGAATTTGTTTTTTCAATGAGACGTTGTGAGACGGCTCCTGCATTTACAGGCATGCAGCTTTCTGAACTGATAAAGGATGAAAGCCAAGCAGCTTTCGGAATCGGACTTCTAAAGGTTAAATCCGATATATTGACATACGGAAACCGGGCAACAATTAAAATAGAAGCGATATGCGAATATGAAAGCAAGAGATATTTTTATCTGTCTGATTGTCCCGGCATAATTGAACAGGCTAATCTGAGAGAAGCGGCTTTGATACTCAGTAACAGAAACATAAGACAGTCGGGGAAGTATAATGTATATTTTGGTGACATTCACACCCATTCAGGACAACTTTGGGATAAGGCAGATAATACGGGTTGCGGAATGGGCAGCATGGAGGATAATTACAGGTATGCAAAGGGGGCGGGGGGGCTTCACTTTTATGCCTTGACAGACCACGAGAGGCAAATTATTCCTCATTATGAAAAAGAGTATTTTGAGTTGGCGGATCAATATAACAAGGATGGGGAATTTGTTTGTATCAAAGCATTTGAGCATACATCGCTTTTTTATGGGCATAGAAATATTTATTTTAAAAACGATGCAAAGGCTGTTCACTGGTATGAAAATGGAAATGCAGTAGAACCGAAGGAGTTGTTTCGGCGTTTAGAGGGATTTGAATGCTTTTCTATTCCACATCATTCATCAAGTGCTTCGCACCCTTGTAATATCGAGCTGATTGAAGGCAAGGATGTATGCTGTGAAGTCTATTCGGTATGGGGCTCATCGGAATATTGGGGGGATTTTCCGAGAGGCGTATCGGATAGGCATGACAGTCTGTGGGTCAGCAATATCTTTGAGAAAAATCTTAAACTTGGGATTGTGGCTTCAGCAGATGGACACGATGGGCATCCGGGAAATGCACAATCACCCTATCCGAAGCACCCACATCAGTTTCATTTCTGCGGAAGTGGTTTGACAGCCGTACTTAGTGATGAATTATCAAGAGAAAAGATTTATGAAGCAATTAAAAACCGAAGGTGCTATGGAACTACAGGGGCGCCAATTATTCTTGATTTCAAAGCTAATGGCTTTGAAATGGGGCAAATCATCACAAAAACAAACACTAAGCCTCAGTTGTTTATAAGATGCGAAGGAACAAATTCAATAGTTTGCATCAGAATAATCAAAAATGGCAAAATAATTCATACTGAGGCTTGTAATAATCTTTGGAAATATGAGTTTTCTTTTACCGACGAAAATTATGGGCATGGAGTTAAGGTTAATTACTATATTAGGGTATTGCAGGTCGATATGGAGAGTGCCTGGTCATCGCCTATATTTTTTGAATAAATGCTTATAAGGTCATAAAATCGGCAGATCTAAATATTTGCAAAAACAATTTGGCAAATTTCGAAACTTCTAAAGTAGAACATTTCATACTAATAACATATCCTTTCGCTACTTTTGACTTTCATATATTAATTGCGTGATATATATCACGTAATTAATTCGAGAACCTCTTTATAATATAGATATGGTTGGCTACAAAAAGCCAGTCAAAAAAAGGGATTGAATTTTTTGAAAAACAAAAATATTCAAACAAGACACGAGAGGTGGTAATGATATGGAAGAGAATAAAATATTCGAAATAGAAAACACAGTCGGAAGCATGGTTACACTTTTTCCTAAGTCAGCAGATGTTTTTAATAAGTTTAAAATTGATTATTGCTGTGCCGGCGATGATACATTGAATACTGCAGCATCAAAGGCGGGAGTCAGTCCTGCAGCAGTTATGAAAGAGCTGAAAAATGCTTACGAAGAATTTTTGACTGGAGCAAGTGGTTCCCTTAGTTCCGAGGATACAGTGAATTATGATGAGTTTTCAAATGAAGACCTGATTAATCATATTTTGGATACACACCATGTCTACACAAAAGAGGCTTTACATGAAATCGACGCATTGGTATTTAAAATTCTGAAAGTGCATTTTGCTTCACACAGCGAAGAATTACTGGAGGTCCATCATCTATTCGGACTGCTTAAGACAGAGCTTGAAGAACATCTCATCAAAGAAGAAGAGCAGCTTTTTCCTGCGATGCTTGAATACGAAAACACAAAGTCTCCGAAGCTTTTCGATGCAATAACTGACTATATTGAATCCACCGAGAATGAGCACGATGCAGCAGGAGACATCTTGAAAAGCATCCAGAAGGTGACACGGGATTTTTCACCACCTGCAGGTGCATGCCTCACATACGTTAGAGCATATGAAGAACTTGAGGCTCTCGAGAAAAATATTTTCACGCACATCCACAAGGAAAACAGTATACTTTTCAAGCGATTCAGTAAGCCGGAGAACT
This sequence comes from uncultured Oscillospiraceae bacterium, assembly GCA_964652975.1. Taxonomy (GTDB): domain Bacteria; phylum Bacillota; class Clostridia; order Saccharofermentanales; family UBA5734; genus CAZZCN01. The sequence goes on along the minus strand of CAZZCN010000006.1, from coordinate 43,358 downwards.
AACCTCATAACCAGGGGCAAAGTCTGCGTTGTGCTACGTCGATTAGCTTAAAAATCAAAAGTCCCATGAGGCTTAATCCGATAATTCCGGCAAACATAGCTGTGTAATCCACCATTATCCAGTTGTTCATTATATAGTAACCTATTCCATATGTGGTGGCGTAGTTTTCGCTTAAGAAAAGGGCTGAAATGGCTATGCCGCTGCTTATTCTAAGCGAAGAAAGAACTCTAGGCAGCAATCCAGGTAAAATAACATCGATCATTCGCCTTGAGAAGCCAAGACCAAGTGACCTGGCGGAGAGGTGGACCTCCCTCGGTATTTCCTTTATACCGTCACGTGAACCGATTGCAATCTGAAAAACTATAATTGTAAATATCAATAAAATCTTGGAGGAATCTCCTATTCCGAACAATATCATAAATACTGGCAAAAAGGCTATTTTAGGAATCGGGTATGATAGATAAACAATCGGACTTAATATCAAATCGCCTATTTTGCTCATACCCATGACAATCCCTAGAGGCAGTCCAATAACAAGTGAGAGCAATATTGCAACAATTATTCTAAGAAGACTAGCAGCCAGATGAGATGATATCACACTGAAAAAACTTGATAGAAAAAAAGAAATCGTTATAAACGGTGAAGGAATAACAGCCGATTGAACAGCAAAATGAAGTACCGTCCAGATTAGCAGCAACATCAAAAAACCATAAACTATTTTTAAAAAATTCTTCATCCAATCACCTTTCGAGTGCTTCTCTTACTTTGGCACAGACTTCAAAGAAATCTTTTTTGCTGCGATAATCAGGTATTCCGACATTCGGATTTTCTAATATCTGCTTGATTTTCCCGCCCTCCATAATTACAATGTTCTGCCCAAGAAAAACAGCTTCTTCGATACTGTGTGTAATAAAAACAATTGTTGTATGCCTTTCCAGAAAGATTTTAAGGATTAAGTCCTGGATAGTCTCTTTTGTTAATGTATCCAGAGCCGATGACGCCTCGTCCATAAGTAAGATATCAGGATTTAATACAATTGTCCTTGCAATAGCAGCTCTTTGCTTCTGACCGCCGCTTACATTTGCAGGGTATTGATCAGCAACAGATTCTATTCCCAGTTCCTTCAAAATGTCCGCCAGTATTTCTAATGACCTTTTCCTGGGGACGTTTCTTGCCTTTAGACCAAGTAAAATATTTTGTTTAATTGTTTTCCATGGGAAAAGTCCATAATTTTGTAAAATTACTCCGGTAGAACTTCTAATACCGGTGACAGTCTCACCGTTGATTTTAATCTCGCCTTCCTCAAAGGGAAGCAGCCCTGCTATAAGATATAGAAGCGTCGTCTTGCCACAGCCTGACGGACCGATAATAGCTGTTGTACTGTTGGCGCTTATATCAAGTGAAATCCGGTCAATCACCTCTAAAGCATAAGTTTCAGCACCATTTAAACTACCAACTTTGCGGGCATCCGGACTTTTATATTTAAATGAAAGATTTTCAACCTTTATCATTTGTGTATATAATTCAAATTAAAAATATCCGCTTCTGAAATGTCAACAGGCTTTTTGAGGACACTTGATATCCACTGCTTGATACTCATCGTATAGTAAGTGTCAGGCAGTCTCGATAAATGATATTCAGGAAGAGTGATGTTATCTTTTATTGCAGGACTAAGATTTAGATTGGTTATCAAAGTGTTTCTCGCAAGGCTTGCATCTTTTTGGATATCCGTCACAGCTCTGTCGTATGCTCTGTGAAAATAACCAATCGCCATGCTCCTGGTGCTTAATGCCCTACCTGTAAAAACCAGGATGTCAGGGCAATAACCATCTTTTATATCGTAAATTTTCTTGACAATCCCGTCAGTGCTTCCCATTGTTGCCATAGGCTCCGGGAAAATTCCCATATCTACTTTGCCAGCCTTTATCATCTCAAGTCTGGACGGGATCTCGTTTATAAATACCTTCTCAATTGTATGGTCGGGGCCAAGCCATTTATCAGCTAGATAGTTGGACACGCTTACCTCCATCATGGCAACTTTGATATTTTTCTTTTCGACAAAATTCTTCTTGATTAAGACAGGGAACACTCCGTCTGTCAAAGTTGTGCCTTTAATGTCGAATCCACCTTGTACGTTAGTTATCAGGGCAATCATATCTGACATCGCTCCGTCTATTGTGTTTGTCTGAAGGGCACTTTGGCGGTCTGTTGCATTTGTAAAAACCTTGATTGTGACGTCCAGTCCCAGAGCACTGTAATAACCTTTGTCCTTGGCGAGAAAAATAGGTGCCGCATCAACGGCAGGCATTACTCCTATGGTAAGCTTCTTCTGCTCTGCAGTAAGGGTAGGTGAAACGTTTATCGAAGGGGCAGGTGTAATCGCCTGCTGACAGGATGCCAGTGTAATTGCAACTAAAATTAAAGTCAGTAAAATTTTGATTTTCATTTGATAACCATCCTTGTATAATTGATTTGCAGCATCGTTATTATTCTACCTACTTGAACTATAAAGTGCAATACCAAAGTGCAAATGTGTCTCGTTAACTTGATTTTATAGGGTATATGCAATAAGATGTAGACAACACAACTCATTAGCGAGGAGGAAAATGAAATTCTAAAAGATTATTTTAGTAAACCAAAGGATTACTATTTCACATTAATAAAGGATTTGATTGTCGCACTGAGGCCTTTGTCTCTGACGCTTGCGCTTGCCTCAACCACGACAGGAATAATTATTGCATATAAGGACGGTGCTTTTGACGGGTTTTCAACTTTAAGAAATGTTGTACTTATCCTATTGGTTACGGTTGCAGGAGTTTTTGCACAGTCAGGGGCGAACCTTGTTAACGATTATTTTGAGGGTTCATTCCATTACAAACGCAACTCACCGCAAAAATACAAATTTCTCGGTGCAAAACGATCCAGATTTGACATACTCGTTTTTATGCTTGGACTAGCATCGTTTGGAGCTGCTGCGCTTATCGGACTGTATCTTATATATATAACGAATATATTCATGCTTTTTATAGGACTGGCAGGTATAATCGGAGGTTATGCATATACCGGAGAACCTTTCGTATATAAGAGAAAAGCGCTAGGTGTTCCACTGTCGTTTTTTTTCATGGGACCCTTGATGGTGTTCGGGGCGTATTTTGTCTTCACTCAGACATTCTCATTGCATATCCTTTATTATTCACTTCCGATAAGCTTTTTCATCCCTCTGCTTATGCTCAGCAATGAAATGCGCGATTATGAGCGGGACAAAGGATTAAGCCTTGGTACGCTTAGTGTTAAGGCTGGAATCGGATTCAGTAAAAGACTGTATCTTTTTCTCATGATTTCTTCGTATGCGCTGGTTGTGGTTCTTATGATTACAAGATACATATCTCCATTAGGTATTTTGGTTTTCGTAACCGCACCACTTGCTATAAAGGCATATCGCAGTGCCTCGGCCTCTAAAAGAACCGGAATACCGATAACCAATCAGTGTCATTTTCTTTTCAGCGTGATTTATCTTATTGCATTGCGATTTTCTTAGTTTTTGAATTGTTTCAATGTGATGATGGGTGGCTTTCTTTTCAGGCACATAAAAAAATAACATCCGTGAGTTTATATCACTGAAATTTACACTGAATTTTCCTACAATTTCTAACTAATTTGTATTTGCAAATACACCAAAAGTAATATAAAATCTACGTAAGTAGAAGTTTTGACATACGCGCGATATTTTGGAATTTGGTATAGTTGAAATAAGTGAAGAATTATCTTGTTGAAAGACCTTTGATAAAGGTGAAATTTTATTACAAAGGAGAGAACTATGTTTTGTAAAAATTGTGGTAGTGAAGTTAGCGAAGGAAATGCTTTTTGTAATGAATGCGGTACAAAGATAGAAAATATAACCGCCCAGGAACCAGTAAAGTCTGCACAGACACCTCCGGTTCAACAGCCTATACAGACGCCTCCGGTCCAACAACCGGTACATACACCTCCGGTCCAACAACCTATACAGACGCCTCCGGTCCAACAACCGGTACATACACCTCCGCCACCAACTGTAGCATTTCAACAGCCTCTACACACACCGCCGCCAATGGCTGCGCCATACGGAACACCTCCAATTCTGGCTTCAAGAAAGAAAAGTCATACAGGGCTTTGGATATTTCTGTCGGTCTTGTTAATAGTTGTAGCTGCAGGATTCTTTGTGTTTGCAAAGATAGCCTTGTTTGGTCCAAAGGACTTGGGCGTCAGATATGCACAGAAAGATTATAATAATGTTATTCAGAAGCTCGGGATGCATATTGAAGCTGATCTCGGTAACGGTGTTACTTATGACAACAGTGCCATATTGGCAGGGGACGACGAGGCGACGGGATACATAACAACGAATATTCCAGGTACAACTGATTCGAGCATTGTTATATCCAGCACAGCCAAGTCAAGTGCAGCTAAATCAAGTGTAGCAAAGTCAAGCATGAATGCATCAAGTGCTCTAATGTCGAGTATCAATATATCCAGCACGGTAAAGTCGAGTGTGATGGCATCAAGTGCACCCCTTTCTAGCATGGGCGCATCAAGCACCCTGCTATCAAGCATGGGGGCATCAAGTGCTATTCTTTCAAGCATGAATGCATCAAGTGCAATTAATACAAGTTTAGGAACATCAAGTGCAGACGTATCCAGCATGTTTATATCAGGTTCTGACGAGCCGGCGGCAATTGAGATAGTGGATTTGAATTTCGAGGATTTCAACTGGGAATTTTCAAAATACGAACATAAATCAATTACCATATCAGACGTTGAGTTAACAGCATTTTTTAACGAAATCGCACCTCACTTCTGGTGGTTCAAAGACACGCAGGTCAAGATTGAAAAGGATGGCAGAATAATATCAAGCTCATCAGTAAATATTAAGAAATTAAAGACAAATTTATACAAGGATGTCGCAGACAAAATTCCATTTCCGCTACCCGACCAGATTAACCTTTTTACCGCAGGTGGGTTTGCAGTCAATAACAACAGAATTGAGATGGAGTTTGATGCCATCGATGCAGGTATAGTTCCCGTAAAGTCAATTTTAAGCTCAGGGGAAAACCTGAATATTTTTTCGTTTTATCTCGAAAGATTCTACACTGTTATTCCTGAGATGAGTATTGACTTTGCAGGAATAAAAGATGGCCAGTTTGTTTTTGAAGGAACCATACCGACTGAAATTAAAGTGACACCGAAGTAACAATGATTGACATTTAACAGTATTACGGGAGGGGTTATATGACAAAAAAAGATTATAGCAAATTTGATGATTCTGTTAAGCAAGGACTGAGTTCAATCCAGTACAAGGTAACACAGGAAAACGGAACAGAGCCTCCTTTCGAAAATGAGTTTTGGAATAACAGCCAGGAAGGCTTATACGTCGATATTGTCTCAGGCGAGCCACTTTTCAGTTCGCTGGACAAGTTCGATTCAGGATGCGGATGGCCTAGTTTCACCAATCCTGTTGATGAAGAGAATGTAAACGAGAAACTCGATAAGAGCCACTTCATGATTAGAACTGAGGTAAGAAGCAAATTTGCCGACTCGCATCTGGGACATGTATTTACAGACGGCCCTGGACCAAATGGTCTCAGATATTGCATTAATTCGGCAGCGCTAAGATTCATCCCTGTAGCTGATCTCGAAAAGGAAGGTTATGGAGAATTTTTGAAAATGTTCGAAAAGTAAAACGACTATGAGAGATTTCAGGTAAAGATTCTATGTGTAGCTAATGGATATAAAGATCAAATAAAATAATATTCATAAAATTTGCAATGAATACAATATAATAGTTAATACAACTTTTTTTATTTTTCCACTGCCAATTTTTTACATTCAACTAATTTAAGACAAGCTATCAGTTAATCTGGTGGCTTTTTTGTATTTGATGACAATAGAAAGCGGTGAGTGCCTTCGTATCTCGAATTTTAAATTTTAGGAGTGATGAAATTCTAGTATATTAATCACTTTTCGATTATCCTTTATAAACGAAGACATGTGATGCATTTGTCATTATACAGATTGTTTTCTTAATATTTTCTGATAATAATGCCATTTTTGTTGTAATGAAAATTCTATAGGCGTAAAATAAAAATAATTTGACAATAGAAGTATTATAAATCAATTGCAATGGATTATTATAGTTATGTATAACCAAATAATGAGAAATGCGCTATTCAGCTAAAGATAATTGCAATTATTGAATATTAGAATAGATAAATATAAATTTTGCATTCTGACGCAGATTTAAAACGTCTGAATATAAAGATCCGGAATTCGTATCGCGAATATCCTTCATTTCGCTAATAAGATTTAGCAAATTTGATATTAAAAATTACAATGATGTAGTTTCTAAATATAAAATATGAAATTATATTTTTTTCAAGGAGGGCACAAAAATGTCACACGGTCCCGCAGTGGAATGGAAGGAACAAAAATCAACCGCTAAAAAAGCCAGGCTTGGAATAGTCATGGTTTTAATCTACACAGTGGTATATGGTACTTTTGTTACAATCAACGTTGTTAACCCAAAACTCATGAAAATTGATATTGGAAGCCTCAATCTGGCAATTGTTTATGGATTCGGACTGATAATACTTGCGCTGGTGCAGGCGGTTATCTACAACCAATACTGTACAAGGCTTGAGGAAAAAGAAGAAGCTGAGGATGCCGAAAACGAGGCGAATGAAGAAAACGCTGCGAGCATTAAAAATGAATGTTCTGAAAATACTGCAACGGGAGGTGATGTTAAATGAATTATATATCATCACCTTGGGCGGTTGCTATCTTTATTGCTATTATCATTTCCGTGCTTGCTATTTCGTACCATTTTGCACGCAAAACTAAATCTGCCAACGGCTATTTTGCTGCCGGCGGTAATATTCACTGGTCTGTAAACGGCATAGCTTTTGCTGGCGATTACCTTTCAGCAGCATCATTTCTTGGAATTTGCGGCATGATTGCCATGTATGGATACGATGGATTTTTGTATTCAATAGGTTATCTTGCAGGATGGGTAGTCGCACTTTTCGTTATTGCCGAACCGATGAAACGCTTAGGTAAATATACTTTTACAGACGCACTTGATGCAAAGTTCAATTCAAAGGGTATACAACTCATGGCGGCGATAAGCACGCTATTGGTATCTATGTTCTACTTGATACCTCAAATGGTCGGCGCAGGTACACTTGTAACACCGTTACTTGGATTGCCTCATGAAGCAGGTGTAATATTGGTTGGTGTAATCGTTATTGCAATCGTTGCAACAGCGGGCATGGCCTCAACCACCTATGTTCAATTTCTAAAAGGCGGACTTTTAATTATTTTTTCGCTGGTCCTTGTATTTTTAGTACTTTCACGTGGATTGTCAACTAAGCCGGATCAAGGAGGCAATGTAGCTTACCATGATTTCAAAACCATCAGCGTTTCTGAAATTTCTGAGAATTCGGTTGTTATTGCAGACAGTACATATAAGGTAACAGGAGAAATCATAGTCAAGGATAAATCTAATGATAGAAACAAGGACATGGTTTTTGTAAAGCTTTCAAAAGATAATATAGAGAGCATATGGAAACTTGACAAAACCAAAAAAATTCTCTCTGAGACACAGTTTATTAAAACACTTGCCGACGGTACTGCACTTTATAACGGCGAACTTAAAAAGGAAGGCAAATTTTACCAGGTTGGTCACTTAAGCGAAATTGCAGGCAAGACAGACGTTGCACCCAAAGGAACATTGAATCTGTTGACATTTACAGAGACAATCAAAGAAGGAGTTGTAATTCGCTGGAGCAAGGTTCTTGTCAGTGACGGGGACAGCAAAGTGGCTATTTACTATCAGATACCTACAGCCGGCAAGGATTTTATCGCGCCGGGACTTAAATATAAAGTTGATCCTGCAAAAGGCGCTTTACCTAAAGACAGAGTGGACTTTGTATCGCTTATGATAGCGCTCTTTCTTGGAACAGCAGCACTTCCTCATATACTGATCAGGTACTACACTGTTAAAAGCCCTGCTGCAGCAAGGAAATCAACTATAGTAGCAATAGCTGCAATCGGACTTTTCTACGTACTTACTTTATACATGGGACTTGGAGCAATGACGAACGGGGTAATAGATTTAACAAATGACAACATGTCGGCGCCTCTGCTTGCGAAAAGCTTCGGAATCTCGATTTTTGCCATTATATCCGCAATTGCATTTGCCACAGTTCTCGGAACAGTAAGCGGACTTATAGTCGCAGCTTCAGGCGCTGTTGCGCACGACTTGATGGACAGATTCTTTAACATGAAACTATCGGATAAACGAAAAGTAGCCGCAGGCAAAATAACCGCAATTGTTGTGGGATGCATTGCAATGGCTTTGGGTATTGTATTTAAAAGCATGAACGTCTCATTCCTTGTCGGTTGGGCGTTTGCAGTAGCCGCATCCGCCAATCTGCCGGCAATTTTAATGATTCTATTCTGGAAAAAAACAACAGCCAAAGGCGTAATCGCATCCATCTGTGTTGGTCTAGTATCCTCTCTTACAATTATTCTCTTGTCTCAGGAGACCTTCACCAATGTATATCACCTTGCCAACACAGTAGCACCAATGCCAATAAACAACCCGGCTATTGTATCAGTACCACTAAGCTTTATAACTTTGATCATCGTCTCGTTGCTGACAAAAAATAAAGCAGGGAATGATGCCATTGCCAAAACAACAGTTGAGGCGAATTCTCCAGAAACAGCGGTTCAAGCGGATTCATAGGGAGATTTGTAAAACGACATAGTAAAACTATATTATTTATATCGTTTTGAAATAAGTTGTATAATCGATATGATATCAAAACGCATTTGGCAAACTATTTTCTAGTATTTCTATTATATAACTTAAATCAGTTTGCTATATAACTTCATAATTGTTATTATGAAAAATGAAACAAAATCAATTTTAAAGAGGCGGAATGTTCGTGTTTGGGAACATACCGCCTCTTTTGTTTTTACCTGCTACTTGGTTGATTTTTACTTGTTAAATTCCTTGCGCATCTTTTCGCAATAATATTGAACATTTTCCCATTTTGCGTCCGGTGCTATTCTATGATCGGGACATGGTATGTATCCGCCAAGGTCAACCAATGCCTTGAGTCTCTCGATCTCTTCGTCAATTGCCTTGTAGTCTCTGGCGAAAACGGTCTTGTTCATGCCGCCTACACCGCGAATATTTTTACCGTATTTCTCGCGCCATGGTGCAATAGAAGCATCCCAGGTTCCAACTTCGATAGGGAACATAGTGTTTACGCCGTTCTCCAGCCAGGTGGGAATAAGTTCGTCAATCATACCGTCACAGTCAACGCTGATGATGTCGACCCCGTAACCTGACAGTAATTCACTGAATTTCTTGTACCATGGACCGACCTTTTCGGCGAAAATCCTTGGACTTACCAGTGGTCCGTTCTTAAAGCAGATATCCTCCCAGAAATGACCGTAATCAGGGATTGCACCGGTTTTAAGGACAGCTTCAACAACCTCCAGTTGCATTTTGGCGTTGGTATCGATTATTTCTGTAAAAAGCTCCTCGTCGTCAGCCAGTATATAGCATGTCCCTTCGACACCCATCATGTTTCTGATGTTGCCGTATAGACTTCCACAGTGAATTCCAGTTGGTATCTGCCTGTCTTTGGTTGACACAAAATTAGCCAGGAATTCCTTGCTTATGCGGTCGTAATTCATCTGGAGCTTGGGCTTGTAATGAGTTTCCCATGACTCCCTGTCTTCAAGCAGATGCCCTACTTCAGAAGGTATGGAGACAACACCGGGTTTCTCTAAAATAATTACTCCCCACGAATCGACTTTCTTGACCTGACCGTTTGGCAGCACTTCCAAAATCTTCTCTTCGAATGCCGGATAAAGACCAGAATTACCACTAAACAGAGTGTTCCAGTTATAGTCAAACCCAAGCCTCCTGCTTATTATGCCTTCATTGTCTGAATTATCCCAGACATTCACGGCCTCTGCGTCGGTAATATGCCCTTCCTTATGCCATTTCTCGATAGTTTCTGTCCAGTACCCGAAGTGTACTATCGGTAGATTCTCGTATTTGCCATAATGCAGAATTGCCAAAGTATCTTCCCTTGCTCCCATTTTCTAATCCTCCTTTAATAATATAAAAAAATTGTAAAAAATATTGGATTTAAACAATACACATGCTATTCAATTATAACAGATAAAAAAACACAGTAATAAGAAATATTTGCCAAAAAATATAATAATATTGCTAGAAATAATTATATTAAATTCCTCAATCCCTGGCGCATTCAGCGCTTCGACCTGTCAAAATCGACAAAGCATGGGGTAGAACAGGTAAAAGTATTTCCAGGTATTCCTCAACTGCTTTCGGGCTTCCCGGCATATTTACAATCAATGTCCCTTTTCTAATTCCTGCTATACCTCTAGACAACATAGCCTTTGGCGTTATTTCTAGACTTCTGCTACGTAGCGCCTCCGGTATTCCCGGCACGTTGCGTTCAATTACATCGAGAGTTGCTTCAGGTGTTACATCCCTTCTGGAAAATCCTGTCCCTCCGGTTGTTATGACAAGATCGACTTTTATTTCGTCGCACATTTCTATCAGGGATTTTGAAATAATTTCTCTTTCATCAGGAATGACTGTATACTTTTTGATATCAAAACCTTTTTCCTCGAGATATTTAACAATTAGAACTCCGCTGACATCCTCCCGTTCTCCTGCAAATCCTTTGTCACTTATAGTCAAAACCGCTGCACTGAACATATTGACCTCCCATACGCATAAATTATCGAACCGACTTTATATTGTTTTTATTATAACAGATTATCTTGAAATCGTACTGAGCGTATTTAAATGAAATTGACAAAATAGTTATAAAACTGGCGTTAATATGGATAGAAATTCCATTGACACCAATGGTAAACTTTTATAATATAAAAGAAGAATATAGCGTTTTGATATTGGAATTATTCTACTTGCAATATCTTTTTATTTTAACTGGATTGTTCGCAAAGAGACAGGCTCGACAATTATTTTTACAACCCATAACCCTTCCCAGGCCATTAGGATAGCCGATTAAGTTCTTATATTATGGGATGGTGAATTGGTTGAAAAAGGTCCGCCGGACCGCGTTTTTCACCAACCAGAGCACGAAAAGACCAAAATGTTTTTACGAAACTGGTAAATACGAAATATACTTTACCTAGATGAAAAAGAAGTAAACCTTACCAACTAACATGCAAAAGAAGCAAACCTTACCAGTTAAGATGCAAAAGAAGTAAACCTTACCAACTAACATGCAAAAGAAGTAAGCCTTAACAACTAACTCAGTTAGACAGATGTTTGAGAGCAACAGGTAATTATGTGATGTGTGGCGTTTACGAGAAAAAATAATTTTAATACGGAGGATATACAGAATAGTGTTAGATGTGAAAACGGTACAGCAAGTAATGGAAATATTGAGAAATGAATTTGCAGATTTTCCATTGGATTCCGAATTGACAGATCTTAATAATTGTACCGGAAGAATTCTGGCCGAAACAGTTTTTTCTTCTGAGGATGTTCCGGGATTTAACCGTTCGAATGTGGACGGATATGCGGTTATTTCATCCGATACTTTTGGTGCCGGGGAATCGCAGCCTGTTCAATTGAATCTTCTACCCGAGGTTCTGATGGGGCAATACCCAGACTTTGCTTTGAGCAAAGGTCAGTCTTGTTACGTTCCGACAGGCGGAGCACTTCCGCAGTATGCCGATTCCGTAGTAATGATCGAATATTCCGAAGACTATAAGGACGGAACCATCAATCTTTTCAAATCCTCTGCACCTGGTAATAATGTGACTTTCAAGGGCGATGATGTCCGAGTGGCTCAGCCAGTTGTTCTAGCAGGTACATTGCTACGTCCACAGGAAGTTGGAGCGCTTGCTGCCATCGGGTTTGATAAAGTAAGTGTTTTCAAGAAAATAAAAATTGCAATTATCTCAACCGGGGATGAGGTGGTGGAAGTAAAAAGCAGCATCAAGAACTGTTCCAAAATAAGGGATATCAATTCATATACTCTGTATTCCGGAATTCTTTCGCAGGGATGCATCCCGGTATTATATGGGATTGTCAAAGACAATTATGACCTTATACTTGATGCTGCAAGTCGAGCGATGGGTGAATGCGATATTGTCCTGATTTCCGGAGGAAGCTCAGTCGGAACAAGAGACGAGACTTATAAGGTGATCGACAAATTAAGCGATTCGGGAATTCTTGTCCATGGCATAGCAGTAAAACCGGGAAAACCAACTATAATAGGCAAATCCGGAAATAGAGCATTAATAGGACTTCCAGGACATCCTGTCTCGGCATATATGATTTTTAAAATTTTTGTTGTTGAATTGATTTCTCAAATGGAAGGCTTGAAAACAAGACAAAAGGTGATTGTCGATGCTGTGATGAAAGGCAATTATCCATCCAACAATGGCCGTGAAGAATTCCTCCCTGTGAAAATAGAAGAGACAGACGGGAAAACAATAGCAACACCGGTTTTCGGAAAATCAGGTCTTATAACATCACTTGTCATGGCAGACGGTTTCGTGCACATTGCTAGAGGTGCGGAAGGACTGTCTGCATGCGAACCTGTAAAAGTAGTGTTGTTTTAGAAAGAGGGATTGAGATATGGCATACAAATACTTAAACAACATGGAAATTGAAGATGCATTGCACCTGTATCTTTCAAAATTATGTGATTGTAACCAACTTGGTACAGAAATGATACCAGTAGCACAGTCGCTCGGACGTATCACATCCGAAGCGTTATACGCAAAAATATCATCACCGCATTATAATGCAAGCGCGATGGACGGAATTGCCCTGCGTGCTTCTATAACTTTCGGAGCATCGGATACTACACCCGTTACATTATGCGAAGAGGCTGATTTTATCAGAGTTGACACAGGAGACGCAATTCCCGACACCTATGACGCAGTTGTCATGGTGGAAGATGTCATTGATACCGACAGGAAAGAATTTATAAAATTAACAGTTGCGGTTTCACCATGGCAGAACATACGTCAGATAGGAGAAGACATTTGTGAAAATGATATGATCCTACCTGCGAATTTTATTTTGAATCCAGCTTCAATAGGTGCGGCTATGGCCGGCGGAATTCTTCAAATCAGAGTATGGGAAAAACCCATCGTCGGAATTATTCCAACCGGTGATGAAATAGTGGCACCAACCGACAATCCCGCAAAGGGTGAAATCATTGAATTCAATTCTTCAATTTTCAGCGCCATACTACTGGAAATGGGAGCAATACCTAAAACATATCCCATCACTCCTGATAGTGAAAATTTGATCAGGCAGGCTGTGGATACTGCGACAGCTGAGTGTGACATTGTAATTGTAAACGCGGGCTCGTCCGCAGGAAGAGAGGACTATACATCAAAAGTTCTTCTTGAAATGGGTGAGGTATTCGTACATGGAATTGCTATCAAGCCGGGAAAGCCTTCAATACTGGCAATTGTTAAAAAGCGTCCCGTTATAGGGGTCCCGGGTTATCCGGTATCAGGAATTATAGTAATGGAGAAGATAGTCAAAAAAGTTATTGCATATATTATGAAAATCCAGATTCCAGCTGTTCCGAAAATCAATGCTATTCTGACGAAAACAATTGTATCATCATTAAAGTACGAAGAATTTGTCCGTGTCAAGCTTGGATATGTAGATGGAAGGATGGTTGTCACGCCGCTAGGCAGAGGTGCTGCGATGGTGACAAGTTTTGTAAAAGCCGATGGGATTTTGAATATCCCGATAAATTCTGAAGGATATATGGCCGGCAGGGAGGTTTCAGTTGAACTGCTAAAAAGTGAAGATGCTATATGCAGGGCGCTTGTAATGATAGGCAGCCACGACCCCTTGATTGATGTGATTTCTGACATAATATCTAGAAATTGTGATTATAATTATTCAATATCATCATCACATGTCGGCAGTATGGGGGGAATCACTGCTATAAGAAACAGAGAGACGCATCTGGCAGCAATTCATCTTCTTGATGAAAGCACTGGGGAATACAACAAAAGCTATATAGAAAAATATCTTGGCAAGGGTAATACATTGTTGATTCGTGGAGTCAAAAGACAGCAGGGATTCATTGTTGCCAGGGGGAATCCTAAAAATATAACGAACATCCATGATATATTCGACGAAAAGCGACAAATAAAATATGTTAACAGACAAAAGGGGTCCGGTACAAGGATTTTACTGGATTACCTTCTCAATTTACACCAATTGAATAAAGACGCTCTTTATGGATACGAGCGCGAAGAGTTCACACATATGAATGTTGCTGCCATTATTGCTTCAGGCAATGCAGATGTCGGACTTGGAATATTTTCAGCGGCAAAGATTTTCAACCTTGATTTTGTTCCGGTTTGTGAAGAGAACTATGATTTTATAGCAGTGAATTATAAAAGCGGCAAATTGGACGATCGTATCGAGACTTTTATCAACATACTTAAAAGTGAAGATTTCAAGAGAAGATTGCTTGAAACAGGTGGATACACCATCGACGAAACGATTGGAGACATGACTTTAATATGATTGACAAATATGGCAGGCAAATAGAATATCTGCGCATTTCGATAACTCAGAAGTGCAACATGAGCTGCATTTACTGCAATCCTGTTCCAGAGGGAGGTCCATGCAATGAAAGTCTGACAGTGGAGGATTATAGAACCATCGTCGAAACCATGTCGCACCTGGGAATCAAAAAAGTGCGTTTGACCGGAGGGGAACCTTTTTTGCGCGAGGATATTTGCGACATAGTAAAGGCGATTTCTACGATTGAAGGCATTGAAGACATTTCCGCAACAACGAACGGACTGCGGCTTTCAACACTAGCCGCACCTCTAAAGAAAGCGGGTCTGAACAGAATCAACATAAGCCTGGATTCACTGGATCCAAGGCAGTTTTCACATATTACCGGGGGTGGAAATTTAAACGATGTAATCGAAGGAATCGATGCTGCGTTTCTGGCAGGATTAAGTCCTGTTAAAATCAACGTGGTTCTGATAAAGGGAGTGAACGATGATGAAATTGATTCATTTATCGATCTGGCAAAGGAAAGATCGATTGAAGTCCGTTTCATAGAGCTTATGCCTATAGGCAGTTTCGGTGAAAACAACAGGGACAAGACAGTTTACAACTCGGATATCCTTTTGTCCCATCCTCAGATGAAACCGATTCCTGAAAATTCCCACAGTCCGGCGACACTTTATTCAATAGACGGATACAAGGGGAGCATTGGACTAATCAGTCCCATCAGCCACAAATTCTGCAGTTATTGCAACAGAGTAAGAATCACCAGCGATGGAATTCTCAAGCCATGCCTCGGCGACAACAGTGAAGTGGACCTGATGGATGCTTTGAGAAACCACCCTGAAGAATTGGAAGGATTGATTGAGCGGTCCATTTTCAACAAGCCGGAAAGTCATCACTTCAACAAGAAATTTCATTCAAAAAATGGAATGAACAAAATCGGCGGATAATCGACACTGCAAGTAAAATCAATATAGGTAAAATCAATAAAAGTATAATCGATATAAGTATAATTGATAAAAGTAAAACCAATGCATCATTAATTGGATAGACGGAACAACATTATATTACAAAAACAATCAGGAGGTTCAAGATGGAATTGTCACATGTAGACAAAAACGGCAATGCAATAATGGTGGATGTCTCGAAAAAAGAAAATACTCTAAGAGAAGCCATCGCTACCGGCAAAATCTGGATGGATTGCAAAACTCTGTCTGTCATACTGGAGAAGAACATGCCAAAAGGCGATGTGCTGGCCGTCGCAAGAGTGGCCGGCATCATGGCCGCCAAGCGGACACAGGAGCTTATACCATTATGCCATATTGTTCCGCTAGACCATGTCAGAATTGATTTTGAACATGATACCAATGAGAATAACATATTAATCAAAGCAACCGTTTCGTGCACATGGAAGACAGGTGTAGAAATGGAGGCGCTTACAGCCGTTTCAATAGCAGCACTGACAGTTTATGATATGTGTAAGGCTATTGACAAATCAATGCGAATCGGTGACATTCAACTGATCAGAAAAACAGGCGGAAAATCCTCAAACTCCTAGTGTCCAGGATCATAATAGTCTTAGCCTTATACAATATCCAGCTCTCGCTAATGTAGAGGATACAGGCAATAATCAATCGAAAGGAGAGTATGATCTAGCTTTAAGCTATATCATGCAGGCAGAAAATGGCAAAAGTAACAGCAATAAACATAAGTGAAAAAAAAGGCATACCCAAAAGAACAATCGATGAGGGTGAATTCATAATCGACTTTGGACTCAAAGGAGACATACATGGCGGTAACTGGCATAGACAAGTAAGCTTTCTAGGACAGGAAAGTATCGACAAAATGACGGCAGTCGGAGTCAAAGGACTGTGCTCAGGCAAGTTTGCCGAGAACATAACAACAGAAGGAATTGAACTGTACTCATTGCCTGTCGGGACTAAAATCAAGATCAACCAGGTTGTTTTCGAGGTGACACAGATAGGCAAAGAGTGCCATCAAAAATGTGCAATCTACCATCAGATCGGTGATTGTGTCATGCCCAAGGAAGGAATATTCGCAAAGGTCATAACAGGCGGAATAATTAAAGCTGGAGATGAAGTAGAAATATGTTGATATAATGAATTAGTGCACATACCAACACAATATTATAAAGTGGAGGTCTTGATTATTGAATAAAATAAAGGATGCTAACTCTAAAAATTCCAAAGTGAGGAATAAAAGTAAAATTGAGAACGGGGAGTTCAGACTTGTCTGCGAAATGGACATTGAGTCCACATCGTACAGTTATGTCCATACACCTGGTCTTTGGGCATTGCAACTGCCGTTTTATCTGGAAAGCTATGGCCACTATTTTGCTGACAGGGGTTATTTCACCGAGCGTGAAGGACTTAAGAGTTTTTTGCTGATATATACTCTGGAAGGCTGCGGAATTGTAAAATCGAGGGACGAGGAGGTTTTTACCGTTAAAAACACTGCGGTACTGATAGATTGCATGGATTACCAGTACTATAAGACCAGTGACAACTGCAGATGGGAGTTCATGTGGGTTCATTTGAACGGCACGGCGGCTTCCACATATTCAGAAATTATAAATTCAGACGGAATAGCACTCATTGATTTCATGGATGACGTGACAGTAAAAAACCATATGTCCGACATTGAGACAACCATTAAAACAAATCCAATGAACCTTGATTTGAAGTTTACAGAGAAGCTGATGAGCATTTTGACCAGAATGATACTTACCAAGCAAAAACATGCTACTAAAGTAAGATATTTAAGACATGAAGAGGACATAAACAACGCCATGGACATCATTAAGGCAAAGTACGGCGAACAGCTTACGATAGATGAATTGTCCCAAAATGCACACATCAGCAAATTCTATTTTGTCCGTATATTCAAAGATTTTACCGGTCAGACCCCCTATGAGTTTTTGATATCCTATCGAATAAACGAATCGAAAAGCCTTTTGCTTAAAACAGAAATGCCGATTTCTGAAGTGTCCGCCAGATGTGGGTTTGAAGATACAAGTAATTATATACGGTGCTTTAAAAGGGCGACCGGTACAACACCCGGAGCATTTAGAAAGGACAGGATTTTCCTTGTATGATTTTTGTATCAATCGCAATGATGCCAGAGGCTAGACCGATTATTGACAGATTCAATCTTAAGATGAGCAAGGGCGAAAACCGGTTCAGAATTTACGAAAACGAATCAATCAAATTAATTGTCACAGGGGTCGGTGCAACAAATGCCATGATTGCAACGGTTTACCTTTTAACACGATACGGTGCAAAAAAGACTGACTGCCTTATAAATCTCGGGATTGCCGCGATTTACATTCCTGAAAGCATGCAGACGGGTGTTTGTGAAGCACAAACAGGTAAGACAGCGTCAGCGGGAGTTACAAAAGCCGAGACAGAAACAAAATTGAAAGAAGATGCAATTAAAATGCAAATAGAAGCACCTGTAAAACAAACAACAGAGGCTGATGCTCTAAATGATATAATAACAATGAATTCAAAGATGGAAAGTGAAATTGGAAATATTTTCTTAGCCTCCTCAATCGAAAATTCCATTTTGAAACGCAGCTTTTATCCTGACATGCTTTTGGCGACACCGTTTGCACAGGCTAAGGTAATAACAGTGGGTGAGGTGTATTTTACTGGCAAATCCATTGAAAATATCTATAACACAGAAAATAAAAGCGAGACTGACAAAGAGAAAACAAAACGCGATATAAAAAGCGACATTACGAGCGATATCAATAAAAACTGTAATATCGGTATCAGAAATAATCTCAACATTGTTAACGGAGACAAGACCGGTTTGATTGAAGCTGAAAATGAAACGCTTTCTTCTCGTTCTCATCACAATAACAAATATTTCAATGAATACACTTCATCACCAATCCTCGTTGAAATGGAAGCCGCTTTTGTATATGAAGCTGCAACAGGATTCATATTTTCGCACAATATTTTCGTGCTTAAGATAGTATCAGACTCTGGTGATCCGGAAAGTCTACTACCTGTCAAAGTCACATCTTTGATCGACCAAAATATGGATAAAATCGAAACATTTATAACCCTGCTAAGCGAATGGGCAAGCGAAAATATGAAGCATGAAATTATCACAGAATCAGACAGAAAAGTCGTGGAAGACATATCAAACCTGCTTAAACTGACACAGTACCAGAGAACAGAATTTTTTCATCTTTCAGAGATGTATGTTATCAGAGGCAAAAGTTTAAAGGCGGTGCTTAACGATTTTTACGAAATATCCCCGGTAAAACTAAAGCGTGAGGGAAAGGAGTCGTATGACAAAATCAGAAAAATCCTTTTACAACCCTGACTTCTCTCATGTCTATGTCGAAAAACGAATCAGCGACCATCCTAAAACACTGCGGATACTGGACTTGCTGCCAAAATCCGCAATAATCTACATCGACCATTACAAGGATGTGTTCTGTAAAAGCGGGCAGTCATATGAAAGCCAGGCAAAAGCAAAAAGCTCATACTTGCAAAGAAAACAGACACATTTCTATACGAAGGATCAAACCTTTGCGATTCGTTCGGAAACGAAAACTTCTATTACACGACCAATGCCATGAATTGCATATATGGCTGTGAATACTGCTATCTGCAGGGCATGTATCCATCAGCCAATCTTGTGGTGTTTGTAAATATTGAAGATACTTTCAGCGAACTTGAGAAACGTCTTCATGACGGGAAACTATATGTATGCAATTCATACGATACCGACCTCCTTGCAATTGAAGGATTGACTGGATTTGCGAGCGATTGGATCGATTTTGCCACCGAACATGAGAATCTAACAGTGGAACTGCGGACAAAAAGCGCCAATTTCGCATCAATTGCAGCTAAGACCGCAATCCCGAATTTTTATCTGGCCTGGAGTGTATCACCAGAAGCCTACACACGAAAATATGAGCACAAAACGCCCGGTCTCTCCGCCAGACTTGCGAGCATGAGCAAAGCGATTGAAAATGGCTGGAAGGTAAGACTTTGTATCGACCCCGCCATCTGCGGCGAAGACTGGAAAGACCGCTACAGCGAAATGGTATCAGAGATAAAACGAAAAATCGATATCCGTAAATTTACCGGTGTCAGTATCGGCGTGTTTCGAGTACCGAAAGACAGCCTGAAGATAATGCGAAACATTAATCACGAGAGTTCTCTTCTAGCGTATCCGTATGTTTTTGATACAGAAAACGAATGTTGGACGTATGAAGGTAAACTGACTGAGGAGATGACTGCTTTTATCGATAAAACATTTTTGCTATAAAAACACACAAGGGGTATTTTCAAAATCACCTTGCTTGTGATATTATTCTAATGCAGTATGAATTTCAAACTTGAACAAACGTTTAAAAGCATCAGGTGCTGAAGGACGCTGACGTGACTAGAAGTTTTAATGGTTAATGGTACTTATGCTATATAAATTCGGTTTCATGTGATTAAAAGAAATATTTAATTTTTATATACTTTTTAGGGGGATTATATGCGAAAAATATTGATTACGGGTGGAGCGGGCTACATAGGAAGCCATACCTGTGTAGAACTGTTGAATGAGGGTCACGAGATAGTTATAATTGACAACCTGTCGAACAGCAAGGTGGAGTCACTTAACAGAATCAAGAGAATAACCGGTAAGGATTTTCCTTTTTATTGTGAAGATGTCTGTGACAGGAAGGCGCTTGAGAGAATTTTCAAGGAGAACGACATTGAGGCTGTGATACATTTTGCAGGGCTCAAAGCCGTTGGAGAATCCGTGGAGATTCCGCTTCAATACTACGAAAACAATCTGGACAGCACCTTGATTTTATGTAGTGTGATGAATAAATTCAATGTCAAGAAGCTGGTTTTCAGCTCATCGGCTACAGTTTACGGAGTTCCCGAGAGCGTTCCCATAAGTGAAGATTCAAAGCTCTGGTGTACCAACCCATATGGATGGACGAAGCTGATGAACGAACAGATACTGCGTGATCTGGCAGTATCCGATCCTGATTGGTCTATTGTGCTTCTGCGCTATTTCAACCCGATTGGTGCGCACGAATCCGGAACCATTGGCGAAGACCCAAATGGCATTCCAAACAACCTTATTCCATATATTTCTCAGGTTGCGATAGGCAAACTAAAGGAACTTTCGGTTTACGGTAATGACTATCCGACAGTTGACGGAACAGGCGTGCGAGACTACATTCATGTTGTTGATCTTGCCAGAGGCCATTGCAAAGCGATTGAGCACACTGAAGAATTCAAAGGCGCCGATGCAATCAACCTTGGAACAGGCAAAGGATACAGTGTGCTGGAGATAGTTTCGGCATTCGAAAAGGCATCAGGCATTAAAATACCCTATAAAATAGTCGACAGACGTCCGGGTGATATCGGAAGCTGTTACGCAGACCCGAGGAAGGCGTTGGAAGTCCTTGGATGGAAGGCCGAAAAGAATATCGAGGAGATGTGCGTTGACACATGGAGATGGCAAAAGCAAAATCCTGACGGTTTCAGTGAATAACCCAAAAGTCATTGTGTCCAATTGTTACGAAATTTTGGATATTTATTAAATTTCAATTTCATTTCAATATTTTTGAGATATTTTAGATTAAAAGGTGTATTATATGCAAGATAGTGTGAAGTAAGATTTTCAAGCAGGCAGTTTTGCTGTTTTGCATCTGGTCAGAGGTGCATATTCGAATATACCGAACTGGCAAGACATGCATCTGGCCAATTAGCACTGATAGCTAGATACACTATATGATGAAGTATTTTAAGAGGTAATTAAATTCATGAAGAAATCCAACTCCGGCAATAATGGACACAAAAATCCAAATACCGGCAGACAGACTGATGCACATAAGGGTGCGGATGCACACAGGAAAACCGATGCGCACATGCAGCCGAATTCGCATAGGCCGCCAAGTGCGAACAGGCAGCCAGATTCAGGAAGGCAGCCCGTAGCAGGAAAAAGACAAAATGCATCGGGCATTACACCTATCGTAAGCAGAAACCCCGGAGAATATTTCCCTCCTGACATGTCCATGCCTCTAAGGAATAATTCTCATAACAGGGGAAGTGTTGGCAATGCAGACATCCAGAGGATTTCAAATGGCAGAAGAAGACAGCCAAAGCCTGCAAAGCGTGTCATGAAAGGCCTTCCGAATCAAAACGGACCTAGAACAGTCGCACCGGTGGGATATTTAAGAAAACGTAAACGCAAGCTCACCGGCAGACAGATGTTTACCCGTATCGGAGTGTCGGTTGCCGCATTGCTGGTTGTTTTAGCTATTGGAGCTACATTTTTATATAATTATCTATGGTCAGGATTGAATTATATTCCGAACAAGGCCAATTATCCTACTGAAGCACTTACGAATCAGCCACCGCAGAGCAAGGATATTACGAATATCTTATTATTGGGAGTTGATACAAGACACCCCGGAGTTGAGAACGGGCTTTCTGATTCTATCATAATACTTACAATTGACAGGAAGAACAACGTAATAAAAATGTCTTCGATTATGAGGGATTGCTACGTATACATACCTGGAAGGAAAAATCCCAGCAAGATCAATGCTGCTCACAGTTTTGGAGGACCTGAGCTTGCTTTGCGAACAATCAACAGCACTCTCAGACTTAACATAGAGAAATACATGGTTGTAAATATGAAGGGCATGGCATCTATAATTGATATTGCCGGTGGCGTGACCGTTGATGTCACTTCAGGTGAAATGAAGGATATGAATAAACGCCTATACTCTTATGGCATACATGATACAGGATTTCAGAAACTTACAGGAAAGCAGGCTGTAGAATATGCGAGAATACGAAAAATCGACAGCGACTACGAACGAGCAGCGAGACAAAGAGAGGTTTTAAAAGCTCTCTTTAAGAGTTTTATATCCATTGACCCGGTCAAAAAAGCACAAATGATAAAGGAAGGAATCACATATATAACCACCAATATGAAGCCTTCTGAAATAACAGCGCTGGGTATTGACATACTTCCTAAGATGACCAATGAAATTCAGGAGATGAGACTACCTCCTGAAGGGTACTATGAAGTCAACACAAGTGGAGAATGGCACATGCTGGTTGATTACAACCGTATGATACCGGAGGTCTATAAATTCATATATGGTGAGACAAAAGCATTTGACCCGGTGCCCACAATTTACCACAGGTCAAATGGCTCAGGAACGACATATAGCAAAAGCAATTCCGCCTACTCATCTTCATCGTCCGGCGGGCAGGTGCAATCATCGCAATCGGTTGATTCAATTTCTGCATCCATTGACAGTTCATCACAGCAGTCTTCGCAGGATTCCAGTTCATCATCTTCCGCCGCTTCCTCGCCAACCCCTGATGTCACAGCCACACCAGTACCTACATTACCAGCCTCGCCAACCCCTTTGCCTTAGATCAGAAAATTTGTGTGATTAAGCCGAAAACATAAAAATGCACACAATAGAGATTATACACGCGAAACAAAATATTGATTGGTATTATAGAGATTATACACGCGAAATAAAATAGTGATTGGTATTATAGAGATTATACAAGCGAAACAAAATAGTGATTGTTAATAATATGCTATGAAACGATAGCACAATATTACAAAAAACATTCAAAATGATTCAAAATATATGGCTTTGATGGAGGATTTGAAATGAATACTGCGGATATCGTCTTGCTTACCTTTATACTTTTAATGATTGTTTTGGGCTTATACAAAGGCTTTGTAAAAATGGCAATAGGACTGCTTACCGGCATAGCGGCATTCATAGCATCCGCCTTTCTAGCGCGTCCCATTGCAACTGCTTTGAGAGAATTTTCTGTTTTTGACGGAGCCAAAACCGCCATACAGAAATTTTTTACAGACAAATCAGATGCAGCAACCAAGAGCATAACCCAGACAGTAAATGATATCGCTATGCCGGAATTCATGAAGGAGTCACTTCTTAAAGGATTTCCGGACCCCTCCCAGACTTTGAAATCGGGTGCGGATACACTTGCTGACAAGGTGTTTTTTCTTATGCTTATCGGTATAGCATTTATATTGCTTCTAATTGTTATAAGAATAGCATTTTTCATATTAGAGAAGTCCATGGAAGGCGCATTCAAGAAGATTAAAATACTCGATGCAACCAACCGTGTCTTGGGAGCTGCGTTTTCACTGCTGCAGTCAGCCCTGATAATCTACATCGTACTTGCTATGATCGCGCTTCTGGCATCACGCATACCGTCCATAGTTTCAGTGATTTCCGAATCAACCATTGTCAGTAAGCTTTATTTTAACAACGTTTTGTTGCAGCTTCTTGCCTGAAATATTTCGTTACTAATTTATTGCAATGCGATTTTACTTATATATTTACATCATAATATAATTTTACTTCGTTAAGCTAAGTTGAAAACTATATTGGTATTATTCTGAAAGATTGGTTTGATTTACAGTTTATTAATAATTAACCCATATTATTTTCCTTGACACTTTACTCAAAAAACACTATATTATTCAGTGTTAGCACTCAAGTATTTAGAGTGCTAAAAATTGAGTTTGTATTTTATTAAATAAAGGAGGCATTTTAAATGACAATCAGACCATTAGGCGACAGAGTCGTAGTAAAAATGACAGAAGTTGAAGAGACAACCAAGAGCGGAATAGTTTTACCGGGTGCAGCCAAAGAGAAACCACAGGTTGCTGAAGTTGTATCAGTTGGTCCCGGAGGCAATATCGACGGTAAGGAAATTGTAATGACCGTTAAAGCAGGCGACAAGGTTTTGCTTAACAAATATGCCGGCACCGAAGTTAAAATCGACGGAGTCGAATACACCATCCTAAAGCAAGGCGAAATTCTTGCAATTGTTGAATAGTATTTTTTAGAAAACAAGATTCGCATAAGATATTTGCGACAATTTATTAGAAACATCAGATTTAAACAGGAGGAGAATAATTATGGCTAAGGATTTAAAATATGGAGAAGAGGCTCGCAGGAGTCTGGAAAGAGGAGTTAATCATCTGGCGGATACTGTCAAGATAACACTCGGACCTAAAGGAAGAAATGTAGTATTAGATAAGAAGTACGGCGCACCGGTTATCACAAATGACGGAGTTACAATAGCCAAGGAGATAGAGCTTTCAGACCGTTTCGAGAATATGGGCGCACAGCTCGTTAAAGAAGTTGCAACCAAGACAAACGACGTTGCCGGTGACGGTACCACCACAGCTACATTGCTTGCACAGGCGATCATTCGTGAAGGAATGAAGAACATAGCTGCAGGCGCGAACCCGATGATTCTTCGAAAGGGAATCATGATGGCGGTTGAAGAAGCGGTAATCGGGATAAAAGAAAATTCACAACCGATCAACGGCAGGAAAGACATTGCACGTGTTGCAACCATTTCAGCTGACGACTCGACAGTTGGCGAACTTATTGCGGATGCCATGGAGAAAGTAACCAGTGACGGAGTTATTACCGTCGAAGAGTCCAAGACAATGGGTACTGAGCTGGATGTTGTTGAAGGAATGCAGTTTGATCGCGGATATGTATCTTCATATATGGTAACCGACACAGACAAAATGGAGGCTGTACTGGACAACCCTTACATTCTCATAACAGATAAGAAAATTACAAATATACAGGAAGTTCTACCTTTGCTTGAGAAAATCGTTCAAGCAGGCAAGAAACTTGTTATTGTTGCCGAAGATGTTGAAGGTGAGGCGCTTGCAACTTTGGTTGTCAACAAGCTTCGCGGAACATTCACCTGCGTAGCCGTCAAGGCTCCCGGATTCGGTGACCGTCGTAAGGCAATGCTGGAAGACATCGCCACTTTAACTGGTGGACAGGTGATTACTGAAGAACTCGGTCTTGACCTCAAAGAGACAACAATCGAGCAGCTCGGAAGCGCACATCAGATTAAGATTCAAAAGGAAAACACAATAATTGTTGATGGTGCCGGCAATCAGGAAGCTATCAAAGCCCGCATCACATCAATACGCTCACAGATAGAAGAGACAACATCTGAATTTGACAAAGAAAAGCTTATGGAAAGACTTGCCAAACTCTCAGGCGGAGTAGCTGTAATCAGAGTCGGAGCTGCTACCGAGACAGAAATGAAAGAGAAGAAGCACCGTATCGAAGATGCCTTGGCTGCAACCAGAGCCGCTGTTGAAGAGGGTATAGTCGCAGGTGGCGGTACAGCATTTATCAACGTAATACCAAGAGTTGCTGCTCTTCTTGAGAAGACAAGCGGCGATACCAAGACAGGTGTTAGAATTGTTCTCAAGGCACTTGAAGAGCCGGTTCGTCAGATTGCAACAAATGCAGGCCTTGACGGAAGCGTCATCTGCGAGAAAGTTAAGTCATCCGAAATGTACTTTGGGTTTGACGCTCTTAACGAAGTTTATGTAAACATGATTGAAGTAGGAATTGTTGATCCCGCGAAAGTTACAAGATCAGCACTTCAAAATGCAGCATCGGCATCATCAATGCTCCTCACAACCGAAGCAGTAGTTGCGGACATCCCTGAGAAAGAGCCACCGATGCCTGCAGGTAATCCAGGAATGGGCGGAATGTACTAGTATTGACTTTATAGAAAATTCCAAGAACGCTTATTAGTCAATTACTGGAGACAAAAAGGTTTTTGCCAGTCGAAAACCAGACGGCTAGCGATAGTTGTTTTATCCGATACTAGATAATCACAGCTGTTTATTATCTAATAATTTCAAAATGGCAGGGGTAGATCCGGTGAATTTCTTCCCTGCTGTTTTTTTATGAAAAAATAGTGTGAAAAATGCTCAAATTCATGTTATTATAATGAAAAATGATATTGTCTAAACCATCGAATTTGAAGATAATATATAAAATTACAGGAGGCAGACCAATGGATGCAACTTTTATGGAAAAAATTGTCAGAAAACAGAAGGACAAGACTGATTATCTTAAGATAACAGGATTGTTTTTTGCTTTTTTAGTTCTGATCGTACTAAGCTTCAGCGTGCAAATCATTGCACAGTTTGCACCGATTCTCATAGTAGGCGCTATTTGGGGGATTTGGTGGGTCATTTCAGGATTGAACAGGGAGTACGAGTACTCGGTTACCGAAAATTTTATCGACATTGACTGCATAATCGCTCAACGTAAAAGGACAAGGGCATTTTCAGGCGATGCAAAGGAATTTGAAATTTGCGCAAGGATGAGCACCGACCTTTACAGGGAATATGCAAAGGGCAACCGCACTGTGCTCAACTTTGCTCCCACCATGGATAATAAAGTCAATTACTTCATCGTAACTAAGAATAACGCCAAGAAGGCAAAGACCAAGGGACAGACCGTTATTGTTATTTTCGAACCAGATGAGAGAATGGTACCCAGCATGAAGAAGTACAACCCATCCAAAGTAAAGGTGGACGGCTTGTATTGATTTTACAAAGATTGTAAATTTGATATTTCTTAATAATATAATTATTTTATCAGGAATTGTAATTTTATCAGAATAACAGAAATATAATATTATTACGATTTTCACTTATTTCAAGAAGGACATTAAGATATTACAGACGATATTAGTTAGTAAAATTTTGAACAATAAATGGATAAAATCGACAAACCAAGGCGAAAACTGAAGGAATGCCAATTTTATCCTTTAGTAATTAATAGTTTATAGGAGAAACTGATAATGAGTAACGACAAAAGGATTTTACTGGCATTTGATTACGGAGCATCAAGCGGAAGAGCCATGGTTGCGCTCTGGGAGGACGGGAAGCTGTCTCTGGACGAAATTCACAGATTCGCAAATGAGCCGGTCATGACCGAAAGCTATTTTTACTGGGATACACTGCGATTGTTTCACGAACTGAAAGTGGGTATCCGTAAAGCAAAACAAAAATACGGGACTATCGACAGTATAGGAATTGATACCTGGGGTGTAGACTACGCCCTTATTGGGAGAGACGGAGCGCTTCTGACTAATCCCATTCACTACAGGGACGCAAGAACCTTGGCGGCGATAGAAGACTTTGAGAGAACAACGCCATTTTCAGAATTGTACAGACGTACTGGCCTTGCAAAGCAGACATTCAATACAATTTACCAGGTATATGCAGAGAAAATGCTTCGTCCGGACTTGCTTGATCTAACGGACAAGCTCCTGTATACGCCTGATTTTTTTGCATATCTTCTGACAGGCAAAATGTTTAATGAATACACAATCGCGGGCACTGGGGGGATGGTCGACCCATTCACGAAAGATTACAATGATGAGATACTTGGACTTGTTGGATTAAACCGCGAAATGTTCCCTGATATTATATTCCCAGGTGAAATATACGGTGTGCTGAGTCCTTTCATAATGGCCGAACTGGAAGTTGAGGCTATTCCCGTTATTGCGGTATGCACACATGATACTGCATCGGCTGTTGTAGCCGTTCCTATGGATTCCGACAAACGATGTGCGTATTTAAGCTGTGGAACATGGTCGCTTCTAGGAGTTGAGACAGATGAACCGATTTGCACGAAGGAAGCGATGGATGAAGGATTCACCAATGAAGGCGGTGCTTTTGATAAGAATATTTTCCTCAAAAACATCAACGGCCTGTGGCTGATGCAAAACCTGAAGAAAGACTGGACTCACCGATACGAGAAATTAAGCTATGATGATATTGAGAACAAAGCACGCGAATCATACAAAGCGGGCAGAACTTTTTCTATCAATCCAAACGACCAGCGTTTTAACAACCCGCTTAAAATGATTGACGAAATAGCTGCCTTCTGCGAAGAAAGCGGACAGGGCAGACCTGACGGAATCGGCGACCTTGCCTTGGCGGTATACAACGGGCTGGTCAATGAGTACGCAAAAGCGGTTAAAGGCCTGGAGATTGTAATAAACGAGAAAATTGATCAGCTGAATATGGTCGGTGGAGGAATACAGGACAAATTTCTTTCAGAGCTCACATGCAAAGCGCTTTCAATACCTGTAGTTTGCGGACCTATAGAAGGCTCTGCCGCCGGTAATTTCCTGTTGCAGCTGGTAGGTCTTGGACAGATCAAAACCCTGGATGACTGCCGTACCGTGGTCAAGAACAGCTTTGAAATCAGGGCAATTAGTGTGAAAAACTAACGTTTTTCACACCTGGAAAAATTATTTGACAGCATATAAGCTGTCAGAAACCTGCGGTTTCACATGATTTTTCAATATCAGACACCATAGGTGTCACGCATTTTTTCAAACCAATTTACGTTTTGCAGATTTAGTAATGGTTTGTAATGCAAATCATTTGGCAGTGTTCCGTGGCTTTTCAGTTCATTTTATATAACTTATTGTATTATGACATCATACATTACATTTATAGAATTTTCAGGAGGTTGGTATGACAAAACGCAGATTTAGCAAACCCGAAAGAAGCTGGATTTTCTATGACTGGGCGAATTCAGCACATTCCACAATTATTGTGGCGGCTATTTTCCCGATCTATTTTGCCACAGTGGCCAAGAATGCCGGTGTTGCCGGCGATGTCTGGTGGGGCTGGGCGACTTCGGCAGCTACATTTACAATGGCTATTCTGGCACCGGTCATAGGAGCTATTGGCGACTATAAAGGAATGAAGAAGAAATTGTTTTCTGCATTCCTTTTGTTGGGACTTGCATTCACAACGGTTATGGCTTTTGCCGGCGACTGGAAATTGATGCTGGTTGGATACGCCGTTTCTTATCTTGGCTGGAGCGGAGCAAATCTTTTCTATGACTCGTTTATTACGGATGTTACCACCGCCGACAGGATGGACAAGGTGTCAGCCTGGGGATTCAGCATGGGGTATATAGGCGGAAGCACCATCCCGTTTATAGCGTCAATAGCATTGGTTTTGTTTGGTGAAAAGATTTTCCCTGCAATAGGACTTATAGACAAGACATTGTCGCAAGACGAAATTTCCTCATCGGCCAGCGTGCTGGCAGTCAAAATCGCTGTTTTATTGACAGTTCTGTGGTGGGGGATATTCAGCATACCCATTTTGAGAAATGTCCATCAAATTCATTTTGTAGAGCTTCCGCCATCCAGACTTATTAAAACCACCTTTCAAAACATAGTCAATACAATGAAGCATATATTCCACGACAAGGCACTGTTTGCCTTTATAATCGCTTATTTCTTTTATATAGACGGAGTCAATTCGGTTATACATATGGCAACCGCGTTCGGCGCATCGCTTGGACTTGATACAACGGGTATGATTCTTGCACTTTTGGTAACGCAGATAGTAGCGGTTCCGTGTGCCATATGGTTCAGCAAATTTGCGGGCAGAATTGGTTCGATCAATATGATATCAATCGCCATTCTGATTTATTTCATTATTTGCATCCTTGGCTTTGTAATGGGTTATGGAATAGAGGAGGAGATTCTTACAATTGCGCAGGCACAGAAGATTTTCTGGGCTCTTGCCGTACTTGTCGGGACTTGTCAGGGAGGAATACAAGCCCTTTCCAGATCTTTCTTCGGCAAACTTATCCCCCCTCAGCGGTCAAATGAATTCTTCGGATTTTTTGATATATTCGGTAAATTTGCCGCAGTTCTAGGTCCTGCGTTATATGCTTTTGTTAAAACATCTACCGGAAGGTCATCATATGGAATTTTTAGCATAATAATACTTTTTGCCGTAGGCGGTGTTGTTATAGTAGTCTTCCGTAAATCTTTAAGAATGGCTGAAACAAGGGCTCTTGAGTCTATGGAAAGGGCTAAGCAGGGTTAGTAGAAAGGGTGCAGCGGGCTTGGGTATAAGGGTCGTAAAAGCAGTATGTCATATTTGTAACCTTTTTGTAACCATATTGCAAAAATTTGACTTGACTGAAATAGTATGGTAAAATTCAAACCAAATGTGATTATTGTTTTACTTAAAATCACAAAAGTAAGGCAGAATATTTTGACATCAAGCTGACTAGCCAACGGAGGATTAATGAAGCAAATACTGTTAGCCCGAATAATTAAAAACACATCTTTATATATATCTATTTCAATAATTGTTGCGGTTCTTGCCTCACCATTGTTCTCTTTCTCTCCCTTATCGGCGAAAACACGTCTCACCCAAGAGAACATTTCGTTGCAGTCAATGACCGCAATGCAAGCATCCGAGGGAGACGATACATACTTTAATCCAGATAATTATGACATTGTTGAATATGTTCGAGACGAATCCAAGCTTATGAACAGAGGTGACATCACGAGTGACAGTGACCTCCTTTTAGGCTCGGCTATTGAAGAATCATCTTCACAGAGTATTCAAGTTCCTCCTGACATGACATTCGAAGATGATTATACGGAGATATTTGTAAGCAGTACCATACTGAATATGAGAAAACTTCCGTCGACAGATTCGGATATAATTCACACATATAAGCTAGCCGACAGCATTTTAAGAACCGGAATTGGCAAGGAATGGGACAGGGTGGTTGACGATAAAGGAACTATTGGTTACATGAAGAAGGAATTTGTAGCCGATACAATGCCTACTCCTTCTCCTAAGCCTACAAAGGCTCCTGCTGCAAAGAAGCCTGCTTATTCAAGTACCCCTGCAAAGGCAAACACTCTTGGTGGATCCATTGCTAAAGAATCATTGAAATATCTCGGTATTAGATACAGATACGGCGGATCAGCTCCCAGTAAAGGATTTGACTGTACTGGACTTACAACATTTATTTTTAACAGATATGGAATTTCAACACCGAGAAGTTCATATTCATATGCAAGTGCAGGGATTAAAATTCCCTATTCTCAGATTGCCCCGGGTGATGTTATAGCATGGAGTGGCAGCAGAAGAGGCACTTCAATAGGCCATGTCGGAATATACATTGGGAACGGGACAATGGTGCACGCCTCGCTTAGTAATGGTATTTGCAAGGTAAGTGTCGATCAATATAAGAGATGGGGTTACAAACTTATTTCTGTCCATCGTTTTATCAAGAAATAAAATTATTTTTTCTGCATTATAAATCTTAAGAGCTGTCTCAAATCAGTTGTAAAACTGTAAAAGACGGCTTTTTTAGTGCTGATAAAATACGAACAATTGTGAACTCTTGTTGTAGCATAAGATGAAATAAGATATAATAGAAAAGTCAAAAAACCAATATAAATAAATACGTGATAAATTATCCGAAAATGGAGGGAATTAAATGATAGAAATTCGTAACCTGACTAAATATTACGGGCCGAATCTTGCTGTGGACAACATATCCTTTGATGTAAACCAAGGCGAGATATTGGGTTTTCTGGGACCTAACGGTGCCGGCAAATCCACTACTATGAATATTCTGACAGGTTTTCTGTCGGCAACTTCAGGAACAGTCAAAATCAACGGATACGACATCGTAGACGAACCACAGAATGCCAAGAAATGCATCGGATATCTTCCCGAGAATCCACCTCTCTATATGGACATGACAGCATTGGAATATCTTAAATTTGTCAGTGAACTAAAAGGAGTTGAGAAGGATTCAAGAGCTAAGCACATTGCGGAGATTATGAAGCTGGTGCGAATAACAGATGTTGCCGGCCGATTGATTAAGAATCTCTCTAAGGGTTACAAACAGCGTGTTGGTATAGCACAAGCCCTTATAGGTAATCCGGAGGTTCTTGTATTGGATGAGCCGACAGTAGGACTTGACCCCAAGCAAATCATAGAAATACGTAACCTGATCAAGCAACTAGGCAAATCTCACACAGTCATACTGAGCTCCCATATCCTGCCTGAGGTCAGTGCAGTATGTGACAGAGTCGTTATTATTGCCAATGGTGCTATAGCAGCTGTCAATACAACAGAGAATCTTTCCAGGGAATTTTCAAAGACTTCCAAGTATTCAGTATCTGCAGAAGGACCTTCCAAGGATATCCTTCAGAAGATACGTTTGATTCCGGGAGTCAAGAAGGCTGACATAATAGGCGAAAG
Organism: uncultured Oscillospiraceae bacterium; assembly: GCA_964652975.1. Classification (GTDB taxonomy): domain Bacteria; phylum Bacillota; class Clostridia; order Saccharofermentanales; family UBA5734; genus CAZZCN01. The sequence goes on along the minus strand of CAZZCN010000006.1, from coordinate 10,771 downwards.
ACTGCACGGAGTTACAACTGTTGCGGTTGAGAATGATTCCGGAACGGATACCAGGAAGCAGACATTTTTTGAGATGGCCAGACATTCATGGCCGATTATCGAGATGAAGTCAATGGATCCGACGCTTGAGGATATTTTCCTGCAGGTAACTTCGAATGCATCATATGACAAGATGGAGGCAAAATAGATGAAACGTATAAATGCAATTTTTAAAAGAGAGTTTTTTGCATATTTCAAATCTCCGATAGGATATATAGTACTGGCGCTTTTTGCCTTGATTACAGCATTTTTGTTTGTTTCTAATCTGCAATACCAATATGCGGACGTGGGGATGGTTTTGCTGTCAATCCAGGCTATACTTTTCATGGTGGTTGTACCGATGATAACAATGCGAACTTTTTCCGAAGAACGCAAGAACGGTTCTGAGGTATTGCTGCTTACATCACCGGCGACTGTTTTCGAGATTGTCTTAGGCAAGTATCTTGCATCGCTTTCGCTATTGTTGGTCATGACATCTACATCGTTGGTATATCTGCTTTTTACTTTAGGACTCGGCGGTACGATCGACGCTAAGACGCTTGGTGCATACATAGGATTCATATCAATTGGAGCTGCGTACCTTTCAATAGGAATTTTTGCATCATCGCTGACTGAGAACCAGGTAATATCTGCAATTATAACTTTTGCAGCTATTTTTATGCTGCTGTTGCTCGATGGTCTAGCATCTATTATGGGATCTGTTGTATCAACTTTTGTTGACAAGATTAATTTTTTCGGTCTTACTGACCTGCAGATTGATTCCGTATCCAAGGCGGTTACAGCATTCATCAAGTGGCCTAATCCTCTGACGAGACTTGACAATTTCAGCAGTGGAATTTTCGAAATTTCACCGCTGGTGTTTTTTGCCAGTATAATAGCTATTTTTCTTTTCATGACAATGAGGGTTGTCGAAAAGCGCAGATGGACACAAAAGTAGACCTTTTTATCTGTTGAAAGCAGGTCACAATTTTACAAACTAATAATTATAAGGATGGTGACAGTATAGTGAATGATAATAATAGAAATGAATTAGACAAGGCAGACAACGATTCTGTTAATGACGGCATCGAAAATGAAATAATCGCCGGAAGCGCAGAATTAAGCGGAGAAAATACAAAATCCGATGACAATATTGATACTTCTAAACCCTATGGCAGCGAGATTTCTGAGACGAGTGAAATTGAAGCCGAAGAAGTTGACGGTGACAAAGATGTTTTTGAAAGCAATGACGCTGATGAAAATGACGACGACGACGAAGACGAAGACGAAGACGAAGAAGACGATGATGAAGATGATAACGCTCCAAAGGGCGCTGGAATGTTTAAGAAAAACAGGAATTCTTCCGGCAAAAAGGATAGAGACTCCAAGACGGGCATAGAAAAGACGAAAGTCAAGAAGGTCAAAAGGCTGGTTGACAAGAGATTTAAATCCATGAAGCTTGTATCTGTATCCTCAGCCATACTTTTCATTGCTATAGTAATTATTTTCAATCTGGTTTTTGATTCATTTATCGGTGGCAAGCTTAAATGGGACTGGACGCAGACCAATCTTTATTCTGTCGGGGATGTAACCAAGGAGCTTCTAGGTGGCTTGAAGAAAGATATCAAAATTGTAGGCCTTTATGAGAAGGGTACAGATACTGATCTTGTTGATATTGAGAAAATGCTTGACGATTACACTAAGTATTCCAAGGGTAAGCTTAAGGTTCAATTCATAGATCCTGTCAAGACACCATCAATTATCACACAGCTTGACCCGGATGGATTATTAAAACCCGCTGCAGGATCATTTGTTGTAAGGTGCGATGCTAATAAAAAGTCAAAAGTATTGATAAAAGATAATTTATTTTCGACACAAATGAATGAACAGACATATCAGCGGGAAGTAACCGGAGTAACAGCAGAGCAGGCTTTCAGCGGCGCAATTGTATATACTTCGTCTAAGAAAACACCGGTCGTTTATATGAGCAAAGGTCAAGGAGAGCTTGATTATACGACGAATTACACAATAATGACATCGATATTGCGGGATAATAATTTTCTAGTAAAAGATTTTGACATGCTTACTTCGGCCAAAATTCCTGACGATGCGGAATTGCTCATAATGCTATCACCGTCATCGGATATAAGCCAGACAGGAGTAGGTCAGATCAACACCTTCCTTAAGAAAGGTAAATCCCTGTTAGTTATTACGGCATTCGGCACAACTAAATTCCCTGTGCTTAACAGTCTGCTGGCGGATTATAACATCGAGATCACTAATGACAGGGTGCGTGAAGGTGACAAAACAAGAAGATACAGTGATGACCCATACAGCTTTTTTGCCGATGCGCCTGTTAGTTTTCTGACTGAACAGGCAGTTGAGAAAGCTACTTTCCTCAAGAATGTCCGTGCTATCAATGAGATAAAAAACACCAAGGAATATATAAAAGTCAATCCTGTATTCCAGACAAGTGCTGAGGGAGTAATTGAAAAGGGCGGGGTTCCAGAGAATAGTGGAACAGCGGGCATTACTGATCTTGGTCTCGCATCAGAGAATTCCGGATCTATTGACGGAACAAATGTCACCACATCGACTAAGGTTATCGTAATTGGATCCACCGACTTTATAAGCGATACAACGCTTAATAATTTTGGGCAACAGGTTTACAATGTCTATGCGTTCTATTATTCTTTAAACTGGCTTGTCAACTTAGAGGGTAGCGACTTGCTTATTACAGCTAAGGAATTGCCATCTTACAAGCTTACAAAGGGCGATGCTAACTCATTTTGGATAGTAACTATTGTATGTATAATCCTTATACCGCTTGCGTTATTGCTTGCTGCTACATTTGTTTACAGAAGAAGAAAGAACCTGTAATATTTATAAGGTTGTTTTTGAAGAATGCATATAGCAAACGTATTTATATTTTATTATTGGAAATAAGAAAAAAGTTTGCCGAATGCGTTTTGATAGAACATATATTATTAACCTATTTCAAAACGCTATATGATCGAATACCGATAAATGCCAAATAAAACTAGCTTATAAAAAGCTATCGCTAATCTAAATTTTATACTAATTATTTCTTTTGCGTTATGTGGAGATATTGGAGGATTTTAATGAGACAATGGAGAAAAATAATAATATTCGCATCCGCCTTGATTGTGCTGATTGCACTTTTAGTTGTTTCCTCGCTCATCAAAGGCAATGGGGACAGCAGCAGTAAAGATGTAACCCCTGTGCCTTCCATCCCCCCTGTGCTGTCAGTCAACGAGACAGACATTTCTATAATAACAATTAAAAACAATGAAGGCACGTTGGAATTTTCGCCCGCCACGACTAAGAACGAGTCTGGCACGACCACGACCGAATGGCTTTTGACATCACCTTCAGGCGTTAAATTCAGCAAGAGCATAATTGGCAGTAAAGTTTCAAATTACACAAATATAACAGCCAATGTCCAAGTTTCGGCCAAGACTGACAATCTGGCGGAATACGGACTGGAAAGTCCTGTTGCAACTGTTATAGTAAAACTGAAGTCCGGGACAGAGAATAAAGTTATTTACGGCAACAAGGCACCTGACGGCAGCTCATATTATGCGATGCTTGTAGGAAGCAGCAGAATTCTGACAGTATCATCAACGTATGCGGATGATGCGCTGATAACAGTCTTAGATATTCTGGATACGAACATATTTAATTCCATTACCATAGACAATCTGGATGCATTTTCTTTTCAACGTGCCAAGGACAATGCAGCTTTTACTGCTAAATCCAACGGGGACGCCGATACGACGAACAAAACACCTGCAACATGGCGTATATTGACACCATTTGCGGTGGAAGCAAGCACCGAAGGATTCAGCCCGTTTCTGACAGAATTGCTTGCAGTAAGTCCTGCTTCTTTTGTAAAAATGTCACCTGAAAGCTTTACAGAATATGGACTTGACAAGCCAGATTACGATTATACCTTTACCAGTACAGAAGGTAAGAAGGTAAGATGTATCCTGGGCGGAGATGCAGGCGGTGGAGCACTTTACGGATATACCGATTATTCAGATGCGGTTTTCAAAACAGCATCAGGCTCATTAACGCTTATTGACAAGCCTTTTATAGAACTTGTCAATTCTTTCATTTACATGCCTTCGATATGGGATGTCAAGGCCGTTGACATATCACTGGATACCACGAAAATTCATTGTGATATCAAAGATTCTCAGGAGAAGGAAACTGCATCTGACTTCAAGGTTAATGGAAAGGATGCCAATGTAGTCAGCTCCGATGACGATTCATACTTCAGAAGCTTTTACCAGTCGCTCATCAGTATTTTTATCAAGGGTGTGGATATTGACGCAAAACCCGTTTATAAGCCTTCTATAACAATCAAATATACAATGAATGATGCTTCCAAGAACATTGAACTGGGCTTTGTGAAAAGAGACGAAATGACCTTCTTTGTATTCAAAAACGCTAAATACCAGGGATACTTTGTAAGCCGTGATGACTTTTATTCAGACAAAAAGGACGATGAAGGAATTCTGCCCGCATACAATATATTGATGAATGCTATAGACAACCAGGTTGACGGAAAATACAAATAGATTATAGATTTTCGGAACCAAGAGGCAAAAATGCCTGCAACAGCTTGATTATTACAATCAGGCATACCAATTTACAAACTCCAGTTTCAAAGAATTTTAATTTTAAGACAGGAGACAGGAAATGATTTCTCATCGTGAAAGAAAGCAAAAACCCAAAATAGGTCTTATAGTGCTAGTGACCTTGGCATTTTCTATCATGGTTGTTTCAGTTATTCTGGCTATAAAATTTCCTGTAGACGACAGCTGGAAGAATCCTAATGACACAGATATCAACAATCCTGCCCTTTCGGGTTTTGTCTGTGATGCTACAGAGGCACAGATGCTTTATCCAATGGGGAACGGCCTGGTCAAGGTTAGCCGTAACCGGATTTCATATCTGAATTTGAAGGGAACGGAGATATTCGGAGAAATTGTCAATATGGAATCTCCGATCTGCAGAATTTCCGGGGATAAGGCTTTGATAGCAGATACCAACGGAGTAACATTTATGGCTCTGGATACAACGCATGTAATGTTTTCTTCAACAGCTCAGAATACTCTCGACTACGGTTCGATCAACAAAGACGGAAATATCGTTTTGCTGATGGACGAACCAGGAGTTAAAGGTGTTGCCAGAGTCTTGAAGCCTGATGGACAAAGCATCTTTGCATGGAAATCCGCGCAATCCGGATATATATTGGCTGGCCAGGTTTCTCCGGACTCGAAATATACGGATATCAGCATAATTAACACTGATGGCGCAGCCACCCAGCCAATATTCAAAAGATTCGGAATGAAGGGAGAGGCGATTGCGCAGTACATGCCCAAAACCGAAGAAATAATGCCTGCAATTATTTATGACAGTGACAACAATCCTGTTATCTGCGGGCAGTCGAATATTATCGCATACGACAATACGAACGAAAAATACCATCTTGTCTTCTCCAAGATATACACTGTTGCCTCTTCAGACAGCGGGATTGTTCTAGTCGCCAAAAGGCAGAGTAATGAGATTCCTAGGCTTTATCTGATAAGCATTGACGGCAAAATCAGCGGTGGCATAGCGCTTTCTGAGGAAGTAACACCTATTGCTGTGAATGGTGATATAGCTGTTGTTGGATCAGGTAATTCGGTTGTGAGTGTCTCTCTTGCGAAGATGAAGGAGATTTCCAGAACACCTGTAAGTGCAACAACTGTTAGAGTTGCTTTTTCCACGTCACCGAACAGGGTCATTGTGGTTGCCCGAGATGGCGTGACCACTTTTCTCATAAAATAGATAGCAGGTACTTTTTATATTATTTTTATTTTACCGGAAGGAATTAACTTATATGGAAAATACCCAGGAGAGATTACGTACTGACATAGACATAAAATACAAATGGCGTCTGGAGGATATTTTCGAATCTACGCAGGCTTGGGAAAAGGCACTCCTGGAGATAAGGAAACCGATTAACGAATTACTTGACTGCAAAGGCCAAGTGTGCGAATCTCCTGATTATCTTGCGAAAACACTTGATTTGGATACCAAATGCTCGCAATCAATGATGGAACTCTATGTGTACGCCAAGATGAACAAAGACCTGGATAATGCCAATTCAGATTTTCAATCAATGTATGACAGGATTGTAACCGAATATTTCAAGATGTCGGCAGATACATCTTTTTTGGCGCCTGAGATATCTGCGATGGATGAAGACTTACTACGCAAGTGGATTACCGAAAATGAGAAACTTGCCGTTTACAGTCATAACCTTGATAATTTGATTCGAAACCGCAAGCATATTCTAAGCGAAAAGGAAGAGACTTTGCTTTCAGGGATGGGTCCGATAGTTGACAGTGTAGAAGAAACCTTTTCAATGCTTAATGACATAGAACTTACTTTTGGTGAAGTTACCATGCCAGATGGACAGAAGGTCAAATTGACACACGGTAGGTTCGGGTCGCTAAGAGAGCATGCCGATCGTGATGTAAGACGGCAGACCTATGAGAATTTACATACTGCATACGGTAATTTCAAAAACACAATAGCATCGATATATAACGGCAGCGTCAAGAGCGATGTCTTTATGACAAGAACACGTGGGTATGAATCCTGCATGTCAAGGGCTATGTTTGTGGATTTTCTGCCAGTAAAAATCTATACGAATCTAATCGAGTCAATACATAAGGCATTGCCTTCATTTTATCGCTATCTCGAACTCCGCAAAAAGATTCTGGGGGTGGAAGAACTCCATCTTTATGACTGCAGCGTACCGATGGTTCTTGAATCATCCAGGGAATATGAATTCGAGCAATCAAAGCAGATACTTCTTAATGCATTCTCACCTTTAGGTGAAAAGTATCTAAATGATATGACAGAGACGCTTTTCGCAGGAGGTTCAATCGATGTATATGAGACGCCGGGAAAGACCAGCGGTGCTTACGCCTGGGGATCGTACCAAAGCCATCCGTATATGCTTCTCAATTGGAGCTCCAAGCTTAACGACGTTTTTACATTCGCGCATGAAGCTGGCCACTGTATGCACTCTTTCTACTCCAACAGGACTCAGAAATTTAACAATTCGCATTATCCTATTTTTCTTGCAGAGATTGCATCCACTGTTAACGAAAACATTTTGCTGAGATACCTGATTGAACAATGCAACACCGACACACCTGAAGGTAAAAGCGAAAAGGCGTATCTTTTGACATTTTTTCTCGAGGGAGTAAAGAACACCGTATTCCGTCAGACCATGTTTGCTGAATTCGAACTTATTGTACATGACAGAATCGAAAATGGTGAGGCTATGACCGCTTTGGATTTGACAGAACTATATGGAACGCTGTTATCGCTATACTTCGGACCGGGTGTTGTTATTGATGACTACATGAAAAACGAATGGGCAAGGATTCCACACTTTTACAATTCCTTTTATGTTTACAAATATGCTACAGGGTTTTGTGCGGCAGAGAAGATAACGCAGAAGATTTTTGATGAAGGAGACAGCGCAGTTGAGTCATATCTTGAGTTTCTTTCAAGCGGTGGCAAGGACTATCCGGCTAATACCCTTGGAAAATTAGGTGTAGACATGACAACACCGGATGCTGTAGAAAACACCATAAAGACTTTCGATGACAATCTGGAACTATTGGAATTGCTTCTGTTAGGATAACTTAGCAGTTTCCTAAAAAACAAGCGATTCAACAAGAATACCGGATCAGATTTTATCATACCAATTTGAGGTACATTAGAATTGACTAGCAGTCGAGAAAAAACAATCTATGACGTGGCGATAATCGGCGCAGGTGCATCAGGCATGACGGCCGCTATAAGCTGCGCACGGTATTTTCTTCGCTATCATACAGATAAGAAAGCCAATATCATAATTCTCGAGAGACACGCTAAGTCAGGTAGAAAACTCCTGGCTACTGGAAACGGCAGATGCAACTTAAGCAATGAAAACATCAATTCCGAAACATTGGATAGGTATTTTCATAGCAGTCAGCCTGAATTTTATCAAAAAATACTAAGCAAATTCACTGTAGCGGATACAATAGAATATTTCGAAAGCATGGGGATTATAAGCACAACCTTGGAAGACGGCAAGATATATCCTTACTGCAAGCAGGCGTTCAGTGTTGTCGATGCTCTTGGCAATGAAATGCGAGAGTTGGGCGTCAAGGTCATGCACTCATGTGAAGTTGGCAGCATAAGCAAAGTGAGTCCGTACAATAGTTTGATTAAAAATGAAAGACCAAACACACCAGTGTTAAAAAGCGAATCAAAAAATCAAAAAATTGAAAAGCTGAATTCTAAAATTGAAAAATCAAACACAAATAGCGAAAAAACGAATTCTAATATCGAAAATGTAGATTTTAGTTATAACAACATAAATTCTGACGAGTATTTATTCGAAATAACTTACAATGATTTACAAGATCGTGAGAATCCAAAACTTCATACGATTCATGCCAAAATGGTAATTGTGTCAGCCGGTGGCAAGGCATCTCCATCGCTTTCATCTGATGGACTAGGGTATGCTCTGCTAGGCAGTCTTGGTCATAGCACCACTCCTTTGCACCCATCGATTGTACAGCTAAAAACAGTCAAGGATATAAATGCAGGATTAGATGGACTGAAATGGGACGTTAAAATTTCTCTTATACAGGAGGTTGCGGAAAATGCAAGTAGAGCATTAAAACACGACACTCCGCTGATGGCAATAGTCAAAGAAGAAACGGGTGAATTGCTTTTTACCGATTATGGGATATCCGGACCTGTTGTTCTGCAGCTGGCGCGGCACGCTTGTGCTATTGATGAATCGAAATTTTACGCATTAATCGATTTTCTTCCTGAATACTCTGTCGAAGAGATATTGGAACTTCTCAAGAAGAGGATTAAATCGATGGGTAATCGTTCTATAAGGAGGTTGCTCGTCGGGGTTTTGCCGTTTAAACTGGCACTGGCAATTACTGACAAAATATTCAAGGACAAATCCGAAAAGCCAATAAGAGGAATAACTTCGCAGGACCTTGCTAGTCTTATTACTAAAATCAAAGGCTATCCGTTTAAAATAACGGGGACCTTAGGCTGGGACAACGCTCAGGTTACCGCGGGCGGCATATCCTGCAATGAGGTTGACACCGAAACCTGTGAATCATTATTGTGCAAAAATTTATACATTACAGGAGAAGTTCTTGATGTTGACGGCGACTGCGGGGGATATAATCTGCAGTTTGCATGGGCAAGTGGATATATTGCCGGAGAAAGTGCAGCCAGAGCAATCTGTATCAAAATGAACACTGCAAGCAGTTCGGACAATGACTGGAAATTTAATAAAATAATAGATTCAGACAGTAAATTGATTGGTGAACAACAATGAGGATTTTACTCGAACAGGTAAAATGTCCGGTCGATTATTCAGAGGAAGAATTCCTTACAGCGGTACGTGAGTCATTGCAAAAAGACAAGGTCGGATCAGAAATTGCCGAACAGTCTAAAATTTCAATTGATAATATTGTAGTTGCCAAAAAAGCATTGGATGCGAGAAAAAAATCGCAATTGACATATGTTTTTTCATTGACTGTGTATATCAACGAAACCCCGCCCAAGGAGCTTTCACTTAGTTTATTGCGTGGCCTGCCCAAAACCATAGGTCAAAAAAGCAGACCGGTAGTAGTGGGAAGCGGTCCGGCAGGACTTTTTGCAGCACTAACGCTAGCGCGAAAAGGGCTTTGTCCGATTCTAATTGAGAGAGGAAAGAAAATACCTCAGAGAGTGGCCGATGTCAAGCTTTTCTGGGAAAAGGGCATACTGCTTTCGCAGTCCAATGTCCAGTTCGGCGAAGGTGGAGCAGGGACATTTTCCGATGGCAAGCTTGTGACCGGCATCAAGGACAAGGCATGCCGCGATGTTCTCGAGACATTTGTAGATGCGGGCGCTTCGGAAGAAATTCTTTTTTTGGCAAAACCACATATCGGTACAGATGTGATTCGACCAGCAGTCATAAAAATTCGTGAGAAGCTGATTGAAATGGGAGCGACTGTGCTTTTCGAGACAAAACTTACAGGAATAGATGTGGAGGACGGCAGATTAAAGGGCATTATCATTGATAATCAGGCATATAACTGGCAGAGTGCAAATTTTTCAACAATGAATATTCAAGAACAAAATACATCTCCAACCCAACAATCACAGCAATCACAAACCGCGGATTCTCCACAACAACAATCCTCCTACATACCAACGGATACACTTATACTTGCAATAGGTCACAGTGCACGCGATACAGTAAGGATGCTGCATGAGAGTGGAGTAGAAATGCAGGCAAAGCATTTTTCCATGGGAGTCAGAATCGAACATCGCCAAAAGGACATCGATCTCGGAAGATATGGGATTCAGACTGAAAGCATTTCGCGGCTGCTTCCCCCCTCGGATTATAAGCTCGCATGCCATCTGCCCGGAGGTCGCGATGTGTATACTTTTTGCATGTGCCCCGGAGGGGAAGTCATCGCAAGCGCCTCGGATCCAGGGCAGTTAGTTACCAATGGGATGAGCAATTATAAGCGAAATGGATTAAATGCGAACAGTGCACTTTTGGTTAATGTAAGCCCAAGTGATTTCACTGATTTTGACCAGCCATCACCACTTGCAGGGCTTGATTTTCAGGACAAATACGAAAAGGCGGCAT
>CAZZCN010000005.1:69800-73856 GCA_964652975.1 uncultured Oscillospiraceae bacterium | reverse complement strand
GAGGAGGTACATTTCATTTCCTTGGTAAGAAATGTCATGACGCTTCCCATCGGATTAAAGAAGCGTTTCCTCAGTTTCTTTTCTAAAAAATTGCTTTTTACATTTACATTATATCACTTTTAATTGGAAATCGGCATAGGGAAGGTGTATAGGATTTCAACAAAATCACTTTATATAAAGTATATATAGTTTAAGTGAAATATATAAAATCAGTGCATGCAGCGGATTGACAAATTGAGTGTTTCCGTGGCATAATAAAGACAAACAAATGTTCGACAACAATGAAAATATCAATAAAGAAAATTGTAGTTAATAAGCTAAAAATATCAATAATAATAGAGATAAGATGAGGTGGATTTTGTGTTCGGGATGCCTGGTAATCAGGGTGAAATAAGGCTTGAAGGCTACTGTGGGGAGAGTGAAGATACCAACAGGGTTATTTTGCATTGCGACCTGAATAATTTTTTTGCCTCTGTAGAGTGTCTTTACCATCCGGAACTTAATGGGTTGCCGGTGGCGGTTGGAGGCAGCGAGAAGAAACGACACGGAATAATTCTGGCCAAGAATCAATTGGCTAAGTCTTTTGGCGTCAAGACCGCCGAGCCTATTTGGCAGGCGAAAGCCAAATGCCCTCATTTGGTTATTGTACCTCCCAATATGGACAAGTATGTTAAATACTCAGGACTGGTTCATGAAATATACGAACGGTTTACCGATACAGTAGAGCCTTTCGGCATAGACGAGTGCTGGCTTGATGTCACTGGCAGCACTTCATTGATGGGTGACGGCAGGAAGATTGCAGATGATATAAGGGACGTTATTCGAACAGAGCTTGGACTTACGGTTTCTGTCGGTGTATCGTGGAACAAGATATTTTCAAAGCTTGGAAGCGACATGAAAAAGCCTGACGCTACTACTGTTATTACGAAGGAAAACTATAAGGACCTGGTGTGGCCTTTGCCTGTCGAGGACCTGCTTTTTGTCGGACGAAAGACTTCAAAGCAGCTAAGAAGACTTGGGATCAATACAATCGGGCGACTGGCTGCACTTAATGAAGATTTTCTTAAGAAGGAGTTTGGAAAGTGGGGCACTACCCTATGGGCTTTTGCAAACGGCAGAGATGCCGGTCTTGTTGAGAAGGAATGGGCGAGTATACAGGCGAAGGGAATAGGCAATTCGACAACGACTCCTCACGATGTGAATTCATACGAGGATGCCAAGGCGGTGCTTATGCAACTGTCGGAGAGCGTAGCGCACAGGCTGCGTGAAAGAAGTCTTCGCGGTCGCACGGTTTGCATCAGCATGCGTACGTGCGACTTCGTCCACACCGAACGCCAACGCAGCCTGTGCAAGGCGACGTGCGTTTCGGCCGACATCCTCGCCGTCGCCATGGGCTTGCTTCACGACAATTGGAAGCCAGGCAAGAGCAAGCCCCTACGCTCCATCGGCGTCCGTGTGACATCTCTCGAGAACGAATCTGTGCCTGTCCAGATGTCACTTTTTGACACGGATACCAAAACGCAGAAGAAAGAAAGCATCGAGAAGACGATTGACAAATTACGCGAACGATTCGGAGACGACAGTGTTGTCAGAGGACTGCTGATGACAGGACGAGACAAGGATGAAGACTGACCTGCCACTAAACGAAAAGAGGAGAAAAGCCTAAGCTTTTCTCCTATTATGAATAATACGAAATTGCCAAAGATAAAAGCCTAAGCTTTTATCCCAGCGCTAAGACGATAGTCTTAGCGCTGTTCTTGCAATGCCGCGCGCTTTTTCCGAAATTCAATTATTGGTGCGTCTCCCTGGATAAGATTTTCCCCCATCTTAAGCTCGGTTTTTATTGGAATCTGTGTCAATACAACCCGTCTGTCCTGATGAAGAATGTATCTGTTGCTTATATTGCTGAGGCTGTTGACTATCTGTTTTAAGACAGGCACCTTCATGAATTTCTGGTAGAATCTAAGATAGATATGGGTGCTGGTCTCGTCAACAGGTGCGAAAATCGCCACTATCCTGATGTCATTGCTGATTCTGTTCTGCCAAAGGTTAGGCATCTGAAACTGTAAACTGAAGTAATTCTCATAATCGTCAATCTCATCAGCTTTCAAAGGTCTGGTTTTACCATCGTCCTTTATATTGTGAACATAGAATGTCATCAAATTATCCACCCACTTGACCACAGGTCCGTTAACAAGTGTATTGTCGCCTCTTCCGATAGAGTTACCATGAACGAAAGGCAGGTGAACAACATCGAGCTGATTCTCTATCGCCCTTGTATAGTGAACAGGCCATGTCTCTGAGAACCCGCCATAAGAAAATCCCTCCCTCAAGTACTCGAAAAACGGTATTTCAGGCAGGTTATCGGTATAATCTCCATACCAAAGCCAGATTATATCGTATTTATCAATCACCTTATAGGCATGAACATGATATCTTTCGGGAACTGGTGTATTTTTGCCGTTTGCAGGTATCAAAACCACTTTGCCTGAAGCATCGTAAGCAAATCCATGAAAAGGACATCTGATTGTGTCGTGAATAACCTGCCCCTTGCTGAGCGAAGCGCCTCGATGGCAGCACTGGTCATATATACAGTTTACAGAACGGTCGGCGTTTCTCCATAATACAAGCTTTTCACCAAGTCTGGTCACGCCAATCTGCTTATCATCTTTCAATTCCTTTGAGTCCAATATTCCATACCACTGGTTTTTAATCATGTCAATAACCGTCCTTTTCTTTTTTCAAAATTAAATAATGGGTGTTTTATCATGTGCGACAATGTCGGATTTGCACTTCGCATAAGGTGTAAAATGGCAAAACTAAACGCTTTAGGAATAAAATTTTCTATCTTCCCAAGCCTCTGTATACACACAATATAGCAAACTTATTAATGCTGTATAACTGTAAATACTAATAAATAGTTTGCCGAATGCGTTTTAATGGCACATGTATTATATAACTATATAACTTAATACAAAACGCTATATTTTCCCATTATAGACTCTATTGACACAAATGAGAATAGTATATAAAATAAACAAAGTATAGCAAGCTCAAAAAGCTACTATAATTAACAGTTAAACGAGGAAAAAATGACTAAAGACAGCATATTCACGCCGGTATCTAAATATTATAGAATTGCAGCTATTATTATCGCTTTAATAGCTGTTATAGTAAGTTCGCTGTGTGTTTTTTACTATATTCCGTTACGCATTAAGACCATAGAAATGAACAAGAATGCCAGTGGCCTGCAAAATCAAAAAAATGTGTTACAGGTAAAGCTTAATGAAATGAAAACTGAAAGCATTACTAGTTTTTTTGAGGCCAACTTCAATGCTGTCGAAATATACAATATAGCCAATAAATATTTTGCATATGATATTTCAGTAACTACTAAAGACCCTAATTCCATTTCCAATAGTAGAAGCAAAAAAATCAAAAAGAACAATGTAAAATTCACTGTTGACAGTCCTGCATTTGAGATTCTGATAACAGAAACATACGATTTTTCAGTAATACCACTGAGCATCTTGACAAAAGCGAGTCCGTTTTTACCAGAGAACATGGCTTCTTCAGAGCCTATAAGTATCTCCGGGTCTTCAGCCATTCCAACAATAGAGACATTGAAAACATCTACAAAGCATATAGCGAAATACAACTTCAAAAATATCCGGATTGGTGAAATGTTTCTGGTTACAATCAATAATCCGCAAATATCAAATAAACTTGCACTCGGAACAAATATTATAGAAATAACGCGTGTACAGAAAAAAAAAAAAAAAAAGGCGGTAGGTTAATTGAGAAGAAAATCACTTATAGTAGTAATTGATAAAAAACCCGAAAAAATCAGCGCAGACAAAAATTTCGCAAATGCGGAACAAAGTGCTGCTGATTTGCTTGCTGCCTCTGCCGAAAACAACTCAGATGCCACGTCGGACAGAAAAGTAATAAAGCCTGTTGTAGGTACTAGTGTGAGAACAGGAAGATCCTCGTCAAACTCCCGCTCGAATTCAAGTTCACGTTCAAGTTCCCGGACAGGGGAAAGTTCACGCTCAG
>CAZZCN010000005.1:0-69700 GCA_964652975.1 uncultured Oscillospiraceae bacterium | reverse complement strand
GTTCAAGTTCAGGTTCACGCTCAGGTTCAAGTTCAGGTTCACGCTCAGGTTCAAGTTCAGGTTCACGCTCAGGTTCAAGATCAAGTTCCGGTTACAGGAATAAGCCTATTGTGGGTTTGGGCTATAGGTCAGGCAAATCAAAATCCGAATCATCATCTCGTCCAAACTCAGATTCGAGTTCAAAATCATCATCCCGTTATAAAACAGATTCATTATACAGACAAGAAAAAAAGCCAATAGTAGGAACCAAACTGCGGTCGAGCAAGTCAGGTACTAGAACATCCGGAAAGTCAAGCCCGAATATTTTTTCCAAGATTACAAGCAAACTTGGTTTCAGATCCAGAAAAAAAGTATCAAGCGCATGGATTTTAGTTGCAACAGTTTTGATACTGGTTTTAACCATTGAACTTGTCTTTGTTTCAGACACCATCCTAAAATATGGTAGCACATTTTCTGAAAATAATACAATTACAGCAGAAATCAAGGCATTAAATGATCCTCTTACAGTCAAAAAGGACGAATATATCGATAATTTTATCAACAACATATTATATCAGGCTCTTTCACCGACCGAACTTGCGTCTTTTGCTAAGAAATACTGGAAATATGAACTAAAAGTAAACGGTAGCAAAGTAACGGACTCTTTTGTACAATATGTGCCGAACGGGCTTAAAATTGAACTTTTCGAACGTGAGAAGGAGCGAGTGTTTCCTTTGAAAATACATTTATCCGGAGCACTTTCAGGAGGTAAAGCGGATGATGTCCTTTCATCTCATTTATCATTTGTGCCTGACGACGGTTTTTCAATAAAGAATGAAAAATATAACGAGACAGACTCCATAACAGGCGAAAAGTACAAAGTTACCAAAGTAACATATACATTTGCAAGTTCTTCAGACAAATACGAAGACAGGGTTGAAATTAAAGCGGATCCTGAGCTGGCATTAAGAATAAATTAGGTTTTATAAGCTAATAAAGCACTAGAATATGTCATCCCATTCATAAAGGTTAACAATGTTGTCATATTTTAATCCCTAAAATTCATTGACATGCAACTGACATGATGATAAAGTTATTTTAGCACTCTTACAATAAGAGTGCTAAAATATGTCAGGAGGAGGCAATGGCTTTAGAAGAACGCAAAAAGTTAATACTGAAAGCAGTTATAGACAGTTACATTGAAACGGCTGAACCCATTGGATCCAAGACTCTGGCTATTCAGAACAATTTCAATATAAGCTCTGCAACTATAAGAAATGAAATGTCAGAACTTGAAGAACGCGGTTATCTTATTCACCCGCATACTTCAGCAGGAAGAATTCCTACTGATAAAGGTTATCGTGAATATGTGGACAATCTTGTAATGATACCACAAATGTCACCTAAGGAACATAAGAAAGTTTATGATTATTTCAAGGATGGCTTTGACGAGATAGCAGTTTTACTTCAGCAGGCATCATCAGCTCTTTCCCAGAATACCGGATACACATCGCTTACATTGACACCCAGATTAAGGCAAAGCCAGCTAAAGCAGATCAAAATGCTTATGATTGAACCCGGACGGGTTTTGATGGTGGTGGTTCTGGAGGAAGGTGTTGTAAAAGACAGGCTAGTCAGAATTTCAGACCTGCTTGACAACAATCAGTTGACGCAGATAGCAGATGCAATAGAAGCCGGGCTTTCCGGGCTTTCCCTTGATGAAATCACTTTCATTGCAGTTGCAGCCGCAGGCAAGAAGACATCGGTACCTGAGAATATTCTGAACCAGATATTATATGAAGCATATGTATCTATAAAGCAAGCTGACAATGTCGGAATATACATGGAAGGCAGCAACAACATGCTCAACTATCCGGAATTCAACGACATAGGCAAGGCCAGAAATTTCATGAATGCACTGGCAGAGCGTGGAGTAGTCGCTGGATATCTAGACGAAGTGAACCAAGGAATATCAGGGTCGGGCAGTACGATAGATGATTGCAAAAGCAAAGACGGCAATAACAGCAACAGCACTGATAACAGCTACTTTAATACCAACGGCGATAGCAGAAGCGATGAAGATGATGATTGCGACAAGCTTGCATTACAGAACAGACGCCCTTATATGATAAGAATAGGACAGGAAATATCACTTTCGGGATTTCATGATTGCAGTTTTGTAACCACAACATATAAGATAGGGGAACGGTTACTCGGGAGCATCGGAGTAGTAGGTCCTAAAAGAATGGAATATGGCAAGGTGATATCACAGATTGATTTTGTCCGTACTGTGTTAAATGCCGAAATACGCAAAATAGGTCAGAGACACCATGAGATAAAGGAGCGGAGCAATGAAGAAAACAAAGAGCGAAAATGATGAGGAATCTTCAGCGTACGAATCGGATCATAGCAGCAAGAAGCACATTGATAAGGATGAACGACACAACAGTCACACTGGAGGCAAATCACATGACGAAAAGAATGCATCCGGAAAAACGCACAAGGGAGAAGATGATTTGAAAAAGACAAGCAATGCGGGCAGCGTGGAAGAAATGCAGGAAGACGGTGACAAGACAGCGGATAAGAGGGACACCCAGCTTCTGGAACTGTCAGACAAGTTTATGAGACTTGCGGCAGAATACGACAATTTCAGACGCAGGACACAGAAAGAAAAAGAAGCCCTCTATAATGACGCAGTAGCAGCAGTAGCCATCCCTTGGCTCACGGTTATAGACAACCTCGAAAGAGCTTTGGCTGTAGCAGGCAATTACAATACAGATGAAGCCAGGAAAATAATCGAAGGACTGGAAATGATTCTAGCCCAATCCAAGGACGCGATAAGTTCTCTTGGAATTTCCGAAATCGATGCATTGTCACAGACTTTCGACCCTAACAGGATGGAAGCGGTAATGCATGTTGAAGATGAAGATGCCGGCGAATCTGAAGTGCTCGAAGTACTTAAGAAGGGTTATGAAAAGGGAGACAGGATATTGCGTCACGCAGTCGTAAAAGTGGCGAATTAGAAACGAAAGCACAAGTTGCGACAATTTAAGTAAAACAAAAGTGAAGGTTGCGAATTTTTAATAAAACAAAAAGCAAAGCTGGTGCATTCTTGAAATCTAACCAGATACAAAACAAGAAATCAATATTTTATAAATAATGATAATAGAAAAATAATTAAAACATAATTTTAGGAGGAAAATAAAATGGCAAAAGTAATTGGAATCGATTTAGGAACTACAAATTCATGTGTAGCTGTAATGGAGGCAGGAGAGCCTGTTGTAATACCCAATCCGGAAGGAAACCGTACAACACCTTCAGTAGTGGCTTTCGCAAAAAACGGTGAGAGGCTTATCGGACAAGTCGCGAAAAGACAGGCAATCACCAATACCGAGAGAACTGTTATGTCAATCAAAAGGGACATGGGAACAGACCGCAAGATTAAAATTGACGACAAAACCTATTCACCACAGGAAATTTCCGCGATGATCCTAGGAAAACTCAAATCGGATGCAGAAGCATACCTTGGTGAGACAGTATCTCAGGCTGTTATAACAGTTCCTGCTTATTTCAGTGACGCTCAGAGACAGGCAACGAAAGATGCAGGTAAAATTGCGGGTCTTGATGTTATGAGAATAATAAACGAACCTACAGCTGCAGCGCTTGCATATGGACTTGACAAGGAACACGATCAGAAGATTCTGGTGTTTGACTTAGGCGGCGGAACATTCGACGTGTCTATCCTCGAAATCGGAGACGGAGTTTTTGAAGTTCTTGCAACAAACGGCAACAACAGACTTGGTGGCGATGATTTTGACCAGTTGGTTGTAGACTTTCTTGTAGACTATTTCAAGAAAGACCAGGGAATTGACCTTAGAAATGACAAGATGGCTATGCAGAGACTTCGCGAAGCAGCTGAGAAAGCAAAAGTTGAACTCTCCGGAGTTGCCAGCACACAGATAAATCTTCCGTATGTAACTGCAGATGCATCAGGTCCAAAGCACCTTGATATTACTTTGACAAGAGCAAAATTTGATGAGTTGACAGCGAGTCTGGTAGAAAAGACAATGGGACCTACAAGAAGCGCAATGTCTGACGCAGGACTTTCACCTGACAAAATCGACAAAATCCTCCTCGTTGGCGGATCAACCAGAATTCCCGCGGTACAGAACGCAGTAAAACAATTTTTCGGTAAAGAACCATTCAAGGGAATCAATCCTGACGAATGTGTTGCTGTCGGCGCTGCCATTCAAGCTGCAGTTCTTACCGGAGATGTAAAGGGACTGTTATTGCTTGATGTTACACCGCTATCACTCGGTATCGAAACAATGGGTGGCGTTTTCACCAGAGTAATCGAGAGAAACACGACCATACCTACTAAGAAAAGCCAGGTTTTCTCAACCGCCGCAGACGGACAGACACAGGTAGACGTGCATGTCTTGCAAGGCGAACGCGAAATGGCACAGTACAATAAATCGCTCGGGAATTTCATACTTGACGGCATTCCTTCAGCACCACGCGGTGTTCCTCAGATTGAAGTCACATTTGATATCGATGCAAACGGTATCGTACATGTCTCAGCCAAGGATCTGGGAACGGGCAGAGAGCAAAAAATAACAATCACTGCTACAACCAACCTTTCAGATGATGAAATTCAGAAAGCAGTTAAAGAGGCGGAAATGTTTGCTTCTGAAGACAAGAAGAAAAAAGAGGAAGTCGACACTAAGAATGCTGCAGATTCAGCTGTCTACCAGGCAGAGAAGACACTTAAGGATCTTGGGGACAAGGTAGAGGCGTCAGATAAGAGTGATGTAGAATCTGCCATAACCAAACTGAAGGCAAGCATTGCATCCAATAATATAGAAGATATGAAAACCGATACCGAAGCATTGCAGAAAGCATTTTATGCAATAAGTGAGAAAATATACAAGCAAAATCCAGGAGCAGGACAACCAGGCGCTGAGCAGGGGCCCGGACCGGAAGATGCAGGCGGACAATCCACCGGAGGTGGAACCTATGATGCAGATTTTAAAGATGTTGGATCGGACGAATAAGCATCGCAACAAATGATTTCAAGGTATCCTTTGTTGGATGAATTGAAATCAGGGCCTGAAGACAAAAAGAACTAATAATTAGCAAAACGAAAAATCCGCTTACTTTGGATAATATAGTAAGCGGATTTAGCCTTGCATCGAAGGGAGAATTAATTACAAGTGGCAGAAAAACGAGATTATTATGAGGTTCTTGGAATACCAAAAGGAGCTACCGAGGAGCAGATAAAGAAAGCTTTTCGCAAGGTGGCAAAAGATCATCATCCGGATCTTAATCCCGATGACAAGTCAGCCGAAGCCAGATTCAAGGAGGCGAACGAAGCATATGCAGTGCTTAGTGATGCCCAGAAACGCGCCATGTACGACCAATATGGACATGAGGGGATGAATCAGCAGGGCGGATTTGGTGGGTTTGGTGGTGCAGGATTTGATGTAAATGACATTTTTGACAATATATTCGGCGGATTTGGAGGATTTGGCGGATCGTCCTCGAGTCGTAAATCCGGACCGCAAAGAGGTGCTAATCTTAAGTACAGATTGACTCTGGATTTTTTGGAAGCAGCTTTCGGTGTTGAAAAGGAAATTAGCATAACAAAAGAAGACTTATGCGAGACTTGTAACGGAAGCGGTGCAAAAAAGGGAACCGATCCGATAAAATGCACATCTTGTAATGGTACAGGACAGGTCAGTCAACGACAGCAGACTATGTTCGGCACGGTAATGACAACGAAAAACTGCACAACTTGTAACGGAAAAGGCACCACAATCAAGGATCCGTGCGAATCCTGCAACGGACGTGGTAGAAAGAGCAAGAAGAAAACACTTAAAATCAATGTTCCAGCCGGAATCAACCAGGGTGAAATGCTCACTCTGAGAGGAGAAGGCGAACCCGGAACCAAAGGCGGTCCTTACGGAGACCTTTATGTCGAGATATCTATCAGACAGCATAGTGTCTTTAAAAGGGATGGATACAACACCTACTGCGAAGTTGTAATAACATTCCCACAGGCTTCCTTAGGATGTGATCTGCAAGTTCCTACAATCGATGGCGAGTATTCATATAAATTAAAAGAAGGCACACAACCCGGTGAGATCATTACAATTAAAGGGAAAGGTATTCCGCACGTTAATAAGAGCCACCTGCGCGGGGATCATATTTTCAAGGTGATTATCGAAGTACCGCGTAATCTTGACCACAAGCAGAAAGAACTGCTCAAAGAGTTCGAATCTATCAGCACAGAACGTAATTATCAGCAAAGAGGAAGCTTTTTTAACAAAATCCGCGACCTGTTCAAATAGTGAGGACAAGAAATGAAATGGATTGAAGTGGAAATCGGCACTTCAGGTGATGCTGCCGACGCAATAATAGAAAAGCTTATAATACTGGGAGCTTATGGTATTTCTTCACAGGACCCCGGGGAAATCAAAGCTATTCTTGACTCTCCCGACTCGCTTACATATGCTGATGAAGGCTATGTCGACAGTCTTGGAGAAGAAGTTGTAATCAAGGCTTATTTTTCCGAATTTCCTGACGGTGTATGCCTTGGAATCAAATACGACGAAAATGAGAATTTCCTACCCACCGATGTTCTTTATCATTTCAGCAAGGACCAGAAATGTTCTGTGGATGAACTGATGTCTTTTATTGAGGCATCGATCAATGATGTATCGCAGTTTCTTGACATCGGCAACGGCAGCCTCAAGATGAAATATATCGCTGACGAGGACTGGGCTAACTGCTGGAAAAAATATTTTCATCCGATGAAAATTTCCGATAGAATTATCATCGCCCCTTCATGGGAAGTCTATGAACCTGAAAGTGAAGAGAAGATTGTCCTGCTTGACCCCGGAAGTGCCTTCGGTACAGGTAGCCATGCAACGACAGCAATGTGTGCCGATATTCTTGACAGGGTAATGTCAGTAAAAGATGCATCAGAACTGAAAATCCTTGATCTGGGATGTGGATCGGGTATTCTGTCAGTTATTGCCGCCAAGCTTGGATCTCGAAATATTGATGCTGTAGATCTCGACGAAATGGCAGTTGATGTAGCCCGTGAAAACTGTAGCAAAAACGAGGTATCCGAATTTGTAAACTGTATCAAGGGCGAGGCATCCGACCTCAAAGGTAACAAATACGATATAGTAGTTGCAAATATAATCGCCGACGTTATAGCAGCCATTGCTCCACAGGTAAAGGAGCTTTTAAAAGATGACGGAATATTCATTACAAGCGGCATAATCAACACCAAAAAACAACGAGTATTAGACAAATATCTCGAATTGGGATTCGGTAAGATTGAAGAGATCGAAAAAGACGAATGGATTGCATATAAATTCATTCCTTGATAAAACCTGCAGAATAAATAAAACATTTTACGTAGAACTTATCCAGTAATAAAACAGTCAATAATTCATAGAATATAGCCACCTTTCAATTGTGAGGTGGTTTTTTCATGATGCCAGTTTCATGATGCCAATGCCAAGGTGCCAATTTCATAATTCCCAATTCAGATTGTTGGATTTAGTCGTATTTTGTTGGAAATTGTAGATATTTAGGGAATAGTATCAGTCATCAGACGGAAGTACAATAATTTCGTAGAACAAGCAACTTGAAATATCCCATCAGGATGCTTATAGCGTTTTGAAATAATTTTGCTATATTTGCTCAATAATGGGATTGGGTTTGAAAGACATTGAAAGGATTGGTATTTAGGTGAGCAACATTATAAAAAGATTTACAAAATTTGCTGCAATGAACAGGAAGGGAGGCTACAGGAATTTTATCATTGTCTTCTCTCTGGGATGCTTCATTATATTATTATGTATAACAGCTCTGCTGATTAAATCTTCTGGCAAGACCGGTTTGGCTATGGATAGTAAATTGAAAAGCACGTCTGCATCTCAATCATTTATCAGCGCTTATTCCGGACTATCAACATCGGATGAAATGCTCAGTAATCAAAGCTCAGATTCATTAGAGGAGTATAACTCTGACAATAATCCGATAAGCGAGCCGGGACAATTTGAATCCTCAAACAGCGGACAGAGAAGTTCAATAAGATCAAGCAAGGAAGCAAACAGCTCTTCTGCCAGGCAATCCTCGGGTCAACCGCCAGATTATATTCCCTTGGGGATTGAAAGTATCAAGGGTGAGAAGATAATGAATGATACCGTAGAGTATTTTATAGGACGCTCTTCATTTTTATCAAAATCCTTAAGCGAAAGTTCATTTTATTTTCTAGAAAGACTACTTGATGAGACATCCCAGACAAAAGCCTTCATAATTGCAAAGGATGAGAATTATGCGCTGAACCTAAATGGGTATTTTTACTATTTGCTTGACCGTACATCATCAAGTGATATTGTGTCTCCTTTTGTATTGAATATCTCGGTCCTTTTTGATGAAAGTTCGAGGGACGAGGTTTTCAGATCAGGCGAATACGCACAGCGTAAGCATTTGAACGCTCTCAAGAACTCCCTTTCTGCAGCTTTGGGAAAATATTATACAGAAGAGGCATATGAATTCATTTATCAGGGTTACAAGGAGACGTTTGTTGGAAGAATCAATGGACAACCCTCGAAGGCATCCCTATACAAAATGAAAGTCAACGACCTCGAAATAGTATTTCATAATTCATTTCTTACGTATGTAGAATTCTATATCGTAAGAAAGTAGGAATATGTACAAATACATTAATTACCGCGTCAGAATCCAAAAATGAATTCTTAATAAGAAATGACACACTGTTTTTTGCTATATAACTTATTTCAAAACAGAATAATATTTGAACTTGGTCAAATAGACTGTGTATCGAAATAACACTGCATGGCAATACAACTTCTGGAAAGGATATACTGTTATGACTGATATTTGTCACTTAAAAAATCGCAATCATGAGGGAACCAGGATTTTAAAAGATATTATTTTAATATCTTTGATTATTGCATTTACATTTTCAATATTCTCCAAACCTGTTCAGATGCACGCGGTAATGCCATCACCTATAACAAACCAGGCGAGTTTTGAATCTTTTCTTAACTCGACAGGCAAACCGGTCTTGAGCAGGTACAGGGGATATCGGGCGAACTACGATACATTCTTGAAATACAGCATGCTCTCATATGGTAAGCCTGCTGATGTTCCTGGCAACAGGTATGATACTGCGACAAAGCAATATGCAGCACACGGCTTTTCGTATGATGAATATACTGTTACCAATACATTTTTCCCTGACGATTCAATATATACTACAGATCCGCGAAAATGGAACAATCTTACATTGGGACAGGATGCAGCCGTATCTTGGATGCGTCTGACATCAAGAGAGAAAGAACATATCAAGAAGGCACAGATATATTATATGGGTCAGAGTTATGGGACCATGACATACAGCAGTCTTGCACTCACTGAGCAAAAATGTGTTGTAATAGCGGTGCCATCTTGGAAATTGGGCTTTGCGCTTTACACTAGACACTACAACTCCAAAGGAGAGTTAAGATATGGGACGCTACATGGGTACGGGATAGGAGGCATTGCTATCGGGGGAATGGTAAAACCTTCCAGTGAACCATCCGGCAAGGTTTTCAAAATTCTTCCGGGGAGTGATTATGTCGATATAAATTTCCAGATAAGCTTCAATATATCTTCCTATTCGGGACTCGCCAGAAGCTCCGATATTGCTCGAGGAGGAATACAGTTCAAATCGTCAACCGTTGAAAGTTCAGGAGCAGGTCCATGGAACATGCAAAAGACAGTCAGGTATAACAGGGCATCTTACACAGCAACATCGACGACGGCTAAAAGTGTTACAGAAAAAGCTGTGATATGGGCTGTTTCAGCAATGGGAGACCTGGTAACAAAGGAGATATCTTATACTTTCACATTGGAGGAACAGCCTAAGCCGGTATTCGTGCCTCCTGTAATACCAGTTGACAGCGGTACTCTTAAAATGGATGGAGCGATATCTCTTTTTAAAAACAGCAAAACACTTCTAGGCTATTCGCTTCCACTTAATCCGCTGAGATTTTTATGCCTTGAGAAAATCACTCTAAGGATTGATTTTAAATCAACCCCTCTTCCTGACTATGTGGTATTTTATCCAGTGGGGGGATCCTCTTCTTATGCTGTTGTCAATAAGACCTCCGCGACTACAGGATATTCACAGCATCAGTATACCCTTGGAGTGCTTCCATCAACCATCAGCTGGTCCAACGTAAGACTGTCCCCGTCGCTTTCGTGTCATGCGAGTTGCTATTACGGAGGTGTCAAGGAGGATGTCTATTTACACGGAATAGAAATAACCGGTGATGTCTACGACCTGGTATATCTTCAGGCATCCGGTGTCAATTGATTATTTCATGCCAAAACAGGTAATAAAGATTTCAAAATGATTGCAATTGATACATATTTGCAGTTGGTTTGCAGTTTCAAACAAATAGGTTGACGATTAGCGCCTTTGTCTAGTATAATATCACACAGATATCACTAGTATAACAGGATGTCCCAAAAAGACAATTTGCATTGTCGATGAGGGGAGGGATATATATGTCAGAAGTCAGAGTAAAAGAGAATGAAACCCTTGATAGTGCATTGAGGCGTTTTAAGCGTTCTTGTGCAAGATCGGGTGTTCTTGCGGAGGTTCGTAAGAGAGAGCATTACGAGAAGCCTAGCGTTAGACGCAAGAAGAAGTCGGAAGCAGCACGCAAGAGGAAACGTTAAGATGACTATTAAAGAACAGCTTATTGATGATTTTAAGACAGCAATGCGGGACAAGGACACTCTGAAGAAGGATACAATCCAAATCTGCAGAGCTGCCATTCTCCAAGTAGAGAAGGACACTAGATCTGAGCTGGACGACGCCGGTGTTTTAGATATTCTTTCAAAGGAATATAAGAAGAAGTCCGAGACTTTAAAGGATTTAGGCGACAGAGAAGATATAATTACAAAGTATAAGGCCGAAATGGCAATTATTGAGAAGTACCTACCTGCCCAGTTATCAGAAGCCGAGGTTCTTGAGATAGTAAAGCAGACCATTGTAGAGACAGGCGCGCTTTCAATGAAAGATCTTGGCAATGTGATGAAGGTGATTACACCTAAACTAAAAGGCAAAGCGGACGGTAAGCTTATCAACACCCTCGTCAGAAATCAATTAGAATCATAGGAACTTATTTCACCACAAGCTTAAACAACCCGATATCCATAAAGGATGTCGGGTTTTTGTTAGGGTTCATCACAAAAAAATCCTTTGCACATGGTAAGCATTTACCCAACATGGGCAATCTCAAAAGAGTTCAAATTTAGAAGGGTTCAAATTCCAAGGTTTACAGATGCGTGGACATCTGTTTTTATTATCCAAAAAATGATACAATTGCAACAAATAGTAAACATATGGAGAAAACGATTAATGATTTTGCTGCTAAAAAACGAATGGGAGATATTAAATCAATTCCGGGAAGGTGATTATACTGTAGACAACAGTCTTGTTGGAAGAATTCTTGCCTCGCGCCATATCTTGTCTGACGAAGAGCGTGTGAATTTTCTTGCACCTCCCTTGGAAGTAGGGCACAATCCGTTTTTATTTGAAGATATGCACAAGGCATGCGACATCATACTCAAAGCTCTGGACGAACATAGTAAAATAGTGATTTATGGTGATTATGACGTAGATGGAATAACATCTACATCAGTACTTCTTATGTTTTTGAGTGAAATCGGGGCAGACGTGACATTTATTATACCTGACAGAATTACCGAAGGCTATGGTCTCGGCAAATCAGGCACAGAGAAAATAATAGGCCAGAAATGCAACCTTGTAATCACCGTTGATTGTGGTATTTCTTCTGTGGACGAGGTTCAGACTCTTATGAATTCGGGGATACAGGTTATAATAACTGACCATCATGAATGCAAGAGTGTGATTCCTTTGGCTGATGCGGTAATCAATCCCAAACGTCCGGACAGCAAATATCCTTTTAAAGGACTTGCCGGTGCTGGCGTTGCCATCAAGCTGATTCAGGGGATTTGTATGAGACTTGATCTGTGTGACAAATGGACGCAATATCTGGATCTTGCGGCAATGGGTACGGTAGGGGACATAGTACCACTAATAGATGAAAATCGAATGATTGTCTACCATGGGCTCAAAATTTTAAACAGTTTGCAAAGCATGGGTCTCAGATCATTGCTGGATAAATTAGAACTTAAATCAAACATAATCACATCAGTCACAATCGGTTACTCGATAGCACCATATATCAACGCAGCAGGCAGGATGGGCGACGGTAACAGGGCTGTGTTGATGCTTACAGGAAATGATTTTGCAATATGCAATGCAATTGCTGACGAACTTATTAAAGATAATGCCAGACGCCGTGAAATTGAACTTGAGATTTTTGAAAATGCAAAAAGCCAGTTGATTGATAATTTTGATCCTATGGATTACACAGTACTGATAGCATATAGCAAGGAATGGCATCAGGGGGTTCTTGGGATAGTTGCATCAAGACTGACAGAATATTTCAAGCGTTCGGTTATTGTTTTCGGTTGGGACGGACAGTTTTACAAGGGTTCGGGGAGGAGTGCCAACTCGGATTCAATACTCGAAGCTATTGAATATGCGAAAGAGCATGTTATGTTTTTCGGTGGCCACAAGAAAGCAGCCGGACTGACAATAGAAGAGAGTTCGATAGATTCATTCATCAATTCAATAAAGGAATATTCCAGTGGCAAGTCGACTGAATGCCTTTATGGCAACAAGCTTCAGATTGATTTTATTGTCCCTTTTGAAATGCTAGACATCGAGAATGCATTTGAACTAGAGCAGCTGGAGCCATTTGGTGAAAGTAATCCCAAGCCGCTGCTGGCATGTATGAATCTCGAAATTTTACAGGTAAAAGATCTTACTGGTGGCAAACATATGAAGGTTGTTCTTGGATATACAGGTAATGATTTGAATTCGCAGACGAGAACTGTGGATGGGATAGCTTTCGGTCTTTCCAACCAGAATTTCAATCTTTTACCAGGCGACAGGGTGAATGTGGCGTTTCACCTTCAAATTAACGACTGGCAGGGCAAAAAGACAGTTCAATTGCAGATCAGGGATTTTCAAAGGATCCCATCAGAATTTGATAATAGGAATATTGATTATGAGAAAATTTATCTGAACGATGCGGACGGATTGATTAAGAAAATCAGAAACGACAGCATGCTTAAAGAATTCTATATACCTCAAAGCGATGATTACAGTGCTGCATATAAGTATTTCAAGACTAAATTCGGACAAGACTCAGTAATCTGTGATTTGCAAATTTTATCGGACGCCATAGATGCCGATTCAGGTGTAAAAATCCCACTCTTTAAACTATCACGAATTTTTGATATATTTGAAGAGACTAAACTGCTGGAATGCAGAAATATTGGGGATTTAAGAAAAGCATTCAGGCTTGTTGAAGCAAATGGCAGGGTGAACCTGTCCGAATCCAGAACTTACAGAAAACTGAGCACGGACACTTTTTAACATACATTAGCATAGACAAGATAAAGGCACAACGGTTAGAGAATATTATAATTATTATTACTATTATTATATTGATTAGTATTATAAGGGAAAGTGTGGATTAATTGACAGAAGAGAAAAAGAGCCCGAATGACAAAAGTGCTGACACGCCGATTATTGAGGATGTTTATTCCGTAATGCCTGAATCCATGAAGTATGTGATTGACCGCTACTTGAAGTATTCTTTTCATAACAATGCCGACAAGCTGATAAGAGCTTACAATTATGCATATCGTGCGCATGGTGACCAGAAACGAGCAAATGGCGAGCCATATATTATCCATCCGGTAGCAACAGCAGAAATTCTAATTGAATTGGAAGTTGACGAAGATACCCTTGTAGCAGCGCTTCTTCATGATACCGTTGAGGATACGACAAAATCAGTAGAGGACATTCGTGTTGATTTCGGTGAAGAGGTTGCCGCACTGGTCGATGGAGTTACCAAGCTAGGTCGTATACCATACTCTTCAAAGGAAGAGATACAGGCAGAGAACTTCAGAAAAATGTTTCTTGCGATGGCCAAGGATATTCGTGTTGTCCTTATTAAACTCGCAGACAGACTTCACAATATGAGAACCATAGGAAATCTCCCCGTTGACAAGCAGATTGAGAAAGCGCAGGAGACACTTGATATTTATGCACCTCTGGCACATCGACTTGGAATATACAGGATTAAATGGGAACTTGAAGATCTTTGTTTAAGATATATTGACAAGGATGCCTTTTATGAGCTCGTAGGTGCGATATCACAGAAACGCTCGGACAGGGAAAAATACCTTGAACAGGTGGTAACAGAGCTTAAAGCCAGAATAGACCAGATGGGAATTCATTGTGATATTGAAGGCCGTCCCAAGCATTTTTATAGCATATATCGAAAAATGAAAACGCAGGACAAGGTACTGGATCAGATTTACGACCTTTTTGCAGCAAGAATAATAGTGGATACCGTATCGGATTGTTACGCTGTCCTTGGGCTTGTACACGAAATGTACAGACCTATGCCGGGTCGCTTCAAGGATTACATTGCAATGCCAAAGCCTAATATGTACCAGTCTCTTCACACAACAGTCATAGGCCCCAAGGGCATCCCTTTTGAAGTGCAGATACGCACGCTTCTTATGCATAGAACAGCTGAATATGGTATTGCTGCCCACTGGAGGTATAAGGAAGAATCGCCTGCCAACAAAACCGAAGATGGATTTGACGGCAAGCTCGCCTGGCTGAGACAGCTTCTTGACTGGCAGAAGGACATGAGAGACGCCGGGGAATTCATGGAAAACCTCAAGAGCGGACTTATTGCAGATGAAGTTTTTGTATTCACGCCCAAAGGAGCGGTTATCTCATTGCCGGCAGGTTCTGTGCCGATTGATTTTGCCTACAATATTCACAGCGGTATAGGCAACAAAATGTACGGTGCAAAAGTAAATGGCAGGATTGTTCCTCTTACATATACTCTCAATAACGGAGACATCGTAGAGATTCTTACCTCCGACAAGGTTCATGGACCAAGCAGGGACTGGGTCAAGATAGTAAAAAGCAACAATGCCAGAAGCAAGATCAATAACTGGTTCAAAAAAGAGATGCGAGATGAGAATATTGTCAGGGGCCGTGAAATATTTGAAAGAGAACTCAAAAAGAGCGGCTTCGCACCTCATCAACTAATGAAGCATGAGTACCTTGAACCCATTCTTAAAAGATATACCCTTCAATCCATCGAAGACCTATATTCTGCGGTGGGTTATGGCGGTATCTCGGCAGGTAAGATAATACCAAGGATAAAGGATGAGTACATAAAGGGATTGACTGAAGGAGAAAGGACCAAGCTTGGATACAGGCTGACACCAGCCGGACAGGTGGTTTACAGTCCGATTTCATCGAATATAACTGTAATAGACGGACAAGGGGCTGATATATCACCGGGAACCGCCAAGCAGACAAAGCGCAAAAAATCACCTAAAGGCGGTGTGGATTACGGGGTGGTGGTCCCAGGCATCGAACATTGCCTGGTAACTCTTTCCCGCTGCTGCAGCCCAGTGCCAGGAGACAAGATAATCGGGTATATAACAAGAGGCAAAGGGGTGGCGGTACACAGGACCGATTGCACCAATATAAGACATATACTTGCTGCTTCCGGATCTTCACCTAAAGATACCGAAAGGGCATACAGGCTGATAGAAATATATTGGAATGAAGAGACAAAATCCTCCGCCTACCAGGTAGAACTTACCATACTGGCTCATGACCGAAGGAATCTCCTTGCTGATGTTTCAAATGCACTGGCAGAAGAGAAGGTATCGATTCTATCTGGTAACATGTCATCTCTTAAAGACGTAACCGCAACTGTCTCAATGACAATAGAACTAACCAATCAAAGCCAGCTCGGCAGGATAATAGGCAGATTAAAAGCCATAAAAGATGTTATTGATGTAAGAAGAGGCCACTAAAAAACCGGGGTTATGCAGACAAAAATAGAAGTTTTAAATTATAAGGTAAAATAGTACAAAATATGACAAAAAAGTTGTATTCTAAATCAATAACATGGTTTAAAATCAACCTGAGGTAAGGGAATGGACAAGAGGGATATAGGAATTCAAACAAATACATCATATGACTTTTCCAATTCAATACTTGCAGCTGATGTATACAGGAAAGCTACCGGTGTTCCCATAAGGATAGTCAATTCAGTTGGAGAGACCGTCCATGTATCATCAGAAAAGGAAGATGACATAGCAGTCTGCAATACAGCATCAAAGCTTTTTTACAGAGGCGACGATCTGAACACCAAAGGTGAGAAAACACCCAACATCTGCCTCAATTCTCATCTGTACGGATGCTATCAGGCAGAAAGATTTGGTGGGAGATATGTGTATTTTTGCCCGCTGGGACTCACTCACTGGACATCACCGATAATATACAACGAGTCGGTGGAAGGTGCTTTTGTAGCTGGTCCGGTGCATATGATTGATCCTGAGGATTTTTTGATGCAGGATTTGCTAGAAAGATACGGAATAGGGCCTTCTGCGGCAAAGGAAATTGAAAATTCATCTAAATCCATAATGGTTGTCGATCCTGCAATGGTAAACCATTACAGCGAATTGCTTTATTTCATCGCGAAAGCAGTTTCTGACGAGACATTTTCTATTATCGAGGAGCGTAAAGCCAAGGGAGAACAACAGTCGGAGATTGCAGAACAGATAAAATTCATGAAATCCTTTGTACCATACCAGGATTATGAGCCTTATCCGTTACAGAAGGAACAAGAGCTAATGGAACTTATCGAGACAGGCGACAAGCCTGGATCTCAAAGGGTGCTCAATGAAATACTTGGACAGATTTTCTTTTCAAGCGGAGGAAGCTTCGAAGTTATACGCTCAAGAGTATTAGAATTGGTGGTTTTGCTTTCCAGGGCGGCGATTAAAGGTGGAGCTGATGCACAGCAGATATTTGGACTTAACTATACGTACCTTGGAAGAATAAATACATTCAGGAATATTGAAGAGCTTACCTACTGGTTGTCCGGGATAATGGCAAGGTTTACCGACCAGGTGTTCAATCTGACAGATGTGAAGCATGTTGATGTCATCTATAGAGCGATAGACTTCATCAGAAAGAACTACGAGAAACGTATAACACTTGAAGATACAGCGTCGATGGTATATTTGAGCCCTGCATATTTCAGCAGGGTGTTCAAGGAGGAGATAGGCGACACATTCAACTTTTATGTTAACAAGATAAGAATCGAAGCAGCCAAGAAACTTCTCCTTAACGAAAAGATACCGCTGATAGATATTTCTTCGATGGTTGGATTTGAAGGGCAAAGTTATTTTTCAAAGGTATTCAAGAAGATGACAGGAGTTACTCCGGGCAAGTTTCGGGAGTCAAGAGGCAAGATCAAGGTAGAAAAAGTTAAAGCGAAGTCAAATAGTGATTTCAACACATAAAGAAAAAGATTATTAAAATTTAAATAGTCGGTTAAAACAAAAATGGAGGAAGAAACAATGGAAATTTTAGACAACATCTCAGTAGCACTTCAAGCAGGTAAGGCAAAAGACGTAAAAGCAATGGTTCAGGAAGCGGTAGACAGCGGAATATCAGCCCAGACAATCCTGGTTGACGGATTACTTGCAGGCATGAGTGTCATCGGCGGCAAATTCAAGAACAATGAAGTATACGTACCTGACGTTCTTATTGCAGCACGTGCAATGAAAGCCGGAACAGAAATCTTAAAGCCATTATTAGCAGCTGACGGAGTCAAGGCTACAGGCAAAATCGTTCTTGGTACAGTTAAAGGCGACTTGCACGATATCGGCAAAAACCTTGTCGGCATGATGATGGAAGGCAAAGGACTTGAGGTCGTTGACCTTGGAACAGACGTTCCTGCAGAGACATTCGTACAGGCAGCTATCGATAATAATGCACAGGTTATCTGCTGTTCAGCTCTTTTAACAACAACAATGGGCGAAATGAAAAATGTAGTAGATGCTGCCAAGACAATGGGCGTTAGAGACAGATTCACAATCATGGTCGGTGGAGCACCGGTTAATGATGCATTTGCAGAGAGCATCGGAGCAGATATTTACACAGCAGACGCAGCTTCGGCGGCTGATGCGGCTGTTGCCAGTGTTCTCGCAGGTAAATAGTAGGTTGTGTTAAAATTCCGTTAAACATCGTCGGCGTAGAAAATGTGAAGAAGATTTGCCTAAGCAAATCTTCAATAGAGGCAAAACTGAAAGTTTTGACTTTAGTTACATATCATGTATATGCGCAAAGCGATAAAACTAAGTTTTATCGCTCTTGGATAATCTGATTTAATCAGATTATCTGTGACAAACAAAAACGTATTATCACAGGAAATTTGCCTAAGCAAATTTACCATAAAGCCAAACCGCAAGGTTTGGCTTTTTCCTGCATCCTGACGAATTGTTAGAAGACAAGTTATTAGTAAACATCAATTAAGAAAATGCGAAGAAGATTTGCCTAAGCAAATCTTCCATAAAGAGTCAAAGCTTGCTTTGACTCTTTTTGGCTTTTTATTTAAAGAAATGACACATAATGTAGTCTCAAAATAGTTATTGCATTCATTAAGAATGTATGATAAAATTCTTAAGCCGTAGAAACTTGAAAGCGGTAATAATATGACTGTCCTCGCTCTGATGCCATGCTATCAGGGCCGTTCTAGTCCAGGAGGAGGTGACACGATGAGCAGAAAATATGAAGCTATTTTTATTTTGAACCCTACTTTAGGTGAAGAAGGGCTGGTTTTGACGACTGATAAAGTCAAGAAGCTGGTAGAAACTTCAGCAACTCTAGAGAAATTTGACGAATGGGGCCGCAGAAGACTTGCATATGAAATTAATGATCAGAAAGAAGGACATTACTACCTTATGCATTTTACAGCGCCGGCAGATTTTCCTTTGGAACTCGAGAGAGTTTTGAAGATTACTGAAGGTGTTATGCGATATTTAGTAATCCGTTTGGATGACTAAGAAGAAAGGGATGATCATAGTATGAACAAAGCAATTTTAATAGGACGTCTCACAAGAGATCCTGATATGCGTACAACACCACAGCAGGTCGCAGTTGCAACTTTTACAATAGC
The DNA here is from genome assembly GCA_964652975.1 of uncultured Oscillospiraceae bacterium. Classification (GTDB taxonomy): domain Bacteria; phylum Bacillota; class Clostridia; order Saccharofermentanales; family UBA5734; genus CAZZCN01. The sequence continues at coordinate 50,516 of CAZZCN010000005.1, read as the reverse complement.
TATTGACCGCAAGTTTAAGAATGCAGGCGGAGAGCGTCAAGCAGACTTTATTAATATTGTTGCATGGCGCCAGAGTGCAGAATTTGTTGGGAAGTACTTCAAGAAAGGTTCTAAAATTGTTGTTGTAGGCAGCATTCAGACCAGGACATACGATGACAAGGATGGCAAGAAGGTATATGTCACAGAAGTTGTTGCTGATGAGATTGAATTTGCTGAGTCTAAGAGAGATGATTCAGGCAACGGATCCTATCAGGCACCGGGTGCCGGAACGGGTTCTTCGAACCAGGGATCACAGAATTTCCCTTCAGTTCCTTCAACCGATGGATTTCTAACGATGGACGACGATGATACATCGTTGCCTTTTGACCTTTAATTAAGATTAATTAGAAAGGAGAAAATGTTACATGGCTTACGAAAAGAAAGACCGTAACAATCGCGGTGGTAACAGCGATTATAATGATAAAGACAGTCGCAACATGAGAATGCGCAGACCCAGAAGAAAGGTTTGTGCCTTTTGTGCAGATAAAGTCGAGCATATTGATTATAAAGATGTCGGAAGACTTCGCAAATTTATTTCAGAGCGCGGCAAGATATTACCTAAGAGGATGTCAGGAACTTGTGCAGCACATCAGAGAGAACTCACAACTTCAATTAAAAGAGCTAGACATCTTGCATTTTTGCCGTACGTTGGCGAATAGAACTGGCAACTAGACGGAATTCATTTTGTAAATGTGATATCAGAATGCATTTATTTGATTTTTTGAAAAGTGAGTTTCACAGCCCCGTTTTATTGAGTTTAAAATATAATGCAAATGCATAGTTTATTACAGACACAGCACAGTCAACACTTTGCTGTGTTTTTGTTTTTTACTGTTTTCATAATTTTCACGATAGGGTATAATGTGTTTATCAAATATGCTTTTTGGAAGGAGAGTATGGTTTCGCTGAAATCTTAACCATACAATGAGAATATGGACATTCAATCTGACAAGCCAAAGAAAATATCTGTTTCCATAGGAGGGATTTCCTACCAGCTGGTTTCTGATGAGACAGAAAGCTACATGAAGGATATAGCATCAAAGGCTGATGAGGCTATTAAGAAAATGCTTCAGAACAATCCTTCGCTTTCTAACATACAGGCTACAGTTCTTGCAATGGTTAATTTAATAGATATAATGACCAAGGAGATGTCTGAAATCGACAAAATGCGTGCCCGGCTTGAGGAATTGTCTTTTAGCGAAGCCAAGGCCAAGCACGAATTATACTTACAGCGTGAACATGGCTTTGAACTTAAGAAAGAAATACTGAGGGTTAATGAGCTTAACAGGCAGCTAGAACTTGAGGTTGCAGCACTAAGACAGGACATCGACAAAGAAGATGGAGTTGATTGCGGTGAAGGCATTCCAGCAGATATTGCGATAGGTACTGACAACAATATCGATAAAATAGCAAATGATATTGAACAGATTCTTTCCGATGAAATAATAGATAACGGCAACAGTAAAGTAGAAAAAAACGAAATTTTCTATGAATCCGCGTTGGAAAGCGGTAAAGAATTTGAGAATAGCCATATGAAGTCTACCAATAATGTAATGGGTAGCAGTGCCAATGATATAGACGATATGAATTCCGACAATGCTACTGATATTGATACCGGTACTCTTGCTGATTTGAATACCGACAATACTTCTGACATTGATACCGGTACTCTTGCTGATTTGAATTCCGACAATGCTACTGATATTGCTACAGGTACTCTTGCTGATTTGAATACCGACAATGCTTCTGACATTGTTAACACTAATGTTGCTGATACAGATAACAAAAACAATATAGTGACCGGGTATAACTATAATGTAAAAAATGTTACCAGGCCTGCTAGTGAAATGAACAACAAATTAGATTTTAAAAATGTAAAAAATGCAGATAGAACCGATGAACCCGTGAGTACATCTATTGCATCAGATTTTGACTCACAGTCTTTGTTTTCACAAGAAAGTGATAATGTGGATTCAGAAGAATCAGCGTATATTGACGAGGATGATTTGTCTTATGAGGGTCAGACAGAAGAGTCAGACTATGCAGACGACTTATCCGATGATCCGGATTCGTTTCATCATTACAAGCAACAGTCACTAGATGATATTTTCCATTAGTCTCTCAAGCTCTGTATAGGCACAGTTTATTGATTTTTCGACGGTCTCAAATGCAGGACCGCCTATTATGCTTCTGCCGTTCACACAAGTCTCAAGGCTGATAGCGTTATAAATATCCTCTTGTATCAACGGTGAATATTCCTTGAATTTATCTAAAGACAGATTCGATAAAGCCATACCTTCGCATATGCAATATTTTACGAGTTTTCCGGATATTTCATGAGCATCACGAAATGCAATGCCTTTCTTGACAAGGTAGTCTGCCAGATCGGTTGCGTTGGTGAATCCGCCGCTGGCTGCCTTATACATATTGGCAGAGTTGATTTTCATAGTGGAAAGCATTCCGGTGAAAGGTGGAAGGCATAGCTTAACTGTGTCAACTGCATCAAAAATAGCATCCTTGTCCTCCTGCATATCCTTGTAGTAGGCAAGTGGTATACCTTTCATAACAGTCAGTATAGTAATCAGGTCGCCAAAGACCCTGCCGGACTTACCGCGTGACAATTCTGCGACATCCGGATTTTTCTTCTGTGGCATGATTGAACTGCCGGTGCTGAAAGCATCATCAAGTTCAATGAACGCAAACTCCTGGGAAGACCAAAGAATTATTTCTTCTGAAAAGCGTGAAATATGCACCATAAGTATGGATAGAACACTTGCAAGCTCGATTACATAATCCCTGTCACTTACTCCGTCCAGGCTGTTTGCGGTAGGCTTTGCAAACCCCAAAGCATGTGCAACCGAGTATCGGTCAAGATCGTAGGTGGTTGCCGCCAAAGCTCCCGAGCCCAAAGGCATTGTATTCATTCTCGCCCCGCAGTCGCCAAGTCTTGAAATATCTCGCAGGAACATCTGAACATAGGCCATAAGGTGATGTGCTAACGTAATTGGTTGAGCGCGTTGAAGATGGGTGTATCCCGGCATTATAACCTTGAGATTCATCCTTGCAATCGAAAGCAGCGTCTTGCATAATTCTGATATCAAGGCTTTTATATCCGCAATCTCATATCTCAGGTACAGTTTCAAATCCAGAGCGACCTGGTCGTTTCTGCTCCTGCCGGTGTGCAAACGCTTGCCTGCCATGCCGATTTTGCCGGTAAGCACAGTCTCAATGAACATATGTATGTCCTCTGCGTTCGAATCGAATTGCAACGAACCGCAGTCCAGTTCTTCACGAATTTCGCTAAGTCCTTTCAAAATTGAAGTACAATCATCCTGAGAAATAATTCCCTTTTGACCAAGCATTGCAGCATGAGCCATGCTTCCTTCTATATCCTGGCTGTAAAGCCTGCAGTCAAATGATATCGAAGAATTGAAATCATTTACCGACTTGTCGGTTTCTTTCGAAAATCTGCCGTCCCACATCTTTTTTGACATAATCAAACCCACCTTTATCTAATATATTTCACGACCGCCACTTTCGGGGTGCAGGCGGCTTTTATGTAATTCATTGAAAGCTATTATATCATAACAAGATAGGTCATAGAAGTGAAAAGGGAAAATCTACGTTGGCAGACGTCTGAATGCTGCTTGTAGCGTTTTGAAATAAGTTTGCTTTAGTTTAGCTAAAAAAGCAAAAAATGTACTTGTTGATATTCTTTCAGAAATTATCGCACGAAATCGTTTATAAAAATTTCAAGACAAAAGCAAGTTTATGAAATATAATGGAAAAGGCAAATCAAGTCTGTAAAACTTAGGCTAGGAATTTGAGAAACAACCTGTAGACAAAAATACTGTTAGTTGCAATAAGAGCTTATAACAAATTGCCGAATGGGGATTCGTTAGCAGTGAAAACACTGACAAGAATATTTATGAAACACAATTGAGGAGTCGTTTATATTGAAAACATTGACAAGAATATTCATAAACCGCAATTACGGACTTCTTTTCGTGGGGAGACTTGTGTCACAGATTGGTGACGGTGTGCATTATTTTGCCATGGTGTGGCTGGTATTGGACATTACAAAATCTGGAACGGTACTAGGCGCGTTGCTCATTGCGGCAGCTATTCCGCGCATTGCACTGACACCGTTCAGCGGTGTTTTGGCTGATATCTGGAATCGTAAGAAAATTGTTGTATTGATGGATTTCATCCGCGGTGCACTTTTGCTTGTAACTGCTGTCATATATGCTTTTGACAGATTGACGCTTCCTGTAATTTTCATCGTAACCGTACTGTTGTCACTATGTGGAGCGCTTTTTAGTCCTGCTGTTCTTGCTGCGATACCGGGACTCGTCAAACGCGAGGAGCTTACAAGGGCGAATTCCCGGGATATATTTTCGAACAGTGCAACCGGAATAATAGGGCCTATAATAGGAGCGTTTTTACTATCTGGGTTTGGATATCTTGGTATTTTTATTATCAATGGAGTGTCGTTTGTTTTATCTGGAATATCAGAACTATTCATACAGTTTCCGATTCAGGTTAACAAGCATGAAGCTGGTGAAGGCAAGGCATTTATCCACAATATGAAGGACGGATTTCGTTATTTGTGGCATAAGAAAGGTCTTCAGGTGTTGCTGGGAGTTGGATTTTTGTTGTTCTTCCTGTTCTATCCTCTGTTCAGTGTCGTGTTTCCATATTTCAGCAAAGAAATTCTGAAGATGACTCCGGAATTCTTTGGGTTTGCCCAGGCCAGCTTTCCGCTGGGGATGCTTGTGGGTGCTGTATTTTCGAGCAGAATAGCGAAACGATTTACCAAAATAAGAATAATGGTTACGGGAATAATCCTACAAGCTTTGCTGGTAACTGGCCTTGGTTTCATAGCTTTTCCATCGATATACCATAAGCTTTCATCTCTTGCCATTCTTGCTATTATAGCAGTTCCGTTTTTCGTAATGGGTGCTATGAATGTGAATATTTACGTCCCTTTTAATGTATTGGTCCAAGAATCCGTTTCGGATGATTACAGGGGAAGGATATTCTCACTCTTTTCAAGCGCAAACGAGATTGCAGTGCCTTTGGGTATAGGGATTTACGGAGTTTTGATTGACTTCATACCTATCAATGTTTTTCTTTTCATATGCGGGGGGCTTGCTGCAGGCATGGCTATAAAACTCGCCTCATCACCGTCTTTGCACAAACTGGCAGAAAAAGTCGAAACATCGGAATAGAGGCATGTTAATGTTTACTGTGTAAAATAGTGCGAGAATTGATATGTATTCTAAAAGTCGTAACATCGGGGTAGAGTCATGGTATAATGTTTGCTGTGTAAAATAAATCATAGGAATAGCAATCTAGCCGAGAGGTTTATGCAAAAACAAATCTCAGATATATAAATGTTAGTGAGAGATGAGAAGGAATATAAAACTAATGAATAAAAAAACAGATAATGGCCTAAAGGAAAAAACGCTTTTAGAGAAAAGCATTGGAAATATGACCGAAAATGACAGTGACAAAAATGCCGTGCAAGGTGATTTTATTGATGAAGCAAAATATGCAGGCAAAATTGCGAGCCCAGTCGAAAACACAAAGCAGAAAAGTATTGAACTGCTTGCACCAGCCGGGGATTTTGAATCTCTTAAAGCTGCTATCGGCAACGGTGCGGACAGTGTTTATTTTGGCGCTTCGTTCTTTAGTGCAAGAAGCAAGGCGAAGAATTTTACCGCAGAAGAACTAACAGATGCCATAGACTATGCGCACGTTCATTCATGTAAGGCCTACCTTGCACTTAACACACTTATTATGGACCACGAAATCCCAATGGCTGTCGAAATAGCTGCAAAGGCTTATCAGGACGGGATTGATGCAATAATAGTCCAGGATATGGGATTTGCAAAGCTTATTAAATCCTTGTTGCCAGACTTAAAGCTCCATGCGAGTACACAGGCTACGATTTATGACAAATATGCAGTAGATGCATGCGCGGAGCTAGGCTTCTCCAGAATCATTCTGCCAAGGGAACTGGAAATTGCCGACATAGCGGAATTGACAGCATATGCCGGTACAAAGGGCATTGAGACAGAGGTTTTTGCACATGGAGCCCTGTGTGTTTGTTATTCGGGACAATGCTTGATGAGCAGTATGATAGGCGGTAGAAGCGGTAACAGAGGTGAATGTGCCCAGCCGTGCAGACTTACGTATGATCTTATGTTTAAAGGCCGTTCGAAGCTTCGTTCCAGCCCGCTTTTAGCTACCAAGGATGTTTCTGCACTTGATCATATCAAGGAACTGTCCGATGCTAATGTTGCAGCCCTCAAAATTGAAGGAAGGATGCGTTCTCCGGAGTACGTCGGTGTCGCAACACGCGTTTTTAAGAAGAACATTTTCGCAGGTGACAGCTTGAGTGAAAAGCAAAATGACAGGCAGGAACTCCTTGTTGCATTTAACCGGGGCGGCGATTTTACAGATAATTATCTGAAAGGCCGCAAAGGCCCTGAAATGATGACCGACAGCCATGTCGGAAGCTTCGGGGCATTACTCGGTGTGGTTTCTGCGCGAAACTCCAAAATAGGAGTCGTTGACATCAGAAAAACTGAAGCATCAAATGCAACGCAGCCTTTAGAAAAAGGCGATGTTATTGCAATTAGACGAGAAAACGAAGAGAAGGAGATTGCAAGCGCTCCGATCGGCTCCGTCGAAATAAGCGGAACAATCATGCGTGTCAAAGGTTTTCATCCGGATGTAATTGAGAAATTGCAGATAAATGACATGGTATACCAGATGTCCGACGCTTCTCTCGCCAGGGAGGTCACGTCGGCTGATAACAAAAAAACACCGGTCTACGGTACTCTCTCAGTGGAAGGAGACCTTCTGACACTTGAATGGACTGTAACAGAAGGAATCGCAAAAGGTATCAGTTATTCTGAAGAGATTGATATTAAAGAATATATTAGAAATTCTTCGAATGAACAAGTAGCAAAGACCTTTGATAAAACAAATTCCAGTAAGAGCACAATAGCAGGAAATGAAATGGAGAATATTGCCAGTCTGCAGTCGGACAGTGATACGAAACCAGAGAACGAAAACTTTTCTGGAATATCTTTAGAACGTTGCACCAGCCAGCTTTCAAAATCCGGCGGTACTCCATTTAAAGTTGAGGAACTTGACATAAAATTTCTTCCAAGCGCTCCGGTCTCGATTCTCAATCAATTGAGGAGAGAGTCTTTGCAAGGTCTCGAGATTAAAATAAAACAGGCATTTAAACGACAAATCAGCGACGAATATTTCAAGTATCAAGACGAAGAACAGACCGAACATCAAAACACGAAATATATTAGAATGCCTCAAAGTGGCGAGAGTGTGGGATCCACATCTATTTCGAACAACGGAGAAGATGCGAATTTTGTAGAAGGTTTTAGCAATGCAAACATACAAGTATCAAATGATTACTCAGATGTTTGCGGACTGATAGCAAAGCATGACATGTTCAGCTCTTTTTGCGAGACAATTACGGGTGAAGGCGATTCAACCAATTCAAAACACAGCTCCACCCGAAGGCATGAAGTGTCTGCCTTCTTTTACTATTGGGACGGATGCGCCAATTCAATTGCGTGCAAGGCGGACTGGTATGAGCTGCCGATATTTGCTTTTTTTAACGAAGAGGCGTTTGAAGGCTTGAAGATTCTTAAAACCGAGGAGCCTACAGCCAAAATTGCTATATGTATGCCTCCGGCATCCACTTGTGAGAGAAGCAAGGAATTCAAAGTCTTGCTTGAACGCCTCGTAAAGGAAGGTATAGATGCTATTCTTTCAGGCAATCCAGGCAATAAATTCCTGTGTGAAGAACTAAAAATCGATAATTTTCAAGATATATCAAGTAATATTTTTAACTCTAAGACAGCGCAGATGTATAAGGATTCAGGTGCGAAGTCTATTGCCGCGTCGGTTGAACTGCCTGTTGATTCTGTATCGGACATTGCGAGAACGGTTTTTGTCGATTCATCCTGTTTGATTGAATTACCGGCTTATGGCAAGCTGCGCCTTATGTACACTGAACACTGCCCTGTCGGTAACAACCGCAGCGGATGTCAAATTTGTGTTAACAACCAGACGGATTATTCAATAAAAGACAAGAAGGGAATCTCTTTTCCTGTAGTCTGCCATCCTCAGGGCTGCACGGTCGACATACTGAACGGAGATATTTTATGTGCTCCTGCCGAGGTCCTTAAAATTTCCGAGTTGTGCAAAATACGAGCCAGGATAATTTTTACAGATGAGACGCTTTACCAACGCGTGAATATGATTGAGGGATTTAAGGAAATGCTTGCATCCGGACATGACAAGAAAAACCACCTGCAGAGTATCGAAACGATTCGCCAGCTAGCCGCTGAAATATCCAAATCACAAAACCGCGGACTGACAAAAGGACATTATCAACGCGGTGTCAATTAATAAAACGGGGGAATGCCAGAATGGTAAAAGTAGACGATGAAGACATGGAAATACCAATCAGTGTAACAATCTGCAGAGAGAATGTAAAATTGCCTTTTTATGCGAATGCAGGAGATGCGGGCATGGATATTGTTGCTGCCGAGGAAGTCATAATCGCACCCGGCCAGACCATGCTTATACCTACAGGAATAAAGGTGGCAATACCTAGAGGCTACGAAATCCAGGTAAGGCCAAGAAGCGGGCTTTCACTTAACACGCCACTTAGGATACCTAATTCCCCGGGAACAATCGACTCAGGATTCCGTGATGAGATCAAAGTGTTGATGACCAATGAAAGCAAGTGTTTTGATCCAAAAGCAAGTGATTTGCATAATGATGATACAAGCAGGATATTTGCAGGTAAAGATCCTGTGATTAATTTTTCAACAGGAATTCATGCCATATCTTCCAAAGTCAATACAGAGGGGGGATCAGTTAATGATCAGGATATGTCGGATTGTGATAATGGGATTAATACGGCATCAGAACTTTATACTGTAACATCCAAGGGTAATTTGCAGGGAACATATAAAATTTCACCCGGAGATAGAATAGCGCAGATTGTCTTGCAACGCGTACCTTCCATCAAATGGCAGGTTGTAGAAAGTGTCGAGGATATCGGACACAACAGGGGCGGAGGATTCGGGTCAAGCGGTGTAAAATAGCGTTTTGAAACAGTTTGTATATAGCGTTTTGAGTTAAGTTACATAATATATGTGCCATCAAAACGCATTCGACAAACTATTTATTAGTATTTTCAATTATATAACATAAATAAGTTTGCTATAGCATTCCATGGAACAAATGTTGAACATTTTTCGTATATTTGTTACAATCATTAAAAACTTAAGGGGCACATGAGTTATGAAGTTGTCAAATTTTAATATCAACGATTACAGCACGAAAAAAGCTCTGTGGTTTGTTTTCATATTGTCATTTTTCCTTTCTGCGGCGTTTTTTCTCCCTTACATAATAATGGACAAGGGTTATTTCTTTTATCTGGGAGATTTTAACTGCCAGCAGATCCCTTTTAATGTTCTTGCAAACGAAGCTGTTAAAAGCGGTAATGTTTTCTGGAACTGGAACACAGATCTAGGTGCGAATTTCATCGGGTCATATGCTTTTTATCTTATAGGCAGCCCGTTCTTTCTTACACAGCTTGTTTTGCCTCCCAGTATTGTGCCTATGGCGATTCCCTGGGTGCTATGCCTTAAGTTCGCTGTTTCAGGGGTGACCGCCTACCTTTATCTGATGCGATTCGTTAAAAACAAGAATTATGTGCTTTTCGCAGCCCTCCTTTATGCGTTTTCTTCCTTTTCTATATATAACATCTTCTTCAACCACTTCAACGATGCGATTGCGCTTTTCCCGCTGTTGCTTTACGGACTTGAAGAGTTTATGGAGACTGACAGGAAAGGCATATTTGCAATCACTGTTTTTATAAATGCGCTCTGCAACTACTACTTTTTTGTAACTGAAGTTGTTTTTATTGTCATTTATTTTTACATCAGGCTTTACCACGGTGCGTGGCCGAAATTCAACCTCAAAAAGTTTTTAGCACTGATATTTGAATCAGCGGTGGGATTTGCTATGGCGGCTTTCATCGTTTTCCCTGCAATTCTTACTACGCTGCAGCTGCCTCGTGCAGGGAACAGGCTTTCGGGCTGGGCTTTGATAACTTACTATGAGATACAAAGGCCGTTCCAGATTCTTCAAGCGTTTTTCTTTCCACCGGAAATACCATCGCAGCTTAATTTCTACCCTGATGCAGGTGCGAAATGGTCTTCAGTTACTGCATGGCTGCCGCTTTTTGGAATGGTAGGTCCTTTTGCCTGGATGAAAAGGACAAAAAAAGACTGGACTGGCAGAATTGTTTTCACATTGATTTTAATGGCTTTTATTCCACCGTTGAATGCATCTTTTCAATTGCTGAGCAGCAGCTACTATACGAGATGGTTTTTTGTTCTCGTCCTTATGATGGCGCTTGCAACCGCCAAAATGCTTGAGAAATGCACCCAAAAGGAGATTAAAAGCGGAATTTTCTGGACTGCTGTGATATCAGCTGCAATAGCCGTACCTCTTGGGATAATCAACAATCCCACCACCGAAAAGCCTTTGGCAGCGTACCCCGAAAGGCTCTGGGCTTATCTGGGAATTGTTGTGCTGGGTCTTTCGTTTGTGTATTTCTTGATTTTTGTTGTAAAAAGAGAGTCAAAGAATTTCAACTTTATGACACTGGTCTTACTTTCGTTATTTATAATCGGATATGCAAATTTCAATATCATACTTGGTAGATACAGCGGAATTTCGGATACCTCGGCTTATGTTGAACGCAATATTAAGGGCCGCGAAAAGTTCGATTTGCCGGATTTGAGGAATATTAGAATAGACGTCACCGAAGGTGAGGAGAATTCCGGCATGTTCTGGAGAATACCGACGATACAGGCATTCCACAGTGTGGTTCCAGGATCCATTGTAGATTTCTACACAGCAATAGGTGTCGAACGAAACGTCGCCTCAAGACCCAAGCTCGAGAGAATCGCAGTAAGGTCGTTCCTTTCTGTTAAGTATCTTTTTGACGGCAAAAACGAAGCCACGGTTAGCGCCGTCGGATTTGACAAAAAGATTGCCACCCAAAACGGTTTCGGAATATGGGAAAACAGTAACTACATACCTTATGGATTTACCTATGACAACTATATCACACGCAAGGATTGGGACAATTATTCCGATGAGGTAAAAGAACGTGTATTGCTTAAAGCAATTGTACTTGATACCAAGGAAGCTGCTAAATACTCAACTCTTTTTCAGAAATATGAATCAACAGAATATCCTGACACCAGTGACGAGACTCTTACTGCTGACTGCGAAGACAGAAGGAGTGAGGCTGCATATTATTTCGAGCGCGACAACCTTGGATTTGATGCGAAAATAAAAACGACCAAGAGCAATCTTGTCTTTTTTACTGTTCCGTACGAGCCCGGATGGACTGCAACGGTTAACGGCAAAAAGGCAGAAATAATAAAAAGCAACGTTGGCTTCATGTCCGTGGAAGTTCCTAAGGGAGATAATGTCATTAGATTCAACTACATGACACCGGGTCTCATCGAAGGACTTATGATTTTTGCCGCCAGCCTCTTGTTGCTGCTTCTGTATGTGGTTTTTATTCCCAGATATTTGTCTGGCGAAAACTATAAGAAACTGAAAAGCACAAAAAGTTACGAAAAAGCGCAATAGGTTAAGAAAAGAACACGATGCTAAAAAGCACGCGACGTTAAAAGAGTTCCAAAAGTATTTAACAATTAACAATTAACAATTAACAATTAGAAACTCATGGATAAGATCATATAATTTTCAGAACACTATAATGAGAGAAAAAACAAAATCAAAGACCAAATCATTAAGAAATCGAGATAAACCTTTTCAGATAGGCATCAATAGAGTCAAGATATTTCTTGGGGTCTGTTAGAAACGGATCAGACGCTACTTTTTCATTACTTTTATATACACTGGTATGATTAGGAAAAAGGCGTGTTCTTTCATTGATTAAAGCCATGCCCCTGTCATTAAGAAAATCGCTTGGATGCATCTGCAAAATTAGGTGAACCGGAATCTGAGTCCTGGCAAGAATCGAGGCAAGGTTGAATTTCTGTTCGCTTTTTGCGGAAAGCCTTATAGCATAAGGGATTGTATACTGTCCGATTAGCTTCCCGGCAAAAATTTTCTCCTGACAGACATATCTTATGTAGTCGTCTGAAGAGACTAGAGGAGAGTCCAGGATCATACCTTTTATATAACTCTGGTCAAATCCCAGATCAGCAATAGCCGTGGGGACGTCATCTGGAGACTGTCCTGGTTCCATAAGCTTAGTGGAAGCGATAAGAGACGCGGTAACTCCGCTGTCAAATCCATATAGCAGAACATTCTTCGTTGTTGTGGCTCTTCTTACATATGCAATGGCAGAGACCACATCCTCCCATTCGCTATACCCGAAAGTTGACAAACTGCCGGCAGAATTACCGGAATGCCTTAAATCAAATGAAAATACGTTATACCCTCTACTTATGAAAAACTCATATATGTCGACTGTAGCAGCATCGTATTCAAGGCGGTTCTGACCATTGCCATGGACCATTACAACGGTGCTTATCGCCTTGCCCTTTGATGGGAAAAGCCAACCGCTTATTGATGTCAACCCGTCTAAAGACTTGAATGAGGCAATAGAATAAGACGGAAGGATGTTGTTTGCAAATTCCTCCATTGCCTTGGACTCGCTTCTCATGATTCGGTTTGCATTTGTAAATGTATAAATTCCAAGAGCAACCAGTAAAACTGAGAAAATTGATAACGGCAGAACGACAAATTTGACAAAAGGCTTAAGGCCTTCATTATTTCTGTCTATCCTGTAAGGGTCTATTTTCTTAAAAAAAATCATTCCTGCTCCTGGTGGCTTTCGAAATGCCGCATCGATTACAATTTTTCCCCGAGCGGGGGTAAAATATTTCTAATTATATCATTTTTAGTTGAAAAATGTGTTAAAATGTTGATGTTCTTTTGAAAATGGAAACAGTAAATAATACGAAATCGACTTGTTTATGTGGAAATGCGCATGGATGATAGATTACCCGATTACAAATTGCATTTAACCAATTTCACTGAAAGTAAAACTCATATTAATAAAAAATGGATGGCCAAAATTATTATGAAAATGGATAATGAATTTTTATGCCTCGGAATTGAATCTTCCTGTGATGAGACAGCTGCTGCGGTCGTTCGCGGGGGAAGAGAGATTCTATCAAATATAATTGCGTCTCAGGTTGACTTACACAAGCAATACGGAGGTGTAGTTCCTGAAATCGCGTCAAGACTTCATGTCGAGTCTGTATTGCCTGTAATTGACGAGGCTCTTACTAAAAGTGGACATACGCTAGATGAGATTGATGCTATAGCTGTAACTTACGGACCCGGACTTGTCGGTGCACTTCTTGTTGGGCTTTGTGCGGCGAAGGGACTGTCTGCCGTACTCAAAAAACCTTTAGTGGGTGTCAATCATATTGAAGGACATATTGCGGCCAACCTTTTAGGCAACCCTGAATTAAATCCACCGTTTATCTGTCTTGTAGCATCAGGTGGACATAGTCATATTGTGTTGGTAAACGAAAACTACTCATATGAGGTTATTGCAAGAACAAGAGATGATGCTCCGGGTGAGGCTTTTGACAAAATAGCCCGTGCCTGCGGATTAGGCTATCCAGGCGGTCCGCTTATTGACAGTGCCTCTCGCGGAGGTAACCCCTACGCGATTCCTTTTCCGAAAACCAGATTCCCCGAAGGTTCATTGGACTTTTCTTTCAGCGGAGTCAAAACATCAGCTCTAAATTACCTTAACAGGCTTGAAATGCAGGCACAAAAGGAAGGGAACAAGTTGAGTGATGTGATTGACTATCCTGATTTTACCGCAAGCTTTCAACAAGCAATTGTTGATGTGCTTTCAGATCACACTTTTGAGGCAGCTAATAGATATTCACAAAGAACGGTATGCATAGCTGGCGGCGTTTCAGCAAACAGCGCCTTGCGAACAACTATGCGGGCAAAAGCAAAGGAACAAAATATGAATCTGCACATCCCTCCGATGATCCTTTGCACGGATAATGCCGCGATGATTGCTGCAGCCGGCACCTTTGCATTCATGAATGGAAGAGTTGATGGACTTGATCTTAATGCATATCCGTCTCTGGGACTTGCATAAAACGAAATCACCATTAATATAATTGTTTTTCATAGTGCATCACTAATTTTCATTTCAATCCACAGTATTTTATAGCGATTTACAACATTTCGTTTTCTTTCGCTTTAGCTCACTATATTTTACATTGATTCGCAATATTTCTATATATTTCTCATTCTCATTTTGCTTCAATATATTCCACTATATTTCTCATTACTTCATAGTATTGCACTGTACATCACTGCATTTCAATGTAATATTCATGTAATGATTCTGTAAAATATAAACTGCGTAAAATACCTGTGCAGCAGCTGCTTGATGCATGCAAAATCAACTTGAGGATTCAATCTCCGCAACTGACAGTGCGTAAGAGCCTATCAAATCAATATTCATAGATTATTCATGAAATGGGACAGCATTTAAATGCGAATTCTTGCATTTGCAAGAATTCATGACTCTGATTTCATATTGTAATATTTCTGTAAAATACTACGGGAATTCTAGAAAAATCAATACGGAATTTCAACCAATAATTACAGAAAAAGTTTGTCTAAAAAGTAGAAATTTCAGAGTAATAATTCAAATAAAAATTAATAAAAACATTCATAATTCTAATAATGAATAATCCACAAAATGAAAAATGTTGTGGATAAGTTATCAAAAAAATTGAAAAATCAATCTATATAAAGCCAAAATGAATTACAAATTGTGGATAACTTTGTGGATAGTGTGTAAAACTATTGAATTCTTGCAAAAAAAAGTGAATAAAGTATTTTTGCAAGAAAAATAAATTTTATGCAAGTTTGAAAATGTAAAAGCGTAAAAAATTCAGAAAAAAAACCATAATTCTGTTATAATAAATTTTGTAGCAAACTTATTTGGAACGGAGATGTTCATGACACAGGAAAAAAGGTACAAAGTACTGGCTGACAACAGAAAAGCTTTTCACGACTATACAATAGAAGAGAAATTAGAAGCCGGCATTGAACTTTCGGGCACCGAAGTAAAATCCATAAGGCAGGGCAAAATTAATTTGAAAGAGAGCTATATAGCCGTCAAGCAGGGAGAGATATGGCTTCTTGGCGCACATATAAGTCCGTTTGAGCAGGGGAACCGTTTTAACAAGGATCCTTTGAGAACAAGAAAACTTTTGATGCATAAGCGGGAGATAATGCGTCTATACGGAGTGGTCAAGCAGGAAGGTCTTACATTGATACCGACAAAATGTTACCTGAGCAGTGGAAGAGTTAAAATCGAAGTCGGTGTAGCAAAAGGCAAGAAACTTCATGACAAGCGTGATGCACTGGCACAAAAACAGGTTAAAAGGGAAATCGATCGCGAAGTAAAAATGAAGAGGCATGAGTAGTATTGCGTTTTTAATCAAGCTATATAATATATGTGCCATCAAAACGCATTCGGCAAACTTAATGAAACGGAAAGGACAGGTTGTAATATGAAACTTGGATTTGAAAAGCAAGTAGACGGTGAAGAAAAAGGAGAGGTTGTTCTTTTTGCATTAAGCACCTGCGGATGGTGTGCTAAAACTAAAAACTATCTTGGAAAGCTAGGTGTCAAATATTCTTATGTGGATATCGACTTGTTGGATTGGAATGAAGCTGACCTGGCAACTAAAATCATGGAAGAACATACAGATCATATTGCATACCCGACCATAATAATAAATGACAGTGAATGTATTGTCGGATACGATCCGGATAAGATAAAGGAACTGTTAGAATAAGGAATATATGATTTTGGACTTAATTCTCAAGCTTTTGAATATTATGTTCGAAGAAAGCGGGGCCTTAAATGGAAGACGAAAGAATAAAATATCAACCTACCGAACAAGCAAAGGAAGAGTTATATCAGAGTATTTTATCTAATGCTTCGCGCTCAGGCTATTTTCTGAACCCGGACAAGGAAGCAGTTATATTTCTAATGAATGGCTTGCTAATCAACGAAAACCGATACGGCTATCAAAGCTGCCCGTGCAGGCTTTCATCAGGAATTAAAGAAAACGATCTCGACCTTGTGTGTCCGTGCGATTACAGGGATCCTGACCTGTCAGATTTCGGGATGTGCTACTGTGGACTATATGTTTCCAAGGATATTTTTGACAACAAAAAAGATATTAAACCCATTCCTGAGCGTAGAATTAACCCTAGAGCATTATTGAAACCCGATGCGAATTCTGTAGAAACACCCACAACACCTTTAACAAAAACACCAGCTAGTAATGAAACCAGCCCGGATATAGGTGCTCCTGCCGCAAGTGGTCATAGCCCGAACTATAATACGGATACCCCTTTTGCAAAAGATAGATATCCGGTCTGGCGCTGCAAGGTATGTGGATATCTTTGTGCACGAGAGAATCCGCCTGAATTATGCCCTATTTGTAAAGCGACGAAAGAGCGGTTCGAAAGATTTTCATAACCCCTTAGCTGAAATTCTGCGCTGCCCTTTTGTTAGACCTGAGTCCCGGTCTTTTTTACGCATTTTGGCGAAAAAATCCTTTAGCAGCTTTGATGATTCTTTTGATAGAATATTTCCTTCATAAATAACGTGATGATTTAAATTGATATCGAAAACATTCGCCTTGGAGATTACGCCACCTCCTTTGGGTTCCGTCGCTCCAAAGTAGACTTTGCGTATTTTGGACTGCAAAATCGCACCTGCGCACATTATGCAAGGCTCCAAAGTGACGTAGAGATCGCAGTCGTCAAGACGCCAGGACTTTAGCTTGCGGCATGCCTTCCTTATCGCTATCATTTCAGCATGCAAGGTGACATCCTGGCTGCTCTCACGCCTGTTATAACCGGTGGAAATTATTTTACCATCCTTGACAATAACAGCACCTATCGGAGTCTCGTCGATAGAAGCGGCTTTTGCAGCGAGCAGTAATGCTTTTCTCATGAAAAAGATTACATCTTGCGATGAGTGATTAGTTTCTAAACTGACAACTGCCTTGATAGAATCACTAATGGTTGAACTGGATGTTAAACCATCAATTGAACTGACGTTTGATCTATCAACTGCAATATCTATTTTTTTGTTTTTAGATTTGTCAGGCATCTTAAATCCTCAGCTAAACTATATAATTATTTAAGTTCGGTGGTGGGCAAATTTCTGATTCGTATTTTCCAGGAATTGTCTGATCCAAACAATTCCTGCATAAGTGAGATATATTCATTGGCTCTTGCATTCGGAACAAAAGCCTGGATTGTGCCGGCAAAGCCTCCGCCATGGACGCGGACGGCACCATCACCCGCTAGAAAATCCTGGGAAACAGCCAAGGCAAGTGATACAGGCTGATCTGTCGGTATCTTGGTTGAATATACATTTTGGAGACATGTCCAGGATGAAATTCCGGATTTGTTAACAAGATTCAAAAATTCGTGAATATTTCCAGACTTCAAAGCCTGTGATTGCAACGTCACCTTTTCGTCATCAGCAAAATAATGCATAGCACGCAATATGGCCTTTTCGCTTATTCTGCCATGAAGCATTGGAATTGACGCTCGAAATTCTGCTCTTGCAATTTCGCTTAATACACTTTTACCGAAAATCCGGGCGACACTTCTCATATCTTCGGTGATTGAGGCATAATCATCATTAAGGTCCGCATGACTGCCTCCGGTATTTGTGATTATAAGTGAATACCCGTAAGATTCGAAATCAATTTGAATAGCATCGACTATTGGCTCGCCCGGAGTCTTGAAATCTATTGACATTACACCGCCGACACCACATCCGCACTGGTCCATGAGACCACATGGCTTGCCAAAAAAGTTATTCTCGGAGTACTGGGATATGATTGCCATCTCGACAGGGGTCAATGACGAGTCATTGTATAAATAATTTAAAATTGTCGACACCATAATCTCAAAAGCGGCTGAGGAGCTAAGTCCCGAGCCTTTAGGTACATGGCTTGTGGTATAGGCGTCAAATCCGCCGATTTTATGCCCCCTGCGCGCAAATTCACTTGAAATGCCGCGTATCAGAGAGGCTGAATGGTATTTTTCTTCTTCAACCGGTGTCAAAACCGACAGGTCAATAACATCCATATTGTCATATTCTTCAGACTTCAGCCTGATGATATTGTCGTTATTTGGAGCAGCCATCGCTACAATATCCATGTCTACAGAAGCGCAAAGTACATGACCGCGCTGGTGGTCTGTGTGGTTGCCGGCGATTTCCGTGCGTCCGGATGTGCTGAAAATTCTGACCTGGTCATGCTGTGGAAATTGCGAAGCGAAAAGCTTTGAAAGGCGAAGATACCTTTCGTTATGATAGGAGAGTATCGCCTCCTCACTGCCGTATAGTGAGGACATTGTCTTTAGAAAACTTTCTGACTTGATAGCAGATTCTATTGTTTGCAGTGAAATCATTTAAGGTTCCTCCCGGATAATATTCTGCTAATCATTATAATACAAAATGACACGATTCAAACATATAAATGTTTTAAATATATGTTAATTTGTGGTGAAGGGAGTACTAGCGTCGCATTGTTTTTAGAAAAAAACAAAACCCCGCATCTTGACAAATACGGGGTCTCATATAGCTGGCGCGCCCGGCAGAGGTCGAATCCACAACCTTCTGGTCCGTAGCCAGACGCTCTATCCAATTGAGCTACGGGCGCATATAATAGCGAAGGTTATTGTATAATTTTAATTTGCAAGTGTCAAGAGAAAAATTCAGGCAAAATTTATATATTTGACATTACTTAATAAAAGGTGTAAATTTTTCAAATGTATTGCAAGAAGCATTAAAGCAAAAACTTCATGCAGGATGAATTTTATAATAGCTTGAGCCTATTGATAAAATACTACGCAAACACATTCTGAGATGAAATAATTAATAAATAAGAGGTACAAATGCCAAAATTTTTCGTATCACAATCTATTACAAACGAAGATTCATTTATCAATATAACAGGGGAGGACTTTCACCACATCTCCGATGTTCTTCGCATGCAAGTCAAGGAAAAGGTAAATGTAAGTGATCTTACCGGCAATGATTATCTTTGCGAGATAGACATCTTCGAGAAGTCATCTGCTAAACTCAGGATACTAGACAGGCGCATTTCAAATAACGAACCGGGATATATGGTGACACTTTATCAAGGAGTTCCCAAATTCGAAAAGATGGAACTGATAATACAAAAGGGAGTTGAGCTCGGGATAGGTAAAATTATTCCGGTAATGTGCATTAGAAGCGTCTCGAAATTTCACGACAAAAAAGATATTGAGAAGAAACTCGCAAGGTGGAACAAGATTGCATACGAGGCTGCCAAGCAATCTGGAAGAAGCCTGGTACCGGAGGTCATGGAGCCGATCTCTTATAAAGCTGCGGTTGGTGAAATGCAAAAATCCAACCTGGCTTTCATACCATATGAATGTGAGAGGGATAATAGCCTGAAGGAATTTTTAAAAGAAAGAGTCAATACAATCCTAAAATCCAATACAGACGCCAACACCAACACAAACACCAACACCAACACAAACACCAACACCAACACAAACACCAACACCAACACCAACACCAACACCAACACCAACGCCAACACCAACACCAACACGATTTCGTTCATGGTGGGACCTGAAGGCGGATTCGCAAGCGAAGAAATTGAACTTGCAAAGTCGTCTGGAATTGAACTGGTCACACTGGGTAAAAGGATTATGAGGACAGAGACGGTAGCGATTGCTGTTTTATCAATGCTTCTCTACGAATTTGAACTATGATCCGGATAGCGGACATTAGAATTCCTCTCGATTATAATATGGAGTTGCTGAAGGGAATCGCAGAACAAACACTTGAAATCGATCCAGCTAGAATAGTTAAGCTTGAGATTGCAAGCCTTTCGGTAAATTCAAAAGACAAGGAAGACATACATTTTGTAGCCGCAATAACCGTTTCTATTACAGGCGACGAAAACGAAGTTATCTTTCGAAGAAAAACAAAATCCATAACCAGAGAAATCCGGATTGAATATTCAATCGATTATAGAAAAACGTGCGAATGCACAAATGGAAATTCAGAGCCTGGTGAATGCACAAATGAAAACAAAAATTCTGTCGAATATACAAATGATATTGAAGAGTCTGGTAAATGCACAAATGAAAATTCAAATCCTGTCAAACATGCCAATAATGGCAGTCTGACGAACAAACAACTTAACTCTCGCCCAATAGTTGTGGGCTGCGGGCCGGCAGGGCTTTTTGCTGCGCTCATACTGGCACAGGCCGGAACAAGACCTATATTGATTGAACGCGGCCAGGACATAGACCGACGGCGTACAAGTGTGAATAATTTTTGGAACACCGGAGAACTTGATACTAATTCGAATGTTCAGTTCGGCGAAGGCGGGGCAGGGGCATTTTCGGACGGAAAACTTAAGACAGGCAAAAAAGACCCGCGAAAAATGATGATCCTCGAAACACTTGTCGAAGCCGGAGCACCACCCGAAATAATGTTCCTGTCAAAGCCGCATATAGGTACTGACAGGCTGAACAGCACTGTCAAGTGGATTAGAAACAAGATAATCAGCCTGGGCGGAGAAGTGCGCTTTAGTACGATTCTGACGCGAATAATACATAGTGAAGGAAGGGTCAAAGGTGTAGGATTCGTCAAAAATGGCAATTACGATGAAATATCGTGCGAAAATGTAATTCTGGCAATAGGAAACAGCGCCAGAGATACGATAGAAGCCTTGTTTGCCGACGGCGTTTTAATGGAGCAGAAGGCTATGGCAATAGGTCTTCGAATCGAACATCCACAGGAGCTTATCGACCGAATCAAGTATGGTAAATTTGCCGGCCACTTAAGTTTGAGTGGACTACAACCAAATTTGGGTGTCCGGAATCCTAACTTGAGTGTCACACAACCAAACTTGGGCGCAGCAGACTACAAAATGGTAGTTCATCTGCCAAGCGGCAGAGGCGTATATACTTTTTGCATGTGCCCGGGAGGGAATGTCGTGGCGGCGGCTTCGGAGGAAAATGCCATAGTGACAAACGGTATGAGCGAATATGCGAGAGATGGCAAAAACTCGAACAGTGCTATCCTTGTTACAATCGACAAGAATGATTTACAAAACATCCACCCAGAAAATAACGGTAAGGTTAATTTACAAAAACTCCACACACAAAGAACAGACAAATATAATTTACAAAATACCCATCCATTTACAATCGGCGAGAACATATTACAGAGCACGAATCCTCTTGCAGGAATAAATTTTCAGCGAAGAATTGAATCTCAGGCTTATGCGGTTGGCGGCGGTGGATACAAGGCGCCTGTACAGAGACTTGAAGACTTTTTATTGCATCGCAGCTCCATTGGGTTTGGTGACGTTTTGCCCACTTACACTCCGGGAACCTGCTTTGCACAAGTTGACTCATATCTTCCTGATTATGTTTCCGAAGCTATAAGACAGGCAATCAAGGAAATGGATGAATGGATGCCTGGGTTTGCTTTTCCGGATGCACTATTGACCGGTCCGGAAACAAGAAGTTCATCTCCGGTCCGGATTTTGCGTGGTGCCAACTGTCAGGCGTTAGGAATATCCGGGATGTTCCCATGTGGAGAAGGAGCAGGCTATGCAGGTGGGATCATTTCAGCAGCAGTTGATGGTGTTATTTGCGCAGAAAAGATTTTGGCAGGGGAGTAAATACGCTGTTTTTCGTAATATATAAAAACTTGTACTAAAAAATTCAATAAGTCTTCTGAAATTTTAGCACTATTTATTTAAAACAAATAGCAAAAATAGCTTGATTTATTTTTTGTAAAATTATATAATGCGTTCTAATTCGATTTTTTATGAAAGTGCATAGGAGTGCTTTATAGGCGCAGAACTAATTTTATTTTCGGGAAGAAGGTTTTTATGTTGGATTTAAAAAAAGCAAGGTCAAAAGTAGTTGTTGTAGGATCTGGTTTCGTAGGTTCATCGGCAGCATTTGCAATGTCAATCAACCAGCTTTGCAGCGAACTGGTACTGATAGATATAAACAACGAGAAGTCCATGGGCGAAGCCATGGATATTAACCACGGGCTGCCTTTTTTGGGACAGATGACAATATACGCAGGAGACTATTCAGACTGCAAAGATGCCGATGTTATTGTAATAACTGCAGGAGCCAACAGGAAGCCGGGCGAGACAAGAATCGACCTTGCCAAGAAGAATGTTATGATTGTCAAGGAAATAACAGCTAACATCAAGAAGCATTACACAGGCGGTGTTATTCTGGTGATTTCCAATCCGGTGGATATACTTACTTATCTGGTGGCAAAATGGATGGATCTTCCTGAGGGTAGGGTTATCGGATCCGGCACTGTACTTGATAGTGCAAGATTCCGCTCGCTTCTAAGTCAGAAATTCAATATAGACGTCAAGAACGTTCATGGTTATATAATAGGCGAGCACGGAGACACACAGTTCCCTGCATGGAGTGCGACACATATCGCGGGACTTAGCATTGACGAGTACTGCAAGGCGACAAACACAGTGTTCACAGACGAGGATCGTATTGCAATTGCAGATGAAGTGCGTAAGGCCGGTGCATCAATAATTCAGAACAAAGGTGCCACATATTATGGCATAGCAATAGCAATCAATATCATTGTAGAATCACTCCTACGTGGCAACAACACAATCAGAACAGTAGGAACGGTTATGAATGGTGCATATGGAATTCATGACATTGCCTTCAGTATTCCTTGCATTGTCGGAGCCAACGGAGTTGAGAAGGCTCTGGAACTGGCATTGACACCACAGGAAGAGACTTTGCTATATTACTCTGCTGAACAGGTCAAAATTGTCCTTAACCAGGTTAAAGATTTGTAGAAAATGCAAAATTTGCACAATGCCATGCAATAAGCCACATAGCATTGTAATTTATAAAATGCAATGTTATTTACGAATCCGCCAAAACAGGCAAACCGGTTTATTTTAGCTGAAAACTGCTATAAACGCGGGGTTGCAATATGGTCTTACATATGATAGACTTGATATTGCTAATGAGACGGTTGATTTTTGAAGAGTGGGGTTGCCCACTCTTTGTTCATATAAGGAGGCATATTGAATGTTGAAACTAACTCCGCTTGAACAGGCAGTTTTCGAATTGGCAGAACCTGTTGTGACATCCATGGGGCTCGAACTTGTCGATGTCAAGTACGCGAAGGTGAACCAGAGACTGACTCTTTCGATAATAATTGACAAGAAGGGCGGTATTGAAATTGATGACTGCTCAGATGTAAGCCAGGCAATCGATCCGATATTGGACGAAAAGGATATATTCAAGGCAGAATATGACTTGGAGGTCTCATCGCCGGGACTGGACAGGCCGATTGTAACTGACAGGGACATGGAACGAAATGTCGGAGAACTTTTAGAGATAGATTTATTTTTACATCAGGACAAGAAGTTGAAATTCGAGGGATTTCTTAAGTCCTTTGACACGGACACAATAACAATAACACTCGACGAGCCTTTTATCAAAGGGGTGAAGCCCAAGACAAACGGACAGGAGAGGGTTTTCAAGAGAGTAGATATCAAGCTTTTGAAGAAAGCGATAAGATTTTAACTGACATACAAGCAAATACCTGACGAAGAAGGCGATAATATTTTGAATAACATACAAGCAAATACCTGACGAAGAAGGCGATAATATTTTGAATAACATACAAGCAAATACCTGACTTAGAAAAGATATGACTTATATAGAATATATTAATAATTCGAGAGGAGATTAAGAAGACAAATGAACGAGGAATTTATAAGAGCAATTAAAGATCTAGAAAAAGAGAGGGCGCTGGATTCGGAGCTTCTGTTCGAGGCCATAGAAGACGCATTGGTCTCAGCATACAAGAGGGAGTTCGACGCCAAATCAGTTGATAATATCCGTGCCGAAGTAGACCGTGAGACCGGTGAGATGAAAGTCTATCTGTCTAAGGAAATAGTAGAGGTAGTTGAGGATCCGAATTCGCAGATGTCTTTTGATGAGGCTCAGGCGCTTTCACCTGATTTCGAAATCGGCGATTCAATGGAATACCAGCTGTCACCACAGGATTTCGGCAGGCTTGCAGCCCAGACAGCGAAGAACGTAATCAGCCAGAAGATCAACAGTGCAGAGCGCGAGAGAATCCAAAATGAATTTTCAAACCGCATTGGCGAGATTTCTACTGGAATCATTCAACGCAAGGACAGAAGAGAAGTTTTTGTAGACATTGGAAGAGCAGAAGCGATTCTTACACAGAACGAACAAGTCAGGACAGACACATACAATTTCAATCAGAGAATGAAATTTTTGATACTCAGAGTTGACGAAAAGAAGGGCAGGCCGATAATTTATATTTCAAGAAGCCATCCACAGCTTGTCAAGAAGCTTTTCGAGAGCGAAGTACCTGAGATTGCAGATGGTATCGTAGAGATAGTCTCAATATCAAGAGAAGCAGGATCCAGAAGCAAGATAGCAGTTGCGTCACGTGACGAAAATGTGGACCCTGTTGGCTCATGTGTTGGACAGAAGGGCCTTAGGGTCACCGCAATAATGGACGAACTAAGAGGCGAGAAAATAGATATAATCCAATGGGACAGCGACCCTGTGAATTTTATAAGCAATGCGCTCAGCCCTGCCAAGGTCTTAAGAGTGGATGTAAACGAAGACGAAAGATCGGCACGTGTTATCGTACCTGACCAGCAGCTATCGCTTGCCATAGGCAAAGAGGGACAGAATGTCAGACTCGCGGCAAGACTTACCGGCTGGAAGATTGACATCAAAAGCGAGTCACAGTTCAGGGGGATGTTGGAGTCAGAGCTCATGGACAGGTTTGCAGCAGCGGCCGAAGAGGTTGCAAACAACGATTACGAAGAGGTATAATAAAGCAAACTGAAATGTGTTATAAAAATTATATAACACATTTCAGTTTGCCAAATGCGTTTTGATGGCATATTTGATGTGCAGCATATTCAAAACGCTGTATTTGGGGAGAACTATCATTATGCCAAAGAAAACACCTAGCAGAATGTGCGTTGCATGCCATACCATGAAACCCAAGAAAGAACTTTTCAGAGTAGTTGCAGGCAGTGACGGGTTGATTATTTTAGATAGAACAGGCAAGGCAAACGGCAGAGGAGCATATGTGTGTCAAATCACTGAATGCCTAGCCAAAGCGAAGAAGAGCAAAGGGCTGGAGAGAGCGCTTAAACTGCCCGTAACAGAAGAGGTGTGGAACATGTTAATCAGCAGTGTAACCGGTGATGATAGATGAACAGAAGCGAAAAGGCCGTCCTGTCAATGATAGGACTCGCTACGAAAGCCGGGAAGACAATAACCGGAAATGATGCCTGCATGACTGCTATTAAAAGGGATAAAGTAAGACTTATATTAATAGCAACTGATGCATCACAGAAGACAAAGGACCCCATAATAAATTTATGCAGTCATTATGACACCGTGTGCAAGGAATTTTCTACAAGGGATGAACTGGGGAACTTCACCGGCAAGAACAACAGAGCGATGGTAGCAATTACCGATGATGGATTTGCAAAGAGAATATTGGAACTTACAGAAGTAGAAAGCTCCGATTAAATGATATATCAAAGGGAACAGTTGACACACTAAAAGCTAATAAAAGTAATAACTTACATAAGAATTAACCGACATAAGAATTAACCGACATAAGAATTAACCGATATAAGAAATAAATTTTGGATTTTGCAAGATTGATACAATAGGGTTGGAGGATAATATAAAATATGGTAAAAAACGAAGATTCCAAGGCAGGAACAAAGGATGGAACAATGAAGGAAAAAAACAAAACAAACGAAAAGCCTGACAATATTCAGGAACATAAAGCTAATCCTGAAAACGTTCCGGGACACGCCTTGCACGAGGGAGTCGACAACGAATTCAAGGGATCTACCATAACCATGCAGGGTGTTTCCGGTAAGAAAATAACCGGCTCTGTTGTTGTTATCAAAAAAGCCAAGCCTGTTGTTGAACAAGAACCGACAGCAATACCACAAGCCCAGGCTCCGGAAGCCGAGGCTGCCGTGACACCGGCAGCACCTGTGCAAAAGACAACGGATACTTCCAAAGGTGAAGAAATTTCAGCAGCTAAGGATCATGCGGCCAAAGTGACTGACAAAGCCCCTTCTTCCGCAGATGACAGTGCTCATGCAAAAGAAAAAGAAAAAGAAGTGAAGACTAAGGCACATGCTGACAGCGATGCAGGTGAAGGCACCGAAAAAGCAAAACCACAACTCAAAGAAGAAACACAAGCCGACCATCCTAAAGAGGCTCATCATAAAGCCAAGGAAGCACCGGATACGAAAGAAAAAGAGAAGCCAGAAGTAAAATCAGCAGATGTATCTGCTGATAAAACTCCTAAGGACTCATCAGAGACAGCAGCAGTAAGTCAAGGTGCAGAGACCGCGACAGCAGACAAGGTATCAGATAAGGCACCGGATAAGGCAGCAGAGACTGCAGTAGAGCCATCGGCTCCGATTACACCTGCAACACCAAGACCTGCAGGCAGCCAGGGTGGAAATGCAAGACCTCAGGGATCTCAAGGTGGACCAGGAGGCCAGGGCGGATTTGTCAGACCTCAGGGATATCAAGGCAATCAAGCTAATCAAGGCGGATTTGTCAGGCCTCAGGGTGGACAAGGCGGTTCCAATAATTATACAAGCCCTAATAATCAGGGTGGAAGCCAGGGCGGCAATTATGGCACAAGGCCTGCAGGCACCGGATACCAAGGCAATAATCCAAGGCCTTATAATGAACGCCAAAGTGGTGGCTTTGTTCGTCCACAGGGACCGGGCGGCCCGGGACAAGGACAGGGATATAGACCGGCAGGTACAGGATATCAAGGTGGAGACAGACCTGCCGGTGGATATAATCAAGGACCAAGACCCGGAGGATCTGACAGGCCATACACACCAAGACCCGGAGGTGCCGGTGGTCCTGGTCAAGGACAGGGATACAGACCGGCAGGCGGACCTGGACAAGGCCCGAGACCTGGCGGTGGCGGATATAACCAAGGACCGAGACCGGTTGGTGGATATCAGGGATCGTCTCAGAGAGGCGGTTTTGATAACAAGCGCGGCGAAGAGGATGTAAAAGAGAAAATACCCGAGCAGCCGAGAATTAATTTCGCACAGCGTGTTGCCTATGATAAAGAGAAGATAAACAATGACAGGAAAGACACGCGTAAAGAAAATGTCAAGCCTGTCGCCGTAGGCAAGGACAAGCACAATATGCTCAGAGGCCAGACAGCTGCACTTGCAAATGAAGGCGTTTCGCAGGTATTACAAAACGAGTCATTACTTGATGCGATATTTGTTCCTACAGTTAAAAACAAATCCAAATTCAGACCTTCGCAGAGGAACAACAGACGCAATCAGCAGTCGGCTCCTATGGTAAGAGCAGTTCTTACCAATGTAACACTGCCTGACAGCCTGACAGTCAAAGAACTCTCAGAAGCCCTTAAGAAGACTACTGCAGAAGTTATTAAGAAGCTGATAAAATTTGGAATTATGGCAACTGTCAACCAGGAACTGGATTTTGACACAGCATCCATAATTGCAGAAGAGTTTAAAATAGTAGCGCAGAAGGCAATTGTTGTCACCGAGGAAGACATCCTTTTCGATGATACGGACGACAATGATTCCGACATGGTAACTAGACCGCCCGTAGTAGTTGTCATGGGTCATGTCGACCACGGTAAGACATCATTGCTTGACAAGATAAGATCGGCATCTGTCGTTTCCGGTGAAGCCGGAGGCATAACGCAGCATATCGGTGCATATACTGTCAAACTGAAGGACAGGAATATTACATTCCTTGATACACCGGGTCACGAGGCGTTTACTACAATGAGAGCAAGGGGCGCTCAGGTCACAGATATTGCTATTCTTGTTGTTGCGGCCGATGACGGTGTAATGCCTCAGACAATTGAAGCCATTAATCACGCAAAGGCAGCCGGCGTTTCAGTTATTGTCGCCATTAACAAGATAGACAAGCCAGGAGCCAATATTGACAAGGTCAAGCACGAATTGTCAGATAACGGGATCATACCTGAAGAATGGGGCGGCACGAACATAATGGTTCCTGTATCCGCATTAACCAGCGAAGGTATCGACGAGCTTCTTGAGATGGTGCTGTTGACAGCTGATATAATGGAACTCAAATCGAATCCGAAGAAGCAGGCGAAAGGTACAGTCATAGAAGCCAAACTCGATAAGAACAAAGGTCCGGTTGCTACGGTTCTTGTTCAGAGGGGTACACTCAAAATCGGAGACACAGTGGTAGCGGGATCGGTAATTGGACGTGTCAGAGCAATGACCGATGATAAGAATGCATCCGTACGCAAGGCCGGACCATCAATTCCTGTAGAGATACTTGGATTGCCGGAGGTGCCTGAAGCAGGTGAGATTTTCTATGCGGTTCATGACGAAAAGGTAGCCAAATCCCTTGCCGAGAAGAGAAGAATAAAGCAAAGAGACCTGCAGCTGAGAGCAAACTCGAAGATGTCTCTTGAGACATTATACACTCAGATGAAAGCTGGAGAGGTCAAGGATTTGAACCTTATCGTAAAGGCGGATGTACAGGGAAGTGTTGAGGCAGTAAGACAGTCTTTCGAGAAACTCAATACCGAAAATGCAGAGGTGCGTGTCCGGGTTATTCATGGAGCAGTCGGAACAGTTACTGAGACCGACGTGAGACTTGCAGAGGTGTCTAATGCTATAATTATCGGATTTAATGTCAGACCATCAGCCAATATTACTGAAATGGCTGCCAACCAAGGGGTTGACATGAGAATGTACAGGATAATCTACCAGGCTATAGAAGAGATACAGGCTGCCATGAAAGGCATGCTTTCGAAGAAATACAAGGAAGTTGTACTGGGACATGTTGAGATACGCCAAGTGTTTAAAGTAAGTAACGTAGGCACTATCGGCGGCGCATATGTAACGGACGGCAAGGTCATCCGTTCAGGTGACGCAAGGCTGCTGAGAGACGGAGTTATCATACACGAAGGCAAGCTTGCATCCCTTAAGAGATTCAAGGACGATGCCAAGGAAGTTGCCAGCGGATATGAGTGCGGAATTTCTCTTGACAAGTTCAATGACATCAAGGAAGGCGATATCATAGAAACCTACGAAATGCAGGAGATTGTCTAGAGAACAAATCATTGAACATATTTATTAAGAGGAGAAAATTATAAATGCAAAGATCAGAACGTGTCAGCGAAGAAATGCAAAAAATACTGTCAACTATACTTCGTGACGAGATAAGAGATCCCAGGCTGCCTCTATTGGTCTCGATAACCGACGTGAAAGTAACAAGGGATTTATCACATGCCAATGTCTATGTAAGTGTATATGGCACCCAGAAAGAAAAGGACGACTGTTTTGCAGCACTTAAAAGCGCAAACTCTTTTATTAGAAGAGAAGTTGTTAAAAGACTTGATCTTCGTATCGCCCCGGAATTACATTTTCTCCATGACGATTCCATCGAAAAAGGAATCAGAATGTCAAAACTTATAGATGATACTATCAAGCATGACAAGGAGAAAAACACGGATGACCAAAAGGACTGAAGAACTTAAATCTATAATATCTGCTATTCCCGCTAAAGGAAATGTAGCAATTTTCCCGCATTCAGGAGTTGACGGAGATGGTCTCGGGTCAACTCTTGCTCTTAAATTTGCATTGAAGGCAATTGGTGTGAATGCCCATGTTTTCACTGACAATCCGATACCTAAGAGATTTGAGTTTTTGCCCGGCATAGATGAGATTATAGTTTTCCCCGAAAATACCGACATGAATCTGGTGCTTAATGAAGTTTATCCCAAAGGGAAAATTGATATGGGAATACTGATAGACTGCGCCTCGTCTACCAGGATAGGTGCATGTGAGAAAATTTTCCATTTTTGCCCCGCCAGAGCTATAATCGACCATCATGCCACTGTTTTTTGCACTGAGGATTTTTGTTGCATAGACTCAAAGGCATGTGCATCAGGTGAACTGGTTTATGATTTTATAAAAGTCCTTGAGGACACATATTCAGCAGATATATTTTCACAGGAAATCGCGACCGCCATTATGACTACAATTTATTCAGATACCGGTGGTTTCTTTTATTCAAACACGAATGCAAAAGCCTTCAATATTGCATCAAAGCTCTTTACAGAATTCAAGATAGATACCCGCAGCATATCCTATAACCTTTTTGAGAGGACAACTATTGCGAAGATTCTCTTAGAAAGCAAAGCTTTTGAGACTACATATTTCCTTATGGATAACAAAATCGCAATCTGTCTTGTGACAAAGCAGATGATTCTGGAATGTGGTGCCAATGATAATGATGTAGACGGAATATGTGCTGAACTTAGAAATATCGAAGGCGTGGTTGTAGCATTTGTTCTTAGGGAAAAGGATAATGGCGAGATACGAGGGAACATTAGAAGCTCAGATGAATTTGACGCTTCGCTTTTTGCCGTTTCACTAGGTGGTGGTGGCCACATGAGGGCATCCGGTTTTACCCTTCGAGAAATGACTCTGTCGCAGGCTTATGACCTGGTAGCAGCTAAAAGTGTCGCCATGGTCAAAAAAGCGGAAGGCAGAGTTTAGTGATAAGTGACTTTGAGGGAATTGTAAACATTAACAAGCCTGTAGGTATTACTTCTTTTGATGTCGTATCAAAACTTCGCAGATTGTTCAAAATCAAGCGGATTGGTCACTGTGGGACACTGGACCCATTTGCCAGCGGTGTGCTTCCGGTCTGTATTGGCCGCTCGACCTCGGCGGTTCGATATATGGATAATTATGATAAAAAGTACAGGGTCGAAATGGTTTTTGGGGCTAAGACCGATACGCAGGACAGGACGGGTGAGGTGGTTTTTACCAACCCTCCATCAGCAAATACACTCGATTTAATCCGTGATAACAACTACCAATTGATCAGGGACGGACTTAGCGAACTAGCCAGATTAGAATTGCAGCTGCCCCCGATGTATTCTGCAATCAAAATTGACGGAAAACAGCTATATAAGTATGCCAGAGCCGGGATAGAAGTAGAGCGCAAGCCAAGGCATATTAAAATTTACAGTGCAGAACTTATAAGTGCGAGTGCGGATGGACAGCTAAGAGCGACAGTGGATATTGCATGCTCCAAGGGGACATATATCAGAACCGTCTGTTCGGATCTGGGTGACAATCTGACATTTGGAGCATATGCGGATTCGCTTGTAAGAACGCAGTGCGGGCCATTCAAGATAGAGGATTCAATTACATTGGAAGAACTTGCCGAGGTACTCGGGAAAGTCAAAGAAAACGAGAAATCTCTTTTTGA
The DNA here is from genome assembly GCA_964652975.1 of uncultured Oscillospiraceae bacterium. Lineage (GTDB taxonomy): Bacteria > Bacillota > Clostridia > Saccharofermentanales > UBA5734 > CAZZCN01. The sequence goes on along the minus strand of CAZZCN010000005.1, from coordinate 18,902 downwards.
GAGTCATAAGGCTTTCCAGCCTGTAAGTTTTGCACTTTCGCATCTGAAAAAAGTGGTTTTGGAGAAGAAAACAGCTTTGCGGCTCATTCAAGGACAAAAGGTTTATGTATCTGAGCAATTGACAGACAATAATTACGAAGACGAAGAAGTGCTTTTTGTAACTGACGAATCAGGAAATTTTATAGGAATAGTCCATACTATGACAGAAGCATTAGAGACTGAAAATGAAGTTGTCGATGAACATGCCAATGAACATGCCAAACGAAACGTCCCATTGGCACGAAGTGTCCCATTGGCACGAAGTGTCAAAAAAGGCGACCAATATTTTAAAACCGAAAGGATCTTTGCAGATGTTAAAGACTTTAGATAAGAACGGACAAATAAATGGAACACCTGATTACAAGATAAGACGCGGAGTAGGACTCGGAGTTTTTGACGGTTTTCACCTGGGTCACAAGGAATTGATACAGACGCTGGCCTCACGAAGCTCACAGCTCGGAATAACCTCATGCGTCTACACATTTACAACGCATCCGGCCCAGACTCTAAATAACAGTAAAAGAATATCCAAAGGACTAATTACGACGGAATCCGATAGAATAGACAAGTTAAAAGATTCCGGGATAGACGAGATAATTCTTTGCGAATTTTCAGTACAGTTTTCTGAAATGTCACCTGAAGAATTTCTGGATGACCATCTGTCAGGCAAATTGAATGCTGCTCTGATAGTAGTAGGATTCAACTTCAAATTCGGCAAAAACAGGGCCGGTGATATCGATATGCTTAAGGACTGGGCTTATAGGAACAACGTTGAGGTGATAGTCGTAGAACCTGTTTTGTACAACGGACAAAGCATTTCAAGCTCAGCTATCAGAGATAAGATAAAAGAAGCAAAAATCACTGAAGTCAATGCCATGCTTGGTAGGAAATACAGTATAAAAGGCGAAGTGAAAAGCGGACAAAAGCTTGGAAGGACACTGGGCTTTCCCACAGCTAACACAGGACTTGACGCTGAGCTTTGCTTCCCGCAAAACGGTGTATACTTCACTAAAACACTTATCGATAACAAGGTTTACGAGTCCATTACAAATATTGGAATCAGGCCAAGTGTTTCAGGCGTTTTGACCGATCCTATAGCTGAGACGCTTATTTTGGATACAGATATCTATCTATATGGTAAAAGCATCGAAGTGTTTTTTCTCGAATATCTCCGTGAAGAGAAAAAGTTCAACAGTATTGAAGCGCTAAGCAACCAGATCAATGCTGATGTTGACAAGGCGAGGCTGTATCATGCAGAGGCCGAGGAATGTTTTTTGATCGCACGAAATGGCAATGTGAATTTGTACGGAATAAAGTCCGTAAGATTTTCTACAAGCGTACTGGAAGTTATTATGCGAATGCCTTTAAGTGCGGAGCTGGCATCGACCAATACACTTTTAGCCAGGGTGCTTACTGCAACATGCAAAAGATTTCCTACAAGGCCTGAGGTTTCGAGGTATCTAGACTCGCAATATGGAACCCAGCTCGATTTTCATGTTGAAACACAAGGTGACCTTCACGTCATAATGTTTACGATTGATGCACTTCGCACTTTTGGAGATGATAAGACACCATTTATGAATTCAGTCAGGGTTTTGTTTGATATGTTCAATGACCCGGATGTCGACAGCGATTTTCTTTTTGACAGAGAGATCATAGAATCCGAAAAGCAAAGCATTATTTCAGAAATAGCGGCAAGGGACAATGACAAGCAGAAATACGCTATGGACCGCTGCATTGAGCTTTACGCACCAGGCTGTGTACAAAGCATCAGAAGCTACGGAGAATCCAAGATAATCGAAGCAGTCACACCGGAAATGCTAAGAGACGCCTACAAAGAACTGATACAAAAATCGGATATTTCGATATACCTTGCCGGCAATTATACCAGCAATACCATAGAAGAGCTCTGCTCATTAATTAGTGGTACATTTGATAAAAACATTCCTTCTGTTAAAATGATTCCAGGCAAGACCCCGGAGTATTTCAATCCGCAGAACGACTTTGCAGAACTGACGGAGCAAATGGATGTTGAACAGTCCAAGATATGCATTGCATACAAAAACTCCATTGCATATTTTTCTCATAAGACAATCGCATTCAACGTGTTCAATACAATGCTGGGAGCTGATGTGAATTCGCTTCTTTTCCAGAAGGTCAGAGAGGAAATGGGGCTTGCGTACAGTGTATTCTCAATGTCTCTAAGGTATCTGGGCGGCGTTGTCCTGTCGGCAGGAGTTGCACACGAAAATATTGAAATCGCCGAAAGTGCAATGAAGGAACAGGTTGTGAAAGTTGCAAACGGTGAATTCACAAAAGAAATGTTTGACAGTGCTGTAATATCCTGTGCATATTCATATCGATGCATACCGGATAACCTTCACTCGATAATACGTTACTATGCAAACAGCAATATCAGAGGATTAGACTTGTCTGTCAACGATTCAATGCATTACCTTGGCAGCATAACCAGAGAAGACGTAATGGATATTGCGCGAAAACTGGAATTGCAGACGGTATTCCGTCTTACGTGTAAGAATTGTGAAAATTAGGATTTTAGAATTTTTAAACGGGGGAGTTTTCTCTTTTGCAATAATAAGAGACACAAATTCAGCATTACTGAAACAGATAAAACATCCCGACAGTACAAAACAGATAAAACATCCCGACAGTAAAAAACAGAAATTAAAATATTATAAATTTCAAGCTAGGAAGTAATTTGAATGATAGATAAAACAAACGAAACAGGCAATTTCACAATAGCAAAACGCGAAGACCAGTTCACCGGCGGAACAATGTATACATATTCGCATCCGTGCGGATTTACAATGAATTTCATTCCAAAACCGAAATTTTCCAAGAAATTCGCAGGAATCCTGGTGCCATTCGGATCTATTCATAATGAAATCGAGTCTGAAAATGGCAACATCACTCTACCGTCCGGATCTGCTCATTATATGGAACACTGTGTTTTCGGCAAAGAAGAGAACGGAGGACTTCTTGCCAGGCTTTCCTCACTAGGTGCGAGTGTCAACGCCTACACATCAAACACCCATACAATGTACTATCTTAACACAGTAGACAATTTCGAGACCGCATTTGAAGTATATTTGAATGCAGTTATAAGCCCTTATCTTGGAGAAGACAGGATCGAGGCGGAACGAAATATCATAATTCAGGAACTCGACATGTACGAGGACGATCCTGATAGCAGATGCTACAGCGACCTGCTGGAGGCTATGTATCACAACCATCCTGTACGCCTTGACATCGGCGGCACGAGAGAATCTGTAAAAGAAATCACATCAGAGCATCTTAATGCCATAAAGGACAATTATTACTCATTCAACTCGATAAGCATCACTATCGCCGGAGATATAAAAGGAGAGGATATAATTGCGATTTTGCAAAAGTATCCAGAATTGGATGCATCGAAGCCAAGCACTTCCAAGACTAGCTTCCCACAAGAACCTAGAAGCATCAACAGTCCATTATCCGAGCGTAAAATGGAAGTCTCCATGGAAAGTTTTCTGATTGGACTTAAAAATCCGGATGTAAATTCCAAAGCACCTCTTACAGGATTCCAAAGATTTGAAAATCAAAAGGGCGGCCAGCTTTATCTTGAAATGATACTTGGCGACTCTTCGCGTATTTTCGAAACACTCTACTCTAAAAGCCTGATAAACGATACTTTCGGATTTCATTATATTTGCGAAAAAACCTACTCTTACCTCATTATCGGTGGAGAATCAAGCAACCCCAGAGAGGCATGCGAGCTGGTATACAGCATGCTGCAGGAAGAATTTCAAAACGATATTGACATAGAGGAGTTTGAAATCCAGAAAAGGGTTACTGCCGGCAATCTGATCCGTCTGCTCGACACAGTAGACAGCTGCGGATTATCGGCTAGTGTAGCAAGGCTTTCTGACATGCATATCTTTGATTATTTACAGGTTTATGATTCAATGGATCCCGAAAAAATTAGACAATCCATGAAATTTGTTATAAACTCATCTTTGAAGACAGAATCGTATGTGATGAAGAAAGGAAAATAGCATTATGGACAATATTTTTCATGTCAGCTTTCCTGGTATGGGAATAGAAAACATTACAATTAACAGGGTGGCATTTTCTTTTTTTGGAATAGAGGTGTACTGGTATGGCATGCTTATATCAATAGCAGTTGTCCTTGGACTTTTCATTCTTCACAGGATGGCGGGAAGATTCGGTATTAATCCGGACATAGTCCTTGACACTGTTATATTGCTTGTTCCTGTTATGATTGTAGCAGCCAGACTTTATTATGTGGTTTTTTCATTTGATGAATTTAAAGGTAACATATGGAGCGTTTTTAATCTGCGATCAGGCGGCCTGGCTTTTTATGGAGGCGTCATTGGCGGCGTTCTCGCAGTGTTTATAATTTCGAAAGTCAAGAAGGTTTCGTTTTCAAGACTTGCGGATTTGTTTGTTGTAGTCCTGCCTTTAAGCCAGGGGATCGGGCGCTGGGGGAACTTTTTCAACCAGGAGGCATTCGGTTCTGGGACTACGCTTCCCTGGGGAATGGTAAGCGAGGGCACGAAGTCTTATCTGACCCAACTTGGACATGTTAATCCATCAACTCCGGTGCATCCGACGTTTTTATATGAATTTATTGCAAATATAATAATATTTGTGATTTTGTATTTTGTCCACGAAAAATCCAAAAGACCGTTTGAGACTCTGATGGTTTATCTAATGAGTTATGGACTGGTGAGGTTTTTTGTCGAAAGCATTAGAACTGATTCACTTTACATAGGGAATACACAGATACGTGTGTCGATGCTGCTTTCAGGAACAATGGTCGCATTCGGACTTGTTTGCTTTATTATCATCAGACGAAAACCCATATTGACAAATGCAGCGGGAATTGTACAGCCAACACAAGAGGGTGCGGAGAGTACTATCAAATCTAATTTCGATACAATAGAGGATAATAATATTGTAAATACAAGTACTGAAAATACAAGTACTGAAGATACAAGTGCTGAATTCAGCATTACCGAAGAAAAAACTACCGAAGAAAAAACTAACCAAGAAAAAACTAACCAAGAAAAAACTACTGAAGACAATACTACTGAGGATAATCCAAGTGAAAAGAATCAATGAAAATGATTCAAAATTCGATATGTATTTCAAGGTGCTGGACTATTGGATACTGGTACCTGTGCTTTCTGTTTCTATAATTGGTCTTTACGTTCTTTATAATGTGCTGTCCAGCGGATATGACAACAACGGACTATCGATGTTCACCAAGCAGGCCGGTGCGGTTTTTTTCGGAATTATGATCGCTTTTATTATAGGTGCATTGGAATCTCCGACAATGAGACTTGTGTCAATCGTTGTTTACGGAGTTGCAATCGTTTTGCTTATTGTTGTATTGTTCGACAACACACAGGCTATAATGGGTGCTGATAGCTGGCTTAAACTGCCTGTCATAGGATCCTTTCAACCATCGGAACTGGCTAAGATTGGTATAATCATGCTTTCATCCTACTATCTTGCTGATATAAAAACGAAAAGGATTTCAGCATTGAAGGGGTTCGGAATTCTCGGGCTGATTTATGCAATTCCTGTATTGTTGATTTTGAAACAACCTGATCTCGGAACATTTCTTGTCATAGTTTTCATCGCGTGCTGCATGTTTTTTGTGTTTGGAATTCCATACAGATTCATTTTTCTTGCTACAAGCATTGCAATAGCCCTATTACCGATAATCTGGTCATTTTACCTCGCCCCACACCAAAAAAACAGGATCCTTACATTTATATATCCAGGATTCAACCCTGACCAGGCATACAACATCGAGCAGGCTAAGCTTGCGATAAGCCTTGGCGGACTTACGGGCAACAGGGGTGGAGAGTCCGTGCATGTCCCTGTAAAGGAGTCCGACTTTATATTTACCGCGGTTGCAGAACACCTTGGGATGATAGGAACAACCGCTATTATTTTTCTTATTTTCATGTTCGTTACCCGAAGCCTTTTTGTGGCCTCAAAAACAGAGGATTACTCGTCAAAGTACATGGTGACAGGTATTGCCGCGATGTTTGGCATGCATTCCATCGAAAATATCGGAATGTGCGTAGGATTGCTTCCCATTACCGGCATACCACTCCCGTTTGTCAGCCTTGGAGGCTCTTCGATGATTGTAAACTACTTTGCGCTGGGTGTGATTTTGTGTATTTCAATCGAGCGGAATATTATCCTGAAGGTAAAGTCGTTTGAGTTTACGTAACAGAACAGCAAGAGTTCGACAAAGTTATATCTGACATAATGTGAAATTTCTGCAGTACGAACCTTATAAAACATCCGGGTAATAATTTCAAAGGACGGTAATTGAAAATGTTTGAAAATTTAGAAAAGGCGATTAATGATGCAAATGCCAATGTAATCAGATACTTGTTGTATAAGGATGGTGAGATTTTCGAACACGACCGTGTAGCCTGCAATCCAAGCCTGAACTGCTATTCAGTATCGAAAAATTTTACTGCGACCGCTGTCGGTATTGCTTACGACAAGAGACTCCTGGACGTTGAAGATCATATTGTTGATTTTTTCAAAAATGAACTCCCGGACAATTACGACGAAAATTTAAAGCAGGTGAAAATCAAACATTTGCTCACTCAAACCATGGGACTGTCGGAAGGATTCCTGTTCGAGGCTGACAGATTTACCCATAACACCGATAACTGGATGGGGTTAGCCTTGTCAGCTAAACTTCCCTTTAAACCCGGTGAGAAATTCACCTACAGCAACTCAACTTTTTATTTGCTTTCATGTATTGTCGAGAAAGTTGCGGGTATGCCAATGGATATGTTTTTGCAGCAGAATATGTTCAAGAAAGTCGGAATCACAAGTTTTGCATGGGATCGATGCCCGAAAGGTCATACGATGGGGGCGACGGGATTATACATCCCTACCATGGCGATGCTAAAGCTTGGTATATTATATTTGAACAAAGGCGTCTGGCAGGGTGAAAGGGTTCTAAGCGAAAAATGGGTTCAAATGGCGACCACAAAGAGTCCGGAAATGTCCGATATACCCACGGCGTTCGGATTCTGGATGGGCGAAAACGGGAACTATCACTGCGGTGGTGCATACAGCCAGTTTATAATCGTCTATCCATCAAAAAACATCGTTATAGCTGCACATTCGTTTGACGACAAGAGCGACATTTTTGGACTGCTGAATAATTATGTGAACACTCAGTTTGGCTGAAATAATAATTAATCACGAATGAACTGAAGCATTGACTCAAAAATTTTATAATGCGTCGTTTAACTGAGCTAAAAGTGATCCTGCTCACACCTCAATAGACTAATCTGCCGAAGATTATGAATAAAATCAATGAAACATAAATACGAAAAAACATTATTAATTATTTTGATTTAGAATTACTTTTATAGTCTCCAGGGGTCAAGCCTGTATGACGCAAAAACAGTTTATAAAAAAACTTACTATCCTTATAACCAACTTGATTAATGATTTCAGATATATTCATATTAGTTGTCTCAAGAAGTTCGCATGCTCGGTTGATTCTTATTTTATGTATAAAATTCATAAGTGTCTGGCCAGTTTCTTGCTTAAATAATTTTGAAAAATATTTTGGGCTTATATAAGCTTTTTTTGCAATATCTTCAAGGGAAGTGTTTTCATCAAGTGCATTTTCTTTAATTTCTTTTAAAACAATATCTACAATAGAGTTATTTGTAATTCGTGTTTTCTCGTTTTTTGATATATTTGGGATGGAACGAAAAATTTTAAAAAGCAAAATGAATAAATAATGGCTTAAAATTTGCTGATAACCTGTTTTAGCAGCAGAGTATTCATTTTGCATATCTGTAAAAATATTTTCAAATTCAGCGACTGCATTTTCTAATGTAATGTCTGCCAGACTTATTCTTTCAAAACTGAAATTATGAGAAAAGAGAGAAAGTCGTAGAATATCTTCGGCGTTTTGTGAGTTAATTAGAGATTGGTCTATAACTTCCGATAAAAACAAGCAGTTTATCCAAGAAAAATTACTTGTTAAAGGGGAAAGATTATGCTTGCTGTTATAAGATAAGAAGGTTAAATCCCCACGTTTTAAAGGATAAGGTATACCGTTCAAAAGGTGCATACCTTCTCCTTCGATTACATAAAAAATTTCAAAAAAATCATGTATATGTTCGTAGAGATGTCCTTCAACGCTTGCAGATTTAATAATGCAAATCTTTTCGTTATTGTGTGAAAACTGTTGCATTTTGAAGATTTCCATTAAAACACCTCTTTGACAAATCACACATACAATTAATGATTAATAATCTTAATCTAATTATAAATGCATACAAGAAAATGTCAATACATTAGGCAAATATATTTATCTTGTCTAAAAGTGGAAATTGCCTATAAAAATGTGGTATTATCCTATTTGTATATTTGTGCATTGTGTTAGAATGATATTGCAATGCAAAATGTGTAGATATTAATGATGGAGAATGAATTATGAATTCAAGAGAACGCGTAAATTCTTTTATGAAAAATCGGGTTTTCGACAATTACAAACTAAATAAATACCAACAAAGCCACTTAATAGTGGTTTTTTCAATTTCTTATAGCAACACTCCAGTAAAAAGATTTAGTCTGGTGTTGACATATAAATAAATGTATGTATAATTGATAGTGTAATCGGTTTCGCATATCAAGTTTTTCATCATATTTTCTAAATTATAATGAAAAATGAAAATACCTTCAAAAAAAGCGTCTTTCTAGAAGTAGGATTTAACTGTCTTGATTTATTAGAAATAAATGCCGAAATGAATTTGTTGGATGTGCAGAAAAAATATGGGAATATTAATAAAAATATGATACTTGCAAAGAAACTTAGTAGATATGAATAAACAATAATATCATAAATAATAGGAGATTGGGTATGAAAAGCATAGTGGTTGTAGGCAGTATGATTTATGATTTTGTCACTTACGCTGACAGACTTCCACAAAAGGGAGAAACAGTTTTGGGAAAAACGTTTGGGATGTTCACTGGCGGAAAAGGTGCTAATCAGGCAGTACAGTCTGGGTTGCTTGGTGCTGAAACATATATGATAGGCAGAGTTGGGCATGATTTTATGGGTGATAGGATAAAAGATGCATTAATAAAATCTGGTGTTCATATAGAATATATTGTTACTGAAAACGAGAAAAGCACAGGATGTTGCTGTATTCATGTGGATAAACATGGTGACAATGCCATAATTATTGTTCCAAATGCGAGTACAGCTTGTAGTGATGAAGATGTGAACGCTGCCGCCGATCTTTTTAAAAGAGGCAATATTTTACTTATACAGCTTGAAACAAATTATAAAGTAGTTTTGTACAGTATGAAAAAAGCAAAAGAAGCGGGTATGCAGATTATATTAAATCCTGCTCCATGTCAGCCTATTACTGATGATATATTTGAAATGGCGGATTATTTTACACCAAATGAAACCGAGGCAGAATATTATTCTGGTTTTTTAAAAAGTGATTATGATACTGAGACGTGGCTTTCATTGGTTGCACAAGCGCTACATAAAAAAGGTGTGAGCACATTGATTATTACTCTTGGAGATAAGGGTGCGTATTATTCTAATATGCTTACTATGGGTATTATTGATTCCTATCAAATAGAAGGTGTTGATTCAACTGCGGCGGGTGATGCTTTTAATGCGGCTTTTGCTGTAGCAATCATAGAGAAAATGGAATTAAAAGATGCAATCCAATTTGCAAACGCTGCTGGTGCACTCTGTGCATCAAAGAATGGCGCTCAAGTCTCCCTTTGCAATAGAGCTGAATTGGGAGCGTTTATGAAACAAAAAAATGTGAGACAGGAGAAAAATTATGCTGAATTTATCTGAAATTAAAGAGAAAGCAGAGCAGATTTTATGCCAAATTGAAAATGATGCGAAAATCATTTCTTATTTAACCATTGGGGATATTAGTAATAAAAAAGATGAACTTTCAAGAGTTGATTTTGCGAAATGTATCGATCATACCGTTTTAAAAGCTGATACGACGAGGGATACTATTCGTAAGTTTTGTAATGAAGCTGCAAAGTACGGATTTGCTTCTGTTTGCATTAATTCTGTATTTGTTGAGTTTGCAGCTGAACTTCTAAAAAACACTACGGTTAAGGTATGCACTGTTGTTGGATTTCCACTTGGGGCAAATCTAACACAGGCGAAATGTCTAGAGGCTGAATTATCTATACAGCTTGGTGCAGAAGAAATTGATATGGTTATGGATATAGGCGCTTTGAAGAATGAAGAGTATGACATAGTTTATAAAGACATTAAGGCTTTGGCAGAAACAACAGCAGGGAGGGCAATTTTAAAAGTCATTATTGAAATCAGTATTCTTACAGATACAGAAAAGGTTATAGCTTGCTTAATTGCAAAAGCAGCTGGTGCAAACTTTGTTAAAACCTCAACTGGTTTTGGAACAGGAGGTGCAACTATCAGAGATGTTTATTTAATGAAGCAAACAGTAGGGAAGACAATTCAGGTTAAGGCATCAACAGGAGTAAAGACTAGAGAAATTGCCGAACGGCTATATTTAGCAGGTGCTGTAAGATTTGGAACAAGTTCAGGTGCAAATATTTGTATGGTTGATAAATTATCCAATGGAGCAGATCAGTATTAATTTATGAGATATATTCAAAAATGATAAAAAATATAAGATTATATTGCAAATTTAAGTGTAAAGTGATAAAAATACGAAGCGAAACCGATTACACAATTTGGAGATTCGATGAATATAAATTGCTGTCAAGCATTTTATAATTACAATTAAAAGGATGGTCTTTATATGAAAGAAAAAAGAAGCAATATAACGATATATGATGTAGCAACGACACTCAATATCTCTGTCGCGACAGTAAACAGGGCGCTGAATAACAAGCCAAGAGTTAGCCCCGAAACAAAAAGAAGAGTGGAAGAAGTTGTTTCACAATTAGGGTATCGTGCGAATCCTGCCGCACAAGCGCTTGCCAGAAAACTGATAAAAATTGGTGTTATTATCAGCGGACCCTTTCCATATTTTCGCGATGAAATTTTAAAGGGCATGTATAGCGCTCTTGAAGAGTTAAAAGATTTTAATTTTAATGGGATATTTCATGTGCTTATCAGTACAAGTGAAAGCGAGAAAAATGCTGAAATAAAAAGTGTTATGAAAAATATGGTTGATGAAGGCTATAGTGGTATAATTTTGCTGCCAAATATCGATACGCGCGGGATTGCTGATTTAATAAAAGAACTTAAAACACAAAATGTTTTTGTAGCAACTATTGTTTCAGACATTCCACAGAGTGAAAGAGTGTTTACCGTAAAAGGTGATGGTTTAAGCGCTGGTAAAATGGCGGCTGAACTTATGTGGTGGTTCTGCGGTAAAAATCCGATTGCTATTTTCTCAGGCAATAGTGCTGTCGAGATTCACAAGGAAAACCTTTTAGGAATAGAAGCAATGCAAAATAGGTTTCCTCTTGATATTTTGAAGGTCTATGAAAATCAGGATGACGCCATGATTGCTTACTATGCTACTGAGAATTTACTTCGTGAATTTCCAAATGTTGCTGGTATTTATATAAATTCCTTTAACTCTATTACAGTATGTCAAAAAGTTATTGAAGCAGGACTTGCTGGTAAAATTAAAATCGTTACTACTGATGTATCTCCTGAAATCCTTGACCTCATTGACAAAGGTGTTATAAGTGCAACGATTTTTCAAAATCCATATAAACAGGGAAAAATGGCGTTCCGAAAGCTTTGTGATTACATTACTAAGTCTCGAGAAGGTTATGGGGATATTCTGATTACTCCTCAAATTGTAATGAACAGCAACAAGGAACATTATTCATATAATATTATTGAATGACATCAAACTTCTAAATAAATTGTAATATATTTGTTTCTATAAGGAGGTGGTTTTGTGTTAAAATCTCAACGAATTGTAACAGAAGATGAAATGGATATGAAGGAAAACTGGGTAAAAAATGTCTTGCTTTCGGATACTTTTCAGCCGTTTTCTTTGAAACTGGATGGGGTGGATGCATTGCCACATTTAAAGAGTCTATCTTATCATAAGAATAAATTAGATTCGAATAAAATGGTACATGTCAAAACAGGGATTGATGTAAAATCTAACTTGGAAATACGATGCGAAGCTGTTGAATATCTTGATTTTCCAATTGTTGAATGGACAATATTTCTAAAAAACACAGGGGTTACGAAATCGCCACTCATCGAAGCGTTTTATGCACTTGATAGCACGTTTGGGGTGGAGGAAGATGTTGCATATATCCTCCATCATCAAAATGGTTCACCTGCTCAAGATAATGATTACGAACCTTATGACACAATACTTGAGAAGAAATCCAAAAAGGTTATTTCAACTTTCGGTGGACGTAGTTCCAATAGTCATTTCCCCTATTTTAACATAGAATATGGAAATGAAGGGATCAATTTTGCCATTGGATGGCCAGGCCAGTGGAGTACAGCATTCGAAAGAGATTCTGAAGATAAGTTGATAATCACTTGTGGACAAGAAAATGTACATTTTAGTCTTCTGGAATGGGAAGAAGTTAGATCACCACTGATTGTCCTACAATTCTGGGAAAGTGATTTGGAGAATGCAAAAAAACTCATAAGATCTAAAAATATATTTAAGCGCTGGATGGTCAAGCATAATTCGCCCAATAAGAACGGAAATCATATTACACCATCTCTTGCTGGATGTACATCGCATCAATACAATGAAATGATTAATGCGGATGAAACCTGTCAAAAGAATTTTATTGATCTTTATTATGACAAAGGTATTCGGATTAATTACTGGTGGATGGATGCAGGATGGTATGAATGCAGTGAAGATGGATGGTTTAATATTGGCACATGGAGCCCAGATATAAACCGGTTTCCAAATGGTCTTCGGGCAGTTACGGATTATGCCAGGGAGAAAGGCATTCAATCAATCTTATGGTTTGAACCTGAACGTGTGACCAAAGGTAGTCAAATTTATAAAGAGCATCCAGAGTGGTTGCTAAATGCTCCCGAAAATCCAGGAGGGTATATGTATCGGGAGAAGGATTCGTTGTTGGATTTGGGGATACCCGCTGCAAGAGAGTATATAACAGAAATCATCGACAAGATGATTATTTCTGAGGGGATAGATCTTTACCGACAGGATTTCAATCAAGATCCGTTGCTTTTTTGGGAAAACAATGAAGATAAAGACCGACAAGGGATAATAGAAAATAAATACATAATGGGTTATCTCGCGTTTTGGGATGAACTCAGGCGAAGACACCCTGGCATGCTTATTGATTCTTGTGCTTCGGGAGGCAGACGGAATGATGTAGAAACACTTAGGCGGTCTGTTCCACTTTTACGAAGTGATAGATTGTTTGAACCTGTTTCACAACAGGGACATACATGGGGTATATCACAATGGATTCCTTTTCATGGAACCGGTACAATGTTTGGAAAATCAGCATTGCCGAGTCTTGAAGGGACACATAAAAGGATGGAATCTTATGTCGATACAGTCGATGTTTATGCGTTTCGCAGCCATATGGCTCCACATATAACAGGGTGCTGGGACTTGCGCATTGAGAATATTGATTATAAGCTTTTAAATAAACTAATAAAACAATGGCGTAAAACAGCGGTTTACTTAACAGGAGATTTTTATCCATTGACTTCCTACAGTTTGCATAATGATGTCTGGATGGCTTGGCAGTTTTATCGCCCTGATTTGAACGGTGGCGTCGTTCAAGTATTTAGAAGAAGCGAAAGCCCTTATTCGAGTGCAGTTTTTAAATTATGTGGATTGATTGATGATGCAATTTATGAGATTCATAATCTTGATGATTCCAGTAGCATGATGATGAGTGGTGATGTACTTATTAATGAAGGGCTGTTAATTGAACTTGATAACCCATTGGATACAGCCTTATATATTTATAGAAAGAGATGAGGGTGCGATTTATGAAGGCAGCAGTAATTGTAGAACCTGGATTGATTCAAATTTTAGATGTTGAAAAACCAATACCAGGATCTAAAGAGGTTTTAGCAAAGGTGAAATATTGCGGTATTTGCGGAACGGATATAGCGATATTAACTGGCGAAATTAGTTTTGTAAAGAATGGGCTCATTAAATATCCAGTTCGTATAGGTCATGAATGGTCGGGCATTGTTGTAGAGATTGGAAAGGATGTGAAAGATTTTCAGATTGGCGATGCGGTAGTTGGAGATAATGGGGTTGCCTGTGGTGAATGTAAACCTTGCATGCTCGGAGATTACTCTCTGTGTGAGAATGGCAGGGCAGTTGGAACAGTCAAGTGTTGGGATGGTGCTTTTGCTGAATACATGTTGCTTCCAGCAAAACATTTGCATAAGCTATCAAGCAATATAGCGTTAGATGATGCAGCAATCATTGAAACAACATCAATTGCTTATAAAGGTGTAAGGGAGTGTGGATTACAACCTGACAGCACATTGGTTATTATCGGAATGGGTGCTATCGGACTTGCAGCAATTTCGGTGGCAAAATATTTAGGAATTGGTAGAGTTGTTGCTGTTGGCAGAAACAAGTCAAAGCTTGAAGTAGCTGCGAAAATGGGTGCGGATTATCTTGTTAATACAACGGATGAGGATTTAGATAAAGCAATAGGTAAGATTACAAATGGAAAAGGCGCTGATGCGGTTATTGAAGCATCGGGCAATATTACTACTATAAACATGGCGCTGAATGTCATAAAAGGTGGAGGAACACTGGCATTAGTTGGTTTTTATGAAACAAATCTAAATGATTTTGATATTGATAAGATGACGATAAATGGGATTACAATGAAAGGCATTTCTGGTGCTGCAAACATAACACCGCACATCATTGAGATGCTGAGTAGTGGAAAAGTGGATTTAAAACCCTTGATTACGAGAGTTGAGAAATTCGAAAATATAAATGAGGTTTTCTATGAGCAGGCCAAATCTAATGCTGGTGTAATAAGAACTCTTATTGAGTTTTAATGTGGAGGGAATAGAAATGAAAAAAATAGTTAGAATGTGTGCCTTTATACTTGCAATTGTACTGATGACAAGCTTTATATCATCCTGTGGGCAATCTGATAAAAAAGATGATAATAGTGATACACCTGAAACTGAAACAGTTACCATTAGGTATATGACATGGACAGGACAGACTGAATACAATAAAGATGACAATATTATCAAAAAAATTATGAAGGATTTCAACTGTGACTTCGAATTTATTACGGCCCCATATGGTGGCTCTTATACAGATATGGCAACAATGCAGTATGCTTCTGGTGAAATTCCAGATATTATGAAGGTGGCAACACAGGATTATAAAACCATTTCTGAATTATATAAATCGGGTTATACACTTAACTTTGACTCTTATATGAACGATAATAAATATCCTAATTTAAAAGCATATATGGAAGAGGCTCGTCCTACACAGAATTTTTCTGGTTATAATGGTGAGTTTACATACTTACCCATGCAGGGCGATTATTATTATCATAATTTGTATGTTAGACAAGATTGGCTTGATACATTGAGTCTCAGCGCACCAAAAACAATGCAAGATTTAGAGACAGTATGCAAAGCCTTTATCGGAGCAGATATAAATGGTAAGAAGACTACAGGATTTACAACTGGAGGAATGTGGTGGTTATATCACTTTATATCTTGTTTTACAGGTACTTGGGAATTTTGTGATAAGAATGGCAAGATAATGCCAAATTTCGGAATCCCCGAAATGGATTCTTATTTTACCTTTATGCAGCAGTTTTATACAGAGAAGTGTCTTGATCAAGAATTATTTACAATGGATGAAAATGCTGCAAGAAATAAATTCATGACAGGCAGAGCGGGATTTTTCCTTGGGCAGAGCAACTACAGCTATTATAATGAAATCAAGAGTACTTTGACTCAAAATTTCCCAGATGCGAAGATTTCCTTGATAAAAATGCCAGAAGGTCCCGCCGGTTCTCATCAAGTGAGTGCAACTCCTTTTGCCAGCGAAATGACTGTTGTAAACGGAAAAAGCAAAGTGAAGGAAAGAGTACTGAAAATAATGGATTATATTTTATCTTCAGAGGGACAGAACTTAATTACAAATGGTATAGAAGGTATTCATTATACCAAAAATAGTGATGGAACCCTTGTGAGAAATAATGATGCTTATGTAGCTGATAAATTTAATACAGAGCAGCAAGCTCAACATATTTTTGGAGATTTAGTTAAGCATAATAAAAATATTCCAACGACAATTCCTGATTTTGAAATCAACAAACAGAATGTAAATAATTTAAATGCTTGGGCAAAGGAAGGATATTTTATAAGCCAACCTTTGGGGATTCAAGGTTATACTTCAGATATCGGTAGTAAATATCTTCCCAAATATTATGAAATAAGAGACAGGTGGCATGTAGAATTTGTATCCGGTAAAAAGCCAGCAACAAAAGCAAATTTTGAGTCATTTCGAGCGGAGCTTGACAAAAACGGTTATCAAGAGCTTGTTAACGATATGACAGATTATTCAAAAAAGTAATAGAATGGGCAACCTATCTGGTGAAAATAGATTGTTTGGATACTCATGTAAAATCAGACTTTGAATTATTACTAATATTAATAGAATAGCATTTAAATGTTAACTGATAACCTTTTATTTAGGGAGAACAATTTGGAGGCGAAAATGAGTCAAGCTACCAAGCATATAGGATTAAATACAGGAAATAGAATTCTAACAACAATTTTGAAATACAAAATGTTTTATTTAATGGTACTCCCTCTTCTATTATTTTATATAATATTTTGTTATATTCCCATGTATGGTTTGAAAATAGTATTTCAAGACTTTAGACCATTGTTAGGCTTTATAGACAGTAGATGGGTAGGACTTGACAATTTCAAAGAAGTCATAAGCGATATGTATTTTTGGAGAGCATTTAGAAACACATGTATTATAGCATTTTACAAATTATTGATATGCTTCCCAATCCCTATCATTATGGCAATCTTTTTAAATGAAATTATGAACTTAAAGTTCAAAAAAATAGTACAAACTATTATTTATCTTCCACGTTTTATATCATGGATCATCATATCCGGTATGTTGGGAGCCTTTTTATCACCGGATAATGGCTTCATAAATACGGTACTCATCAACTTAGGGTTTATTAATGAAGGTATTTACTTTCAAACACAACCTGAGTTTTATCGCGGTATTGTTGTAATTACAGATGTTTGGAAAAGTGCTGGATGGGGAACAATAATATATTTTGCAACGATATCGGGAATTAATCCAGAGCTTTATGAAGCGGCTATTATAGATGGTGCCAATCGTTTTCATAAAATGCGCTATATTACAGTACCTGAACTTATGCCAACTATTTCACTTTTACTGATTCTAACAATCGGCAGTTTTCTTAGTAATGCAGGATTTGAACAAATTTACATGACGTATAACACTCTCGTTTTTGAAACTGGCGATATTTTAGATACATTTGTATTTAGAAATGGTATCGGAATGGCTAAATTCAGTTATTCAGCTACTGCCGGATTAATAAAGTCAGTTATTAGTGCATTTCTTATCATTATGGCTGATAGAGTTGCCAAAAAAACAGGAAATGCAGGACTCTTTTAAAGAGAAAGGGATCAATTTTATGAATGAAAGACACAAAGGTAAGGCAATGATTTTTCCTGTTGTCAACTATGTTTTATTTATTATTATAGCATTGGTTATGATATATCCATTATGGTATGTTGTCGTAGGATCATTAATGACGAATAATGAATTCATCAATACAACAATACCACTTTTCCCCAAAAATCCAACACTGGAAGCTTATACCGAACTTATTAGATTATATGATTTTAAAAAGCCATATATGATAACATTGTTTGTCATTACATTCGGAACTTTATGTAGTCTCGTTGTACAAACGATGGGAGCATATGCATTGTCAAAAAAGTTTTTGCCAGGAAGAAATATAATAATGTACATTATAACATTTACCATGATTTTCAGTGGTGGCCTGATTCCAACCTATTTAGTGGTCAATGAGTTACATCTTGTCAACACACCGTTTGCTTTATTTATTCCTGGACTTATCAACACAATGTATCTGTTAATTATGAAAACATATTTTTCTACACTGCCTGACGGGATGGAAGAAGCGGCGAAAATCGATGGTTGTGGTGATTTTCAAATTTTAGTAAGAATTGTAATACCGATATCCAAATCAATTATAGCTGCAATGGTATTGTTTTATGCAGTTGACCGTTGGAATGATCTTTCGAGCGGGATAACCTATATTACAAACCAGGATCTAGTTCCCTTACAGGTAAAGCTGCAAAAGATACTCTATGTTAATCCACCGGCAAGCGCACCTGTCACGGGTAGCATTCCAATTCTTCAGATACAAAAAATGGCAGCAATTGTCATAACCATGGCACCTATTCTATGTGCATATCCATTCTTACAAAAATATTTTGTAAAAGGTGCAATGATTGGTTCGATAAAAGGATGATTGCTATACAAACGTTGTATATAAAGTATAAAATTTTTAAAATATGACATACAAATCATGCGGAGGTTTTTTCATGAGGAAAAAAATAGGAATTTTTACAATGATTCTCACGCTTATCTTATTTGCAGGATGTGACAAATTTGATCCTGAAGTTAATACTTTTCCAGTTTATAATGACAGTCAAGCGATAGCGGCTGAGCGGGAGATGGCATTGCAATGGTTTGAAAATGTTATAGCAAACGGCATGCCAATTTCAT
>CAZZCN010000004.1:80301-84429 GCA_964652975.1 uncultured Oscillospiraceae bacterium | reverse complement strand
TATCCTCCTAATTCATTTGTATGCTTATAAATCTAGCTTACTCTTGATATTGTATCTGATACATTTGACCGTTCATAAATTATCACCGTCTTTCAGCAATATAAACAATTACATTTTCATTTTGACTATTTTCATAATATTTGATTTTTAAATTCTGACCATTATGAGTTATAACGCCTCCAAGTGATGCTGCATTTTGATATCCGTGACGAATATTGAAATCGGAATATTCAAAATAAACACCCTTTATATAAAAATGTTCACTATCATGCCCTTCTTTTAGCATTGGATGATAATTTTCAACAGAGCCTTCGACTTCATGCAAAGTGTTTGAAGCAATGATGCTTTTTATGTCATTATAGCTTGAAATATATCCAAATATACTTATTGCAAACAAAAGCAAACAAAACGTTCCAACAATCCAACCTATTATTTTGGTAACCACATATACATTATGATCACTGTTGCCTTTGACTTCGCAACCAGGATTTTGTATTCGATACCATTTCCATGCAAAGAAAAATCCCAATCCTACTATAAGAGGGATAAAGCAGATAATAAAATTTCGAAAATCAAAATGAATTTGATATAATACTTTTTCCAATTGTCAACACCACCTAATATAAATAATCTATACTTCAAAACCAAATTTGTAGAACTGCCTAATCTTCCAAAAACTTGAACAAATCTCCCCATTTGCCATCATGGCTAATAAACATATGACATATTTCGGGCATGTTAGTTAACCTATTATCATTTTTTAACGCGTGTCAGCAACGAAACGCATTCGATATGCCCCGTCCACGGAAACATGTCAACAGGTACTATTTTCGTCAATTCGTATACCCCACTGCCGCATAGAATCTTGCAGTCTCGTGCAAGCGTTGCCGGATTGCATGACACATAGACAATTTTATCTGGCAAGGCCTGCAAAAGCACATTTAACAGTTTAATGTCTGCTCCTTTGCGAGGAGGGTCTAACACAACAATGTCAGCCTTTGCGCCTTTTTCTATAAGCTGCGGGAAGACAATTTCCGATTTCCCGGTATAAAATTCGACGTTTCTAATAGAATTGCTCAATGCATTTTCTTTCGCATCGTCGATTGCTTGTTTGACAATTTCGACACCGTAGACTTTTTCGCAATAATTTGCCATCGCAAGTGCGATCGATCCGGTTCCGCAATACAGGTCAAAAATCTTGTCTGTGGCTTTCAAAGATGCAAACTCTATGACTTTTTTATAAAGTTTTTCCGCCTGCGAGGTGTTAACCTGGAAAAACGCCATTGGCGAGATTTTAAATTTTAGGCCGCACAAAATTTCCTCAATAAACTTCTGTCCGTACATCAAAACATACTCGTCACCAGACACCCTTTTATCGTTTCCAAACCCTCCCTTGGCATTTCCGGGGTTGATATTTGCATACAACGAGGTCAAAATCATTCCTTTATCTTCGATTGCTATCTTCAATTTTTCAGAAAGCTTCGGGAAAAATGACAATTCCCTCTCACTCAAAACCAAAATTATCATCACCTGTCCGGTTGCAAATCCCACCCTTACGACCACGTGTTTGAGAAGTCCTTCACCGGTAGTTTCGTTAAACGGAGGAATGTTATTTTCTATAATAAACTTTCGGATAGTTAGTCTTATTGTGTCTGCAATCTCGTGTTGTAAAAGACAAATGTCTGTATCTGCAACCTCATGGGAGTTGTTTTCGTAAAAACCGATTTTGGGACTAGTCGCATCACCCGAAACAGGCATCTGAACATTGTTCCGATAATGAAAAATATTTTCGGCTCCTATTATGTTCTGCATTCGTGTTATTATAAATTCACTGCTGAATCCTCCGATTCGAGTCATGGCTTGTACAACCATATCCTGTTTCCATTTCAGCTGTGCATCATATGACATGTTCTGCAGACTGCATCCGCCGCATTCATCAGCTATTTTGCAGGATGGTTTGATACGGTCTTTGGACGGAGTAATTATTTCCACGATTTCAGCGATTGCGTAAGTCTTGTTATTGGTGATAATTTTAGCTTTTATAAAATCTCCCGGGACTGCTCCACTCACAAAAACAGCCAGTCCGTCTATTCGCCCGACGCCCTGACCTTCGCTGTTTAATGAAGTTATCTCGATTTTGGATACATTATTTTCTAAATTCATTTTACATTTCCATTTCGTTCGTAAATGGGCGTCAATATCATTATGCCTGCCAGGTGGTCATGTATTCCCAACCATAAGGAGTTATCACATCTTTTTTGTAAACAAAAGAACCCTCAATTCCGAGCTCTTTAGCAGTTAGTTCAAAATGACACATCGCTATTCCCAAATCGTTTTTTTGCATATCAAAACCACTCATCGGATAGTTTTTTGTACGGCAGAGAAAAAAGTGATAGCTGTTGTCACTTTTAATAATTCTCCATGGCTGCTTATTGGATGCTGAAGGTGCAAGGCGAAGCATTTCCAGAGGGCGCTCGTATAGACTTGTTTTATCTTTTCCTAAAGGTGTTTTAGTGCTATTATCAAAAAACAACTTGTCCCATGCAATCCTCTTATCTGCTTTGATTACAGCCCTGACAACTGATTCCAAAATTCTTGGTGACTCCTTTTTGACTCCAACCGGTGAGACAATGGGTATGTATTCGTTATCTGCCAATTTTGCTTTTTGATTAAAATCACTCCGGTTAAAAGTCCCTCCAAGCCAGCATGTTCCAAGACCCAGATCTGTTGCAAAAAGAATCAATTTTTCGAATATATATCCAAACTCACAAATATCTTTAAAATCCTTATCAACAATACCGATTATATACGAACTTGCACCTGTAATCATCCCGTAGGTTCCAAGTTTTTCTGCGGTATCACCTGAATTTTCTATGTTTTGAATTAATAAAAACTTAGCCTTAATCTTAATTTCTGAATTGATATGAGCGATATATTCAATCAGTTTCTGCAAAGTCACGTTATCAATTTTTTTAGCTTTAAATGACCTGCAAGATGTCCGTTCTTCAATTATTTTGCTAATAGATTTTTGAAATTCCATTCATTTCTCCTCCGTTTTCTCTTTTCTGGTTTTTCATAGGGTAGTTAACACAAATCCTACTGTAAAAACATACACACAGCAGTTTTCTCTTTACTGGTTTTGCATAGGGTAGTTAACACTACTTTTGCTAAATTGCAAATTGTAAATAATAAAAATGTTAATATGCTAAGTTCGAATAATCAACAGCAATAGCTGTCACTTCTGATTAATTTTCTCATCACTAATAAATTCAAATTACAGTTGCTATTTTTTTATTGATATTATTATAAGCGATTTTCTCTAAAATAGGTTATAATTTTTTGACAATACCAATATCAATCAATTATGACAATTTACGGAACTGTTTTCTATCATCCTAAAAATCCAGTATGTGCATAACAACTATAATACCTGTAACCTATAGTACAATCTAATTGCTATTTTCGTTATATCATAAACTCAATAGTTAATTTGGACGGAGGAATAATTTTGGAATATCTGTTGTCATTTTTAGAGGGAATTATCACTTTTATTTCACCTTGCATACTACCGATGTTTCCCATCTATGTTTCATATTTTGCGGGTACTACGCTTTCACAGACTGGCGACGAAAGTGAAGTCGATAGAAAGAAACGAGTGTCTAAGACAGTTGTAAATTCAATCGGATTCACGCTCGGTTTCACAATGGTGTTTGTTGCAATGGGAGCTTTTGCCGGAACAATAGGTTCTATGTTAAAGCAAAACAGCACAATAATAAATATTGTTTCAGGCATCGTGGTTATTTTATTTGGACTGTATTTCATAGGACTTGTTAAAATTCCATTTTTGGATAGAAACAGACAAATTGATTTTAAATTTAAAAGCCCTGGATTTTTCTCATCCGTTTTGTTCGGCCTGGTATTTTCCATAGGCTGGACACCCTGTGTCGGAGTCTTTCTGGGTTCAGCTCTTATGCTTGCTGCATCCCAAGGTGGAACGGGGAAAGGCGTTTTGTTACTTTTGACATATTCACTCGGGCTCTCAGTTCCCTTTATTTTAAGTGCGATTTTGATTGACAGGCTAAAATCCACTTTTAGCTTTATAAAAAAACATTACAAAACAATCACCCT
>CAZZCN010000004.1:70521-80201 GCA_964652975.1 uncultured Oscillospiraceae bacterium | reverse complement strand
ACAGGCTAAAATCCACTTTTAGCTTTATAAAAAAACATTACAAAACAATCACCCTTGCATCAGGCATTTTCCTTATAATAATCGGACTGTTAATGATATTCGGACTGATGGGGTACTTCCTGTCATTATTGACAATTAGATAATATATCGCCCATTTTTGAATATTTTTCACGTTACGAAAATTGGACGTCATAACAGATGATTTTGATGGAATTTAAACAGCAGATGAAAAAGACCTTCATCATCGATACATTGAAGTTTACATAGAAATAATATTCTTTAGCACCAGAAAGGAAAAATAAAATGCAAAGCAAAAATAGAATAATCGATCCTAAATTAAAATCATTAATAACATTTGTTATTTTGGTCCTAATCATAGGAGGAGCATCTGTGGCATACTCAATTTTGTCCAAAAACTTCCGCGCAAATCAACCGCCGAATTCAAACACAACTAACAGCGATCTTGTAAAAGCAACTGATTTTACAATGATTGATAATGATGGCAACACGGTAAAATTGTCCGATTATTTTGGAAAACCTATAGTCCTTAATTTCTGGGCGAGCTGGTGTCCTCCCTGCAAATCAGAAATGCCAAATTTCAATAAAGCATATTTAAAAGAAAAGGATAATATCCAATTTATCATGGTTGATTTGGTTGACGGACAACGTGAGACTGTCGATACCGGAAAGGCATATGTAAAGTCACAGGATTTTAAATTTCCGGTGTTTTTCGACACTACAGGTGATGCATCAGAGAAATACGAAATCAGCTCGATACCAATGTCGGTTTTCATCAATAAAGACGGTTACATTGTGAGCAAGGATATTGGTATGATTACGGAGGCTGTACTACTCAATTCCATCGCCTCCATCAAGTAGGTTGTGTTACTAGATCATAAATTGTTGAAGGAAATTTGCCTAAGCAAATTTTCCGTAGAGGCAACGAAGTTTTTCAAAGCTTTGCGAAAAAATATAAGAACACTCAAAGTATACGACCTGAATAGGCAATTTACAATTTGTTAAGTGCAACTTGCTTGAGCATTTCTATACGCGTTTGCAATGCACGACAAAGGGCTTCGCGACGTGGTTCGTCGATATAAATCGAATCCTTGTATATTTCTTTGAACTCTATATCAATTACTGATAATGCGTCAAAGTCAATCCAGCCAAAACTATTGACCAATACAATCTGATCTCTGTGTGCATTACGAAACGGCTTGCTTTCATCACTTTTTGCCAATATATTTTGCGTTAATTTGTTATGCCACATGCTGGTACCACAATCATATAGAGGAGCAAAACCAATCCATTCAAGAGTATCAGCATTCCTTACTGCACCAAAATTATTATAATGTCTATCGCTGTTTGCAATAATATAATCCACAACCAGCATCGAATCTATACTTTCCCTGGCATTTGGAATTTGCAACTGTTCGCAGCATTCTATAAAATGATCAAAAGGTGAGATATGGTTTTGTTTTCTGATAACCTGGGCAATATTGAATGCACTTACAAGCTCTGTTTCGGGTGTAATGAAATTCTCACAAATACTATATGGTATGTCATTTTCCCAGACAAGTTCATAATTAACATAGTTAGATAATCCTAAACGCCTCTGTATGACTGATGCAAATTTTTCGTTCAATGGTTCTTGCATAAAAGGTTCGCTTCCTGATTTTATAAGACATCTTTTTCCATCCATGATTTTCCATTTCTTCTTAAGCCAACCATCAGATGTATTATCAGGAGAAGTAAGGTTGAAGATGTTACTATCATTTTGAACACCAAAAAGAGCGTCACCAACATCGTCAGAAAAATTGTTTACGAAAAAATTAATTTTACCATACTCAAGTGTATTATTTTTATCATTAATCCAGTATTGATCAGACAGGCTAAGTCCAAAACATTTCATGAGCAATTGCTCACGAAATGGAATATTCATAATTTCAAGGGCTTCCCTTAACCCCATACGACTGGCAGGAATTGAACGACCCTTCCACCAGGCATTAAGGGAATTTAAATCTGGAATTCCCTTATTCACACGAATGCCAACAGGAATAAGAAGAGGTTCATAAATTGTACCAATCTTCAATATCGCGGCGGTGTCCTGATGTATATTCAAGTCAAGGACTGCCCTATTCTTGTGCATTAGTATGTGATGCAAATTTTTCACCTTTCTTAGGTTGTGTTAAAACTCCAAATTATCAAAGGCAAATCTTAAGATTTGTCTTTGCTGCGTTGGATTATAAATTGTTGAATAAAATTTGCTTAAGCAAATTTTACATAGAGCCAATCCTTTATAGGGTTGGCTTTGGTTACAAATTCTGCGGACCAAATCCATGTGGAAGCAAATCTTTTAAAAGATACTGGATGTATTCATCAGGACTTTTAGCCACGATAATTATAAACGTATCCGGGTCGCAAAACTCCATAAGAACTTGGCGGCAGACTCCGCAAGGAAAACAAAACTGCGTATCAACTTCGTAACCGCCACATATAGCAATGGCTGCAAACTTTCGTTCGCCTTCCGAAACTGCTTTGAAAATCGCGGTGCGTTCTGCACAGTTCGTAGGTGAATATGCCGCATTTTCGATATTGCAGCCTTGATATATCTTACCGGTTTGTGTAAGTAGAGCTGCTCCAACTTTGAAGTCCGAGTAAGGAACATAGGCGTTTTCCCTTGCCTCGAAAGCCTTCTTGATTAATATTTCGTAATCCATTCGCTTTCACAATTACCATTTGCCCTTGCTCATATGGCCTGCAAGCTCAGCTTTGCTTCTCTGCTTGATAATCCATGCTTCCTTCTTGGCCTTCTGAAAAACAGACACGCAATTAGGATCTAAATCAATTGCAATACCCTCGTCAGCCAATGCATCCATCTTCATTGCAAGTGATACAAGCTTCATATGTATGTCATTGGTACGGTCAGACATATATACCTTCTTGGCATCCTCTTCTTCAAGTTTAATAAATTTCTCTTTAGGTGCTCCACATTTAGGACAAAAGTCCGGTGCATCCTCTCCCTCAATTGTAAATCCGCATGCTGTACATTTCCATAACATAATTTTATTCCCCTTTCATTTTTTGTAATCATTCTTTGTTTGTAATCATTCTTTGTTTGTAATCATTCTCTGTATGAATATCGATATTCAACCTGACTATTCATATGTAAAATATAACCAATATTGACGTATTAGTCAACTAACAATCCTGTACTTAAGTTGCTCCCTGTCTAGCAGTTTCGCTCCAAGGTGCGCGTCCTCTATTCCGGTTAGGGTTATCCGCATTGAACCGCCCTCGTATTCTCTGTTGTCCTGTATGTTGATGTTCTTGATGTTTATCTTGTTATCGCCGAACAACACCGCTATTTTGCCTATCATGCCGGGCTTGTCATCAACTTCCACCCATATCTGAACGGTACTGCCCTTTCTAATGGAATGGCGTGTGATATCATCCCTGAACTCCTTAGCCTGTTGGAAAATCGAATGCAATTCACCCTTCTCATTCTTACAAAGAGAAGCGGATATTCTAGTCAGAACCTCAATATATTGATCAATAAGCGAAGTCATTGTAACACCTGATTCGCAGATTATGTCTGTCCATAAATCCGGGTCTGATGAAGCGATTCTTGTAATATCACGGAATCCTCCCGCAGCTATATTTCTTAATGTCTCATCATCCTTGGAGCTGACAAGGCTGACGAGCGAATATGCAATGATATGTGGCAGATGAGATATCAACCCCACTGATATGTCGTGTTTCTCAGGGGTCATCTCAATGGGAACCGCACCCATCAACACCGCTAATTTCTTGACAGTTTCAAAATCTGCATTTCGTGAATGCTCATCCCTGCAGAAAATATATGGTGCATTCTCGAACAGACTCTCGCTTGAAGCTTCATATCCGACTCTCTCTGAGCCTGCCATCGGATGTGCTCCTACAAATCGCATTTCTTCATGAGCTGTGGCAGCAAATTCACAAATCTTCGCTTTCGTGCTTCCGACATCCGTTATTATTCCTGTGTAAAAGGTAGCCATCTCATCAAGAATCGACGGTATGCTACCAGGTGGCACACAAAGAAACACAACATCACAGTCCTTAACGCTTCTTATTCCATTTGAACAGGACTTTATACTCCTATCATTGCATGCCATATCAAGAGACTGTTCATTATAATCAACAGCATGGATATTCCTTATCTTCGCTCGCAAAGTCAAGGCCTTGGCAATCGATCCACCAATAAGCCCCAGACCTATAATGCCGATTCTCATATCTGCTATTTCGCTTTCCTGCATGAAACCTCTCTCCATATAACACTTGCTATCAGTATCTTATATCTGCGGTGTATCCACTTGCATCAAAATTCTCTTCCTATCGCCGTGGCAATAAGCTTTAGTTGTTCGCATAGTTCTGCAAACTGGTCGGGTGTTAGTTGCTGAAGCGCATCGGAAACTGCGCAAATGGGATTAGGGTGAACTTCTACAATCAATCCGTCAGCACCCGCTGCTATCGCAGCCTTGGATAAAGCACCTATATATTTTACCTGACCGGCTGCATGGCTCGGATCGATTATTACCGGAAGATGTGTCTTGGACTTAAGGACAGGTATGGCGCTTATATCAAGCGTATTTCGTGTAGCTGTCTCAAATGTCCTGATTCCCCGTTCGCATAGTATTATATTATAGTTGCCCTCGCTCATTATATACTCGGCGGATCCCAGCCACTCGTCTATTGTCTGTGCAATTCCCCGCTTGAGCAAAACCGCTTTACCGCTCTTGCCCACCTCGCGCAAAAGCCTGAAATTCTGGGCATTTCTTGCACCTATCTGAATAACGTCAATATACTCTATAGACTTGTCTATATCGCTTTCGGATACTATTTCACTTACAACTTTCAGTCCATACTTGTCTGCGGCAGCTTTCATGTACTTAAGTCCCTGTACCTCCAGTCCTTGAAATGCATATGGAGATGTTCTTGGCTTAAAGGCTCCTCCTCTTAGAAACTGCGCATTGCTCTTCTTAATGGCCTTTGCAACTTCATATATCTGATCTTCGTTTTCAACAGCACACGGACCTGCTATCATGGCAAGCTTGTTGCCACCGATAGTAACTCCGTCTCCAAAATCTAAAACTGTGCCTTCAGGCTTGAAAACCTTCGCAACCAGCTTATAGGATTCCATGATGGGAACTATCTTTTCAACTCCGGCCATCAAAGCCATATTAGTATCTGCGATTCGTGTCTTATCCCCTACAACACCAACGATTGTCCTCTGCGTCCCTTCCGACAAATGAGTCTTAAGGCCATTGGATTCCAGAAAATGAATAACATCATCCAATTCTTGTTTGGTCGCATCCGGCTTGATAACAATAATCATTATATTACCTTCATAACGCTGCAAGCGTTATGTATACCTTTCTTCTGTGTCATTTATGAAAAACATAATCTACATTTCTAATTTTATCACAAAACACATTGATATTTCCATGCTATTTACATCAAAATCAAAATATAATCTAAATCATTCCGAAAATTTTCTGTTTTTGATAGTTGAGGGTGATTTTTTGTCATGTAGTCTATTGCATAACTTGCAATTTCCAATTATACTAATAAGTAAATTGATTATACTAATTGTTTTACCTATGTTACAAACAACTCACCAATAGAATGCTTGTTATTAAAAATTTTTAGAGAGTATATGGTATAGTATAAAATATATAAATACGGAGGAAAACCCATGATTACAAAGGAACAGTTCGAAAAGGCAAGAGCAGCGGCTCTGGACTATTTTGCAAAAGCCGGCATCGTTATAACAGAAGAAGAAAAGGATATGATCGAAGTAGCTGACTTTGGTCTTGACGATCTCGAAAACACAGGTCTTGAACTCATAACTTATGTAAACACTGATCGTGTATGCGCCAAGGAGCTTGTGCTTACACCATTTCAGACATGCCCGGAGCACAGACATCCGCCTCTCGAAGGTTATGTCGGCAAGGAAGAGACATTCCGCTGCAGGTATGGCAAAGTATATCTTAATGTTACCGGAGAACCTACAGAAAACCCTGGCGTTACTCCTCCAGATGGTGTTTATACCGTTTTTCACGAGATAGTTTTGAACCCGGGTGAGCAGTACACACTTCTACCTAATACCAAACACTGGTTTAGAGCCGGTAAGGATGGTGCGGTTGTTTCTGAATTTTCCACAAAAAGCTATGACGAATCGGACATTTTCACCGACCCGAGAATCGCCCGCATTCCGGTTGTGGAGTAATTTTTCATAATTTTTGCTGTTACATCTTAAAATATATGGTCTGTGCTCCTTATTAATGATAATATATCTTTGTAAAAGGTATTTGACAGATACTATGTTTTGTACAGATTAACTTAATGATGGTCTCAAAGTGAAAACACAGCCATGCCAAGAACGTTATGTTTTGAAAATTCGGTCCAGCCAAATCCGATATTTTTTGAAATTTGACCCAGACAAATACGATATGTTTAAATATTCGGCTGTGAGTAAAAAAGCAAAACAATATAATAAATAAAGAAAAGGATATTGCAATCATGAAAAAATTCGTACAATACGGAGCTGGAAATATCGGCAGGGGATTTATTGGTCAACTGTTTTCAAAGGCCGGTTACGAAGTTAGCTTTATAGATGTCAACATGGAGGTCATTGACGCTCTTAATAATAGCGGCAGATATCCTGTCACTGTGGTTTCAAAGGATTCCAACCTGGATATCTGGGTTGAAAACGTAAAGGGTGTCGATGGCAGGGACAAAGATGCTGTTATAGCAGCAATCGCAGGTGCCGACATGATGGCGACAGCCATTGGCGTCAATATTCTGCCTAGAATCGTTCCCCTGCTTGCCGATGGAATACGCAAACGTATGATTGACAATGTGTCAGCACCTTTGAATATAATCATATGCGAGAACTTGATAGACGCTGACAAGCTGCTTCACAAAATGTTGTTAGAACATTTTAATGCCGATGAGGCAATATATTTTGAGAATCATGTCGGCCTTGTAGAAGCATCGATAGGTCGAATGGTTCCGGTAATGACACAGGAGCAAAAGGAATCCAATGTCTTGAGAGTATGCGTAGAGAGTTATTGCGAACTACCTGTCGACAAGACAGCATTCAAAGGTGATATTCCAGAAGTGCCGCATCTGTTCCCTTACTCCCCTTTTGAATTTTACATTAAGAGGAAACTCTATGTGCACAACATGGGACATGCTCTGACATCATACCTGGGAAGCCTTGCGGGTTATGAATATATCTGGCAGGCCACCGGCAACCCTGCTATTAAAATAATGGTCCAGCGTGCCATGACAGAGACCGCCCTTTCACTATCCAAGAAGTTTGATATGCCAATGCAGCAGCTTGTAGACCACATTTCACATCTACAGATAAGATTCTCCAATGTAGCATTAGGAGACACCATTGCGCGCGTTGGCAACGATATCAAAAGAAAACTCTCCTCTTCCGACAGGTTTGCCGGGGCCTTAAAGTTTTGTGACGAACAGGGGGTTGTCCCGTTATATGCCGCAGCTGGCATTGCTGCTGCCATGTTTTTCGAAAATCCTGCCGACCCATTTGCATCACAAATCCGCGAATTGATCGCTCAAAACGGCCTAAAGTCAGTGCTCAAAGACATTTGCGACATAGACGAAACCTCACAGTCATTCAACACCATAGTCAAATATTACGAATTTTTGTCCACTAACAAAAGTATCAGCGATTTGCTTGCTTTCGCCGAATCCCTTCAACAGGACTATTTTGACAACTCGGGCAAGAGATTCATTTAACGCTACCTGGTTTGATTATGCCAGGGGGGTGTCTTAACATCTTGAACAAAATGCACCCTCACTATCTTCTTTTTGCCAAAAATCCCTCCGGAGCACACAAACTCCAGTCCGTTTCCGCTCTGCATCCTGTAGGCCTCGATTTGCTTGTGCGGCTCTCGGAAAATCTCCCTGCCGCCGCAGTATATGACAAAATCCCTTCCGACGATGTTCATGACGGCGTCTCTGCCTATGACTCGCTCTTCTTCGCCAAGAATTTTCTCGGATGCATCGGCTATTATTTTGCTGTTCACATATTCCATCATTGTCTTATCCAATTGACTGTACCTCACCTGCTCTGTATGACATAACAAGCGCTTCTATCTCGCCTGGCTCACGCACAATATCTTTCGAGAGAACTTCGCATCCGTCCTCTGTAACAAGTACATCATCCTCAATCCGAAGTCCGACGCCGTGTTCCGGCACGTAAACTCCCGGCTCAACGGTAATCACCATTCCCTTTTCGAGCACAACGTCCCTGCTGCAGATATCGTGGACATCTAGTCCCAGATGATGGGACACATTATGCCAGTAATATCTATCAACATCTTCACTATTGTAGAGGATTTTCAGATCTATCAGCATGTCTGCTGCAATTTTTTTGCATTGGAGATTTATATCTTTTATAAAAACACCGGGCTTTATCATACTAAAAGCCTTCTTCTGGCATGTCAGCACTATATTGTATATTTCAAGCTGCCTGGCAGAAAACCTTCCGTCAATCGGGAACGCCCTTGAAATATCACTGCACAGACCGTTGCATACTGCACCCACGTCAAGCAGCAGCATGTCGCCGCTCTTAATAACAGAGCCCAACTGTGGATAATGAAGATATTTGAAATTATCGCCGGTTGCTACAATCGAATCAAATGAAGGTGCCCCGAACCCATTTCTGGCGAGCACGCCTGAAAACTCGGCCGCAAGTTCGTATTCTGCCATTCCTACTCTGGCTGTCTCGTAAATTTTCTTGATGGCAACATCAGTGATATCAACCGCTTTTTTAATTAATCCTATCTCGTAGTCGCTCTTTATCATCCTCAGTTTAGAAAAGACCGGAAAGATATTTGTAATCTCAATCTGCGGATAATTATCCTCAAGAACGCGTAAAAGCCACACATCCGAATCGCTTATGGAATCCCTGTCAAGCGAGATACTACCGTCCCATCCATCAAGCATCGTCTTGAGAACCGCGTCCAGTCCCTCGGAAAACGATATGTCGTAAATCCCCGAAATCATTCCCGCCTCGTCTTTTGTCAGTCGCTTGCCGTACCATTTTTCGGCGTATTCATCGTAGGCTCTTATAAAAAGAATCATGCGCAGTATTTTACCGGCCTGTTTTTTTATCAAAAGAACAGATCCTTCCTGCTCTATTCCTGTAAGGTAAAAGAAATTTCTGTTGGCAAAAAACGGAAAATATTGATCGGCGGATTTCTTTTTGGATGTGCCGGAAAAAAGCACTGTAATGGTGTTCTCCTCTAATTTACCAAAAAACAATTCCCTATTGTTCAAAAAATAATTTCTGTCAGTTCTTGCAGGTTCAATAGCCATATCCGCCTCCGCCTGTGTTCTTTTGTATTTTGTTTTTGTTTATGTTTTTGTTTATGTTTTTATTGTCGCTTTTGTTGTCGTTTTTGTTGTCGTCTTGTTGTCGTTTTTGTTGTCGTTTTTGTTGTCGTTTTTGTTGTCGTTTTTGTTTATGTTTATGTTTTTATTGTCGCTTTTGTTGTCGTTTTTGTTGTCGTTTTTGTTGTCGTCTTTGTTGTCGTTTTTGTTGTCGTTTTTGTTGTCGTTTTTGTTGTTGTCTTTGTTGTCGTTTTTGTTGTTGTCTTTGTTGT
>CAZZCN010000004.1:52322-70421 GCA_964652975.1 uncultured Oscillospiraceae bacterium | reverse complement strand
TTGTTGTTGTCTTTGTTGTCTTTTTTGGTTGTCGTTTTTGTTGTCGTTTTGCTTGTCACTTAAGTCACTTTTTGTTTATAAGCCTTGGCAAGTCAGTTTTTTCTATTCACTGCTTCATTATATCCCAAATTCGCAATAATAAAAACGAAATAATTTGTAGACAGGCAAAGTTCGGTAAGGATTGGCAAGGACGTAAAAGCGAGAAAACATGCAGTGAAAAAGCTAAATAAATTCTCATTATTATGTAAAGTCCAAATTATTAGGTAAAACAGTGATATTTTCGATATATATCATTTTACTTTTTGCATACAATAAAATATAATAGAAACAAATTGTAACGAGAGATGAAAAATGCAAATATTCAATACGAAGTGTTAGCCGAAGCGATTGAACCATTAGTGCAGTTAATGTAGATTTTTATTACGAAGTGTTAGCCGAAGCGATTGAACCATTAGTGCAGTTAATGCAGATTTTTATTACGAAGCGTTAGCCGAAGCGATTGAACCTGTAGCAGTAAAGTAAATAATGAACATTTCTGTTTTACTGATTGCTATAAAAATAAAAGAACCGGGCGGATGTTTTTTAAATGATTTCTAAAAACGACTCATTTCTATCTCCTTTAGCAAGAGATGAACTAATATCACTAGAAGATTTGCTCAAAAAAGAGCTTTCTAAAGGTAACCCTTTTATTGTCAAGGAAGTATTGCGACTGCTAAACAGCGGTGGCAAAAGGATACGTCCTCTTTTGACAATTCTTTTTTCCATGCTCGGAGAAAGCTATGATTCCAGACAGGCCCTAGCCGGAGCAGCAGCACTTGAGACCATGCACATGGCAACCCTGGTACATGATGATACTATTGATAATTCGGTCAAAAGACGCGGGATTGACACCACTTTTAAGAAGCATGGAACGCACACGGCAATTTATACCGGAGACTGGCTGCTGGTTAAATCCTTGCAGATTCTTTCCTCCAGCAACGACGAGACCGCCATTAAAAGCGAGCTTCTCAATATGCTTTCACAGGCGATGGAATCAGTTTGCAGCGGCGAGATAGACCAGTATTATGCAAGGGGTACGATACCCGGGACCGAAAAGTATTTTTCTCGAATCAAGGGCAAGACAGCGGCTCTTTTTGTTGCGGCGAGTGTTTTTGGAGCAACAATTTCAAAGCTTTCAGAAGCCCAGATAAAAGCAGCAGCAGGATTTGGAGAGAATTTCGGAATTGCTTTTCAGATACTAGATGACATTATCGACATCGAGTCCTCTTATAAAGTAACCGGCAAGCCGGCCAAGAACGACTTGCACGAGGGTATTATAACCCTTCCTGTTATACTGGCATGCAAGAAGTCCGGCGAATATAAATCGAAAGTTGCAAACTATTTAAATGACCCCGACAGTATGATGCTGATGGAAATACGAGATGCCGCCATATCTCTTGGCGGAGTAGAGATGGCATATAAGATCTGCAGAAAGCACGTAAAGGCCAGCCTGGACTTTTTGAATAAACTACCTGACGCTAATGTAAAGGCAGAGATTGGCAATGTTGTGTCAAGCGTTTTCAAATCAGTTCTGTGATTGAATCGCCTCTATGATTAAACAAGTTAATCCAATAGTTTTTAAATAGTAATTGCAAGACAAATAAACGAGGAGGTACATAAGAATTATGATAATCGAAAAAATCATATCACAACTACCACCATATTTTTATTTCACAGTTTTCGCACTGAGCATTTTATACCTTTTATTGGTTCTTACGGATTTTCTGGTAACAAGGCTTACAATTCGAAAGTTTGTCGGAAAAGCAGCTGCTATGGAGAAGTCAATTTTATTATATCGTGGGTGCAATATTGAGAATCTGCCGTTGATCAGTGATATTTTTGAACACTCAACACCAAGGCTTAATGCGGCATATAACGATTTGCTTGCGGCAAGCAATGATTTTTATCATAAGAAATGGATTCCCAATCCCTCTGATTTTTTTAATCTTTCTACAGTATTCGATATAAACACCCATAAAAAGCTGAAAGGCTACCGGTATTTGAACTATCTTTTTTTCGGAGTGCTGCTTTTCGTCTGTCTTGTCATATGGGCGTTGGTTGCTCTCAGTACTGATTTTTCTCTTTCGTCGGCACTTTTCATATCTCTGATTCCCGTTGCACTCGCTTTGTTTTTTGCACCTTTCACGTTTTTGGAGAAAATGCAGAACACTTCCAAAGCCGAAGCGGCCCTTCAGGTGCTGAATCGCACATTGAGGCTTAAACTGCCGGTTTTTTCAGAGAACAGCGGATTATCGCTTTTAATTGACCAGTTTCTGGAGTATGACAGGGACATGTCCAAAACAGTTGAGAAACTGACTGAGAAAATTGACAGATTTGTGATGGACGGGCTTACAACAGCTGTATCTGAAAGCGTAGAGAAAACTCTTCTTGACTCTGTTGCACCCTCTATCAAAAGGGCTACCGATGCCATAATCGCATTAAGCCAGGATATTGCACAGCGGGAATCGAATGGTATGCAGGAACTGGCTGTAAATTTTTCATCGGCACTTTCTTCTGAGCTGACTTATCACCTGGAGCCATTAATACAGAGCATTCATGAGACGGCTGCCACTATTACCGACTCCAAAAAATATCTTGATATCGCCACTTCCAATCTCGATGTCTACAGGCAGAAAATCGAACAGCTGCATAACATCACATCCGATTCACTTAAGAGCTACGAAAAGTCAAAACAGGAATTTGGAGAAGATGTTCACCTTATAGCAGATTCAATGAACAAATTCGGTGAGATAAGCAGCAATTATAACAACGAGATAAGTCTTAATATCAAGCGTTTCGAGCTGGCCGCCTCCACACTCAACCAAAGCATGGAAACAGAGAATAATACGCTGCGATTATTGCTGGATGGGATTTTCATCGAAGCGCAGAAGGCCGAAGAGCAGACTTACAAAACACAGAAAAACGTTGACACTTATATTAACTCTATGCAAAGCCAGATTGATTTGTTCTCCAGTTCATTCTCACAGCGCAATAAGGAATTGCTAGACAGTCTATCAGTTTCAATGAGTAGCTTTCTAAATGCACAGTCATCAGAGATTGCTAAAACCCAGGATAATACAGCAAGCCGTGTCGAGACTCTCCTTGAGTCAATGGAAGAATCCGCAAAAGCAATCAAATCAAGCACCGACCAGATAAAGTCAGGATTTGACGAACTCGAGGAAGCAAGAATCAGAGAAGAAGAAAAAAAGAAAGGTTTATCATTTTTTAGGAGGAAAAAAATTTGAATATCTGGCACGACATATCTGATTCGAAAATCACACCTGAAAGTTTTACCGCGGTAGTTGAAATCTCAAAGGGCGGGAAGCAAAAATACGAACTTGACAAGGCAACCGGTCTGCTGAAACTCGACCGAATCCTTTACACATCCACCCACTACCCTGCCAATTATGGCTTTATACCCAGAACGCTTGCCGGTGACGGAGATCCAATTGATGTACTGGTATTATGCACTGAGCCATTACAGCCTATGACCTTGGTAGACTGTTATCCGATTGGCATGATTACCATGATTGACACAGATGAGACTGATGAGAAAATCATTGCGATTCCGTATCAGGATCCACAAATGAACATCTACAAGAACATGAACGACATCCCGCCTCATATATTCAATGAAATTGTACATTTCTTTAGTGTCTACAAGCAGCTCGAGCATCGCGAGACCAGCCTCCAGGAGATACTCGACCGCGATGGTGCAATGGCATCAATTAAAACAGCCATGGCTGCCTACAAGAAGCATTTCAGATTATAATTCCTGCGTTGCCCTACCCACTCAAGTTCCAAATCTGCTATTGACAAAGAACATCGTGCAATGGTAGTATTCTTCTCGGAGAGATGGCTGAGTGGTCTAAGGCGTTCGATTCGAAATCGAAAGTACTTTTGCGAGTACCGCAGGTTCAAATCCTGTTCTCTCCGCCAAACAAAAAGAGTGCTTTCAGCACTCTTTTTGTTTGGTGGAGAGAAATGTCAGCACCTTTTTTTTGTGGTATAATTCTAATTATTGACAAAACGAAATTTCGGAGGATTTTATGGAAATTGAATCTTTTAATGAGATTGATAAAATACTGCTTGATGCCTATACCGATGGAAGGCAGACACTTTATGAGCACGAGGTTTACGGGGTGTTGACAAGCATTGGCATTAGTGTTCCAGAATATGTTTTTATAAGGGATATCAGCGAGGTCAATGCCAAAATGATAGCTGGATTTTCAACCCCCTTTCTGATTTTAAAGACGGTGTCGAGGGACATGGCCCACAACCAGCGCTACGGTGGAGTTAAGAAGGTCGCTAATTCCGACCCGCTTTTTGTCAAGTATGTTTTGACAAGCATGAAGGATGAGGTCCTTTCGCATTTTTCAGAAGACGATAAACCCCGAATTGATGGTTTTCTTATAATCGAGTTCGTAAAGTTCACACAGGCTATTGGAAGTGAGATCATGATCGGACTTAAAGAGGATCCGGCCTTTGGAGCTGTTGTCACATTGACCAAGGGTGGAGACGATGCGGAATTTTTCGCTAAATACTATGACGCCGCTAATCTATGCATTGCACCGATTTCCTACGAGGACGCATCGAATATTACCGGCAATCTCAAGATAAGGCATAAGTATGAAGAAGCCGGACATCCCGAGTATCTGGACAAATTGGCTGTTGCCCTATCTACAATCAGCCACCTTGGACACAATTATTCCTTCATGTCACCACGGTCGCCACGATTCCACATCAACGTACTCGATATAAATCCTCTTGTCTTCAGCGAAGATGGCAGGTTCCTTGCAATCGACGGTTATGCAGAATTTGAAGAAGCAAAAACCCAGGGGCAATATACTACAATGGCAAACACTTCGAATCTCGGCGCCTTTTTCAAGCCACGCGGAGTTGCAATCCTGGGTGTGTCTTCTGTTGCCGAAAAGTATTCTATGGCAAGAGTCATCCTCACTCTTTTTATCGATATGGGGCGTACTGATATTTACTGTGTCAACCCTAAAGGTGGAGAGGCGGAAATTGCAGGAAAAACGTATACTTTATATAAGAACCTTTCAGAGATACCGGGGGATTATGACCTTGTTATCTATGCCGCCCCTGCCAAGAACACTTTGAAATTTCTAGAGTCGGTCCCTGACGACAAGGCTGTTATACTAATATCAGGAATCCCACCGGAACTGGATTATTCAGGGTTTATAGCAGCAACCCAAAAGCGCAGCAAAGGGGTCCGGCTTATCGGTCCGAACTGCATGGGGGTTTTTCAGGCTCCTGATGGGGCAAATCTCGGAGTCAACACCCTGTTTATTGACGAGAGCCGTTTGCAGATACCGTATACCGAGCGGAGTAATACCGCACTTTTCACCCAGAGCGGTGCAATGGGTATTACAACAATTGAACGCGCTCAGCATTCGCATATAATCCGTACAATAGTCAGTTTTGGCAACAAATCAGACGTCAACATCCCAGATCTTATGGCTTATTTCGAAAATGAGAATTCCATTGATGTCATGGCGCTTTATATAGAAGGCATCAGTCCCGGCGAGGGTCGTCAGTTCTTTGATCTGGCAGGAAAAAGCAGGAAGCCGATTATTGTATACAAATCAGGACGCACCCAGGCAGGTGCTATCGCCGCGGCTTCGCATACTGCATCCATGTCTGGTAGCTATGATGTATTCAAGGCGGCTTGTGAGCAGTCAGGGTGTGTTCTTACCGAAGATCTTGAAGATTTCTATAACTATACTAAAGCTTTTGCACTCCTTTGCGATAAGAAAGTCTCAGGCAAAAGAGTTGCAGGCGTTGTCAATGCCGGCCTTGACGCCACCATGGGAGCGGACACTCTTCATTACATTGAGCAGACGACACTTTCAGATGATACGATATCAAAGATAAGCCTCTTGAATTCACAGTCACACGGTCTGGTCAACATCAACACATCTTTTCTTGATGTCACACCAATGACGGGTGACACGCTATACGCCAGTTTCGTCGAAGCGGTTATCCAGGACGAAAACGTAGACTGTCTATTTGTTGCTATTGTTCCGCATATTGAGAATCTGAAGACTGTGGAGAGCGATTATCGTGATCCGGACGCGGTTGTTGTACTTCTCTGCGAACTTGCATCGAAGACAGACAAGCCTATCGTTGTTTCTGTAAATTCTGGTAGTCATTATCAGCATCTTGTCGCATATCTGGAGGAACATGGAATTCCTGTATATTCAAATATACATGCGGCCATCAGAAGTCTTGATGCTTTTGTCGAGTATCGGATGGAGCGACGGATTTTGGGTAGTTAGTTATTAATGCATTAGCAATTGCAATTGAAATTGAAATTAAAAAAGTATCTTCATTGACTTATATCAACAGAGGAGCAGCTTCCGTATGAGTTTCGAAAACCAATTTAATAGAACTGACGACATAGCTGTCGGCGTTGTCGGTGGAGGTAGGCCCTCCACAGACTTGGTCGTCGGAGTGGTCGGCGGTGGACCGGCAGGTCTCATGGCGGCAGGCATGGCAGCCAGTCAAGGTGCCAGAGTTTTGCTTATAGAGAAAAATGAAAGCTGCGGCAGAAAGCTTCTCATAACAGGCTCAGGAAAATGCAACATAACCAATACACTTAATTTGCAGGATTTTCTTGACGGGTTTTTTGAAAACAAGAAATTCCTTTATCCTGCATTGACTAGGTTCTCATCGAGTAGCCTGCTTGAATTTTTTGGTAAATACGGACTATCATTCATAACTGTTGATAATTTTAAAATTTTCCCGGAGACCGAGAGAGCGGATACAGTATTGAATGCACTTTTGACATTTTGCAAAAATCAAGGTGTCGAGATCATTTCAAGCAGCAGGGTAATGAAAATTGAAATTAATGAATCTAATGTGGATTTAATTAACACTCCAACTACAACTTCAACTACTTCTAACTCAACAAATAAGAATACCGAACAAAGCATTAAGTCTGCTACTTATACTGATACAAATTCATTTCGAAATAACATTTTGTCAAACACTGGCAAATATATCAAAATCAGAAAGTTTAAAATATCAACTGAAGGCAAGGAGTTTTACTGCGACAAGTTAATCATCGCAACAGGCGGACTTTCTTATCCGATAACAGGAAGTACTGGTGACGGATACTCGTTGGCACGATCGTTTGATCACAAGATAATCAGTACCAGGCCAGCTTTGGCAGGTATAAAGACAGATAACAGTTTGCTATCAGAGTTAAGCGGTGTAAGTTTGCGTGATGTGAAGGTCACTTTGGTTAATTCTGAGCATAATACATCAGTTGCTGTGCAGACAGGAGATGTTCTTTTCACCCACACCGGTCTGTCCGGTCCGTGCATTCTTAATCTATCAAGATATCTCTCCCTTGCCGGCACAGATTTTACGCCATCTTCATCAAATAGCGGCAATCATAACCATAACAGCATATCGGGTTCAAAAATCCAAGAATCGCAAAGTCTGCAAGATAATCATAAATCTAAGAGTCTACAAGATAATCACAAATCTAAGAGTCTACAAGATAATCCCAAATCGTACAGTCTCCAAATAGACCTTTTCCAAAATAAATCCATGGAATCCCTCGACCGTGAGATTATAGAAATATTATCGTCAAATCCAAAAAAAGAGCTTAAAACAGCATTAAGCAAATCTCTTGGATTACCCGTTTCATTTGCAGGTGTTTTAATAAAACTTTGCGGGCTCAATTCAGAAATACCATGCAGCGATGTAACAAAGGGTCAACGGAAAAAGTTGCTTCAAAGTATAAAGTCTTTTTCAATTCCTGTAACAACGAGCCAGGGGTACGATAAAGCGATGGTCACAGCAGGTGGAGTTGCAACAAGTGAGATAAATCCCAAGACAATGGAATCAAAGCTTGTAAGCGGACTTTATTTTGCTGGAGAAATTATCGATATAGACGGTATCACAGGCGGATACAATCTTCAATTCGCATTCTCCACAGGATTTCTTGCCGGAGAATCGGCAGGAAGAGTTTAGAAAGTTTTCACACGCTAAAAAATCCTCCCCATAAAAATACAGGAAGGATTTTGAAATTTATTTATTCATTATTACGAACTATCGCTATTCCGCTAAACGGATCGCCTCTTATTTTTCTGAACTCTTTCGATAAGTTCTCTTATCCTGGCTAACCATTCATATAGCTGTCATTGATATTAATAATTAGTTGCTCTGATCTCGAAATGGGCTTGAGGATGTGTACATACGGGGCAAACCTTAGGAGCTATCTTACCAACATGGAGGTGTCCGCAATTAGAGCAATACCATACCTGCATGTCTTCCTTTTCGAATACAAGACAATCCTTTACATTGGCA
The DNA here is from genome assembly GCA_964652975.1 of uncultured Oscillospiraceae bacterium. GTDB lineage: Bacteria > Bacillota > Clostridia > Saccharofermentanales > UBA5734 > CAZZCN01. The sequence goes on along the minus strand of CAZZCN010000004.1, from coordinate 62,042 downwards.
AACAATTTCTTGTATCGCTCGTCATGAGTCTTCTCAATCTCAGCTACAAGTTCAAATAGACGTGCAATAGAGTCAAATCCTTCTTCCTTGGCGTCCTTTGCAAATCCCGGATACATTTCGGTCCACTCGTAGTTTTCGCCGGAAGCCGCTGCTGTCAAGTTCTCAAGTGTCGAGCCTACACCATCGTGAATGAGCTTGAACCAGATTTTGGCGTGCTCCTTCTCATTATTGGCTGTCTCTTCAAAAATTGATGCAATCTGCTCATATCCCTCTTTCTTTGCAGCACTGGCAAAATATGTGTACTTATTACGTGCCTGGGACTCTCCTGCAAATGCAGCCTCCAAATTAGCTAATGTCTTTGTTCCTTTTAAATCACTCATAATTTCTCTCCTTTAATTTTTATTTTGTTCATAACTTATATAATACTTAGCTTTGAGCCTTAAAACGATTGTTATTGGCTTGTTCATAATTATAAACTTAATAGCATGAGTGTCAAGGTATCAGAGGTTACTGTTTTCATTATGTTTTAATTTTTGGTGGCTATAATTTTTTGTTGCTGGTTGATTATAAATTTCTTGTCGTTTGATTGTGCGTTTTCCCCTATGTCGATCGTAACTTTCTTGCCGTTATGTGGTAGGTTTTCTCCTATGTTGTTCGTAACTTTCTTGCCGTTATGTGGTAGGTTTTCTCCTATGTCGATTGTACATTTCTTGCCGTTTGATTGTGCGTTTTCTTCTTAATTGGATGTTAACGAGGAAAATTTTTTGACATATTTTCATAAATTCCAGGCTTGACTTTTTCATAAGCATCCCATATAATGTTAGTAATGGCTAACATTATTACAACCTTAAAATCCATCTATATATAAAGCCTAGCCTGTTCGATAATATTGTTATATTAACTGCAAGGAGATAATCCATGACACTCGAAGATATCCGGTCAGACAAATCCGTTACTGTCAAAACAGTTGGCGGCACTACCGTTCTAAGAAGGCGGCTGTTAGATATGGGCATTACGCCTAGAACACGTATCAAGCTTGTAAAAAAGGCCCCGATGGGAGACCCTCTGGTTCTATCCCTTAGAGGATACGAACTCACTTTACGCAAGGAAGACGCGGCTAGAATTGAAGTCGACGAGGATATTTAAGTGAAAAAAACAATCGCCTTGATAGGCAATCAAAATTCAGGAAAAACCACACTTTTTAATCAACTGACTGGCGGCAACCAACATGTCGGCAATTTCCCCGGCGTCACAGTAGAGAAAAAGAGCGGCGAACTGAAAAATCACAAGGATTTCGAAGTTGTAGACCTTCCAGGTATTTACTCCCTCTCCCCTTATTCTTCTGAGGAGATAGTAACAAGGGATTTTCTTATCAAAGGCAAAATTGACGGTGTCATTAACATTATTGACGCCACCAACCTGGAGAGGAACCTTTATCTAACCTTGCAGGTCATTGAAGCCGGGATACCTATGATAATAGCGCTTAACATGATGGATGAAGTCGTATCATGCGGTAATTCGATTGATATTGCAAAGCTCCAGGAAGATCTTGGGATTGATATTGTGCCAATTTCTGCTAGCAAGAACCAAGGAATTACTGAATTAACCGAAAGGCTCATTGATGTTGTAAGTGATTCGAGAAAGCCTACCAAATATGATTTTTGCACAGGTGAAGTTCATCGTGCAATCCATTCGATAGCGCATATTATTGAACCCAAAGCAGTACTGTCAGGGATCCCTGTAAGGTTTGCATCTGACAAAATCGTCGAAGGCGACCTGGAAATAATGGACGACCTGGCACTTAGCGAAAGCGAGCGCGATATTATAGAACACATCTGCAAGGAAATGGAAGACGCCCTGGGCCTCGATCGTGAAGCTGCACTGGCTGATATGAGATATCAGTATATCGAATCAATCTGCTCTGTTGTGGTTCACAAGGTGTGCAGTACCAGGGAGCAGATACGGACAAGCAGGATCGACAATCTTCTCACTCATAAATATTTTGCCATTCCTATCTTCCTTGGAGTAATGGGTCTCATCTTCTATCTTACTTTCGGAATTTTGGGAAGTACCTTGAGCGATTTGTTTACAACTGGAATCGACTGGATAATCGGTATGGTTGACAACGGATTGACCAGCCTTGATGTAAACGATGTTATTCAATCGCTTGTAATTGACGGTGCGTTTGCAGGAGTCGGTAGTGTCCTTTCGTTCCTGCCAACTATCTTGTTGCTGTTTTTCTTTTTGTCAATACTGGAAGACACCGGTTACATGGCAAGGGTCGCCTTTATCATGGACAAGCTTTTACGCAAGATCGGTCTCTCGGGAAAGTCTTTCGTTCCAATGTTAATCGGATTTGGATGTTCTGTCCCTGCGATTATGGCGACAAGGACCCTTACCAGCGAACGTGACAGAAAAATGACAATGATTCTGATCCCGTTTATGTCCTGCAGCGCCAAGCTCCCTATTTATGCACTTTTCACTGCAGCGTTTTTCACTTCTAACAGGGCTCTGGTAATGATTATTCTATATCTGACTGGTATGGCTGTTGCAATATTATCCGGTCTTTTACTGAGGAAAACAATTTTCAAAGGCGAATCCGCTCCATTCCTTCTTGAGTTGCCGCCTTACCGCTTCCCTTCCCCAAAGAGTGTTTTCATACACATGTTTTACAAGGTGAAGGATTTTGTTCGAAGGGCTTTTACTGTAATTTTCATAGCAACAATTGCAATTTGGTTTTTACAGAAATTCGATTTGAAGCTTAATATTGTCAGTGATAGCTCTAAAAGCATTCTTGCTGCGATTGGCTCCCTTATAGCACCTGTGTTCGCTCCGCTTGGATTTGGAGACTGGAAATCTTCGACCGCTCTCATAACAGGGCTTACAGCCAAAGAAGCTGTCGTCAGCACATTTGCTGTTTTGACACAAACATCCGATAACACAGCACTTTACGTATCTTTGCAGACAATGTTCAAGCCTTTGGCAGCATTTTCTTTCCTGATTTTCACATTGCTCTACATGCCTTGTGTGGCAACGCTTGCAGCTATACGTAGAGAGATGGGGTCAACTGCGAAGGCGGGATTGACCATGCTTTTTCAGACAACTATCGCATGGATAGCCGCATTTCTTGTATATCAGATAGGGACATTATTGGGTCTGTAGCATTGTGAAAACAAGTTTTCACACGAGAAGTCGTAAAAATGGTTATAGAGAGTAGGTATAAAAATGAAATTTAACATTTATGATATTGCTATATTGGTTTTAGTTATAATAGTAACAGTCCTTGTTGCACTCTATCTTTATAAAAGACGCGGAAAAGGCTGCAGCGGCTGTGATGGTTGTGACAGTCGTGATAGTTGCGATGCAGATTGTTCAGAGCAAAACGCAAAGCAAAACATCCAGCCAAAGACCAGCAAGAAGATCGGCGACAAGACCAGCGAGAAGACCAGTAAAAAACACAATTCTGATGATGCTAAAAGGCCAAATGCAAACTGCAAATCAAAGGAGACCTGCCCGATGAGAGACACATGCAATTCCATTTATTGTAACAAGCATGATGATTAGTGATGATTCGCGAAAATCATACATAACCCCATCCAAATATGCAATCTCAGAAATCACCGAGAAGAAATCTGTTTTTCACGCCTGGGTGGCACCTGTATCGTCCCAGGAAGAAGCAGTAGCATGGATTACCAAGGCCAAGTCGGCATACCCCGATGCCCGGCATCATGTCTATGCATGGATACTTGGCGGAAATACTATTCAAAACAAATTTTCCGATGACGGAGAGCCAGCAGGGACGGCCAGTCTGCCGATTTTAGATGTCTTGCGTAAAAACGGTATTGAAGACGCCATAGTCATTGTAATTCGCTATTTTGGCGGCACACTGCTTGGAACAGGCGGACTTGTCAGAGCTTACACAGCCTCGGCATCAATGGCTCTTGCTAAATCCGAACCGATAACAATGAAGCTATGCACAAATTACAGATGCACTACCGACTATTCTGATTTTGAGAAAATAAAAAGACACCTGGCTGACACTGATTTCGAGATTGAAGTCAAGGAATACGGCGAACATATTATTTTCGATGTATCATGTGAAGACGACAAAAAAGATGCCCTACTAGCTATGGTTGCAGATATCAGCAACGGTAAGGCATCTCTATCATATAACGGAAGTTCTTATAAAAAATCACAGGAATCCAATCTCAACAAATAGATGGTTTTTTTATATAAAAGTAACAGACATGATAATTATAATAATTATTAGAGCATGTCAAAATCGATAAATATCGTTAGGATATTCTACTTCCTGTCCCTCTGGGAAATAATCTCACGGTATTTCTGAAAAGAAAGCATTAACAGAGACTTGTCCTGGCTGTATGTAACCATCTCAAGTGCCTTCTCAACCGGATAAAATCCACCATCAGAAAAATTCTGGGCGACATTCGGAGTGCACTTGTCACTATCCGACTCCATAACATACCAGACAATTTTATTGGCAACAGGACGCTGCCTGGAAACGGAAAAGAACTCGTAATTAGTTCTACCTGCTGGACTGATTATCTCTGCGACCACTCCGGCTTCCATAAAAACTCTTCCTACGGCAACAGTATCAGGAAAATCACCTGTCCTAATGACGCCTTTAGGAAAAACCCACTCTTCCTTGTCATTCTTCAGAACCAGTACCTTGTCATCATGAAACACAATTCCGCCTGAACAATTTCTAACAAGCATATCAGCCTCCATTCTCGCCATAAGACGAATAACTTTTTAGTATAGCGTTTTGAATTAAGTTATATAATACATGTGCCATTAAAACGCATTCGGCAAACTATTCATTTTAATTTACAATTATATAACATGAATAAGTTTGCTATATTATATTAATTAACTTAATTTTAACATTTTTTGCCTGTTCGAGCAAGCAGTTTATAGACATGCAATTTATAATTGCAGTTTATAATTGCAGTTTATAATTTTTATAGCATTATGCAGACATATTGTTAAGATTTTCTAATTTATATCATATCTGGAGAAGCTAAAATCATAAAGGCAACCCTGAATACACATCATATAAGCTGGCTATTATACGATATATATAATATAATGGCTAAAACAATAATAGTAATTAACGAAAGAGGTTCATAATGCACTTAAAATTTTCACTTGGAAACAATGACAATGGTTATAAAAATATAAACAGGATAAGAAATTCACGTGTCAAGAAATGTGAAACGAAAAAATCAGCTGAACATAATATCATGGTGTTTTCACGCTTAAGTCGACCGGTTATAATGTTGACATTAATGTGTTTTTTTGTGTCTGTTTTTTTAACATCAGGATGTAATAAAAATGATGCCAATAGCAAATCAAACGATATATCCAGCCTGTCTTCATCAACAATAATGACTGTAACTCCGTCTCCATCGCCCAAGCCTGCTGTCCCTTTGATAGAAGAAAGTGAAATAGTCAAAAACTATTTCGGCCCACTGCCGTTAGTTTCAAATCCTAAAACGGTTATCCACAACGAAATACGCGCGCTTTATGTCGGATCGAAGACATACGGTACTTACCTTGATGAAAATATCGTGATAGCAAATAATAGCACTATAAATGCCCTGGTAGTTGATGTAAAGGAATCCAACGGAGTGTATTTCAACTCTTTGACCCCTTTGGCGAATGAAATCGGAGCAATTACAAATAAAACCACATTCAAGGAGCTCATAAGCAAGGCAAAAGCCAACAAAATAAAGTTGATAGCCAGGATTGTGTGTTTTAAAGACCACAAACTTGCCGAGAAACGTCCAGACCTGTGTATAAAAGACAAAAACGGTAATGTTCTGAAGTACCCGCTGGAAGGCAAAAAGCCGTTTGTGAATCCTTATAACAAGGACGTCTGGCAATACAATATCGACCTGGCGGTCGAGGCTATAAAGCTTGGATTTGATGAGATACAGTTTGATTATGTGCGTTTTCCAACATGCAGCAGTTCTCTCCGGACGGCCGAGTATTTCGGTCCCGAAGGAACGATTCCTACCAAAATCGAGGTTATTAATAGATTTTTACTGACAGCAAAACTTAAAATCCAAGATGAGCTGGGAGTTCCCCTGTCTGCAGATATATTTGGAATAGTGCTTACAAGCAAACTTGATGGAAGGCTTATAGGTCAGGACTGGGAGAGCCTTGGATCATTGGGACTGGACACCTTGTCACCGATGATATATCCCTCACACTACGCAAATGGAACTGTAATGGGCAGTACTAAATTTGCCGATCCCGATAAGGAGACATACAAATTTTTGAACGCCGTTTTTAGTTCTGAAAAGTCTTCAGAGAAGCCGGGATTCAGCCATGTCAGGTCGTATATACAGGCTTACGACTATACACAGGCTCAGATATTCGGTCAAATCCAGGCACTTAATGAACATGGATTCAAAGAGTACATCTACTGGAATGCTAAAGGATCTTATGATATCTCCAATATGAAAAAGGATTGAAGATAGCAGTATCAACAGAATATAATATTTTATATCAAATAAATATATTTCCAATATAAAAAATACAACCAGCAATTCTTTTCGATGGTTGTAATTTTAATATCTAACTTTTTGTATTGGAATTATTATATATTATGTATAACTTTTTTGTTTGGAATTATTATTTTTTACTGATAACTTTTCAGTTTTTATTACTCTTTATTTCACTGAAATTCTGTCCAAGCCGCCCATCCATTTACGCAGTACTTCAGGCACAATTACGCTGCCGTCTGCCTGCTGGAATTGTTCCATTATGGCGGGAAGTATTCTACTTGTGGCAAGACCGGATGCATTCAGTGTGTGCATAAGTTCAAGTTTGCCCGTATCCTTGCGGCGAAACTTCATATTACCTCTACGTGACTGATAGTCGCCTGCATTGGATGCTGAACTGACTTCCTTGTAATCATTCATGCTTGGTATCCATACTTCGATATCATATGTCTTCTTCATTGATGCCGAGCAATCACCAGCGGCCAGCTTGCTTACACGATGATGAAGCCCGAGAAGTTCAACCAGCCTTTGCGCCTTACCTACAAGCTCCTCAAATGCATTGTTAGAATCCTCCGGCTTGGCATATATAACCATCTCAACCTTGTTGAACTGATGTCCTCTTATCATCCCGCGCTCTTCCGCTCTGTAGCTTCCGGCTTCTTTCCGGTAGCATGGAGTATATGAAAAATACCTGAAAGGCAGTCTGTCCTCGTCTATAATCTCATCACGGTGCAAATTAACAAGAGCCGTCTCTGCTGTAGGAAGGATAAAATGCGTAAAATCATCATTGTCATCGTTCTTCAACTGAAAAACATCGTCCTTGAATTTCGGAAACTGTCCTGCTGTATAACCGCACTGATAATTCAAAATATGCGGAACCATGAGCATCTCGTAACCGTCTTTGAGGTGTTCCTCTATGAAAAAGTTAAGAATGGCCCACTCGAGGCTTGACCCTGCTCCCCTGTATATCCAAAACCCGCTTCCACCAAGCTTCACTCCACGTGCATAATCAATTATTCCAAGGCTTTCAGCAATATCGACATGGTGTTTCGGAGTGAAATCAAACTCTGGTTTTACACCAAAAACACTGACAACCTTGTTATTCTCTTTGCCTCCGGGCACTACGTCGTCATCTGTCAAGTTCGGCAGTGACACCATGAACTCTTCGATTTTTAAATCAAGCTCTGCAATGTAAATATCGTTTTGCTTGATTTTCTCAGAATCTTCCCTTACTTTTGCAAAAAGCTCCTCGCAATCTTTGCCCTCCTTCTTGAGTTGAGGGATCATTGCAGATACTTTGTTCTTATCAGCCTTGTACTGTTCGGTCTCGCGGATTAGATCGCGGCGCTTTCTATCCTGCTCTAAAAGCAATGTAAAATCCGCGGTGAATCCCCTTTGTTCAAGCCTGTCCCTTACTGCATCCGGTGTATTCCTTATCATGTTGATATCAAGCATTTTCGTTCTCCTCGTCAAGTAGTATTGAGTTTTAATTGCACTTGCTTTTCATATTATTGATAATAATCATTTCTAAATATCATTTACATTTTTGCATCAATCTATTTTGTATTTATGCATTATACTTCATTTTTGCCTTGTTTGGCAAGAATTTCAATCCAATTCAATTATTATAATCATTGTATCCTTGATCCCGCCTACCCCTTGAAATGCTTTATTCCTGGCTATATTCAATAAAACAAATACATGTGGTTGCCTGATAAAGAAACACTATAAAAAAGCAATCTGGTTGTAAGCCCAAATTGCTTTTCACGTGTTATATTTATAAAATAGATATTTATGTACTACTTTCCATCCTCAAGGGTCAGCTTGAGTGTCATTTCTTTGCTTTGGCGCACAATTCGAACGTTTAGAACGTCTCCTGCTTTGCGCTTGTCCCTGATTGCTGCCAGCTCAGCGCTGGTCTCGACTTTCTTGCCATCAATAGCAATGATAACATCTCTTGGCTTTATTCCGGCTTTATCTGCTGGACTTCCCTTGGTTACACTTTCAATATAAACGCCCACAGGTAAACCGTACTTATCTGCAATTTCTTTAGTTATATCCTCTATACTGATTCCAATTATAACCCTTGGAACATATCCTTTGGTTCTCAATAGGTTAACAACGGTCTTGGCTTCATTGATAGGTATCGCGTATCCCAATCCTTCAATTCCAACAGCACTTGTCTTGGCATTAACAATTCCAATTACTTCGCCATAAGCATTTGCGAGTGCTCCACCGGAATTGCCGGGATTAACAGCGGCATCGGTCTGTATGAGATTCATCGAGAAATTCTCTATTGCAATAACCCGGTTCAATGCACTTATTACTCCGACAGTCAAAGAACCATTTTCGGTTCCCAGTGGATTACCTATAGCCAGTGCCGTATCCCCTACTTCTAGTTTGCTTGAATCTCCAAGTGTTGCAGCCTTCAAGTTCTTCGCATCTATCTTAATGACTGCCAGGTCAGTCTGCGCATCCTTGCCGATAAGCTTCGCCTTGTACGACTTGCCATCATTTAGCTTGACATTAACTTCCTCGCTGCCATCTACAACGTGGAAATTTGTTACTATATATCCGTCATTGGAAATAATTATACCTGATCCCGATCCGGTCTGGGTCTGATCCTGTCCAAAAAAATCGGTCGTTGTCGCTGTGATGGCTATAAAGACAACCGAAGGACTCACTTTCTTATTTACTTGTGAAGCAGTAAGCTTTGTCCTGCCTGCGGAATCCTGTGAATTCACCAGATTTTCTGATGTTGTGCCATTGCTTTCTGTAACATCTTCCGAGATATCTTCAGAGGAGAAAAAACCGTCGTTATTGTTATCACGCTTTGCATAATAATCCCAGACACTGTATGACACAGCACTGGTTATTATACTCGTCGCAAGTATGACACATAAAAATGCAAGAACCATCCGTCCTCTTCTGAATGAACGCTCCTGCTTATCCTTCTTCTCCTTCTTAGCCTTTTCGACAGCAGGCTCGTGCAACGGATGATAATAGAAATTCGACTTGTTCTGTTCTTCGGATGCTGAAGGCTGACCACCAGACTGTGTATTGTAATCTACAGGATCATTACCCACGGGATCATTAACCGGAGAGGAATCCATTTCGTCTGCCATAGAATATGCATTCTGCTGTGTTGGGTTGGGATATGCATTCTGCTGTGTTGGGTTGGGATATGCAT
>CAZZCN010000004.1:50795-52222 GCA_964652975.1 uncultured Oscillospiraceae bacterium | reverse complement strand
TTCTGCTGTGTTGGGTTGGGATATGCATTCTGCTGTGTTGGGTTGGGATATGCATTCTGCTGTGTTGGGTTGGGATATGCATCTTGAACAACATTCCTATGATCTGCATTTTCATATGAATTATTAAAGGATTGGTCTGCTTCATTTAAAGCTGTTCCAGACTGTTCGGACATAATGTCATTGCCATTATTATCAATATGCTCTGATGTGTCAGCTGTATTTTTCGTTTCGTAATCGGGGGGGAAAGTATTATTTTCGTTAGGCAGATCTTCAGTTGTCATATTCTCTCCTTTGGCTACTGTGTCTTCATTTAATACTTTTTCGTCTTCGTTTTCAGATGCATTATTTAACATAAAAATTCTCCTTTGATAATTTGATGAATTTTTGGTATACTTTTCCAATGCATTAATATATTATAGTATATTATAGCAAATGAATTAATACAATTACTTATACAATAAAATATTGGCATTAATAAGTATTTTGACAACAAGAATAAGCAATTTTTGTTAACAATTGTGAAACTGGTGATTTTATACCATTTTTTAATTAATTTTTGGAGGGACTTACATGGATTCTAATAACGATAATGCAAATACAAGCTCTCGAGGCGCTCAAGGCGGCGCTTCTAATCAGAGATCACAGCAAGGACAACGGTCCGGCTATGCCAACCCCTATCATAAGAAAAAGAAGAACAACCAACGCTCCGCAGAACAGATCAAGGAATTCGGAAGCAGCGGAGATGACACAAGAAACGCTCCCAGGCACAAGGCCGGATTCAGAAATGAGCCTTCTATAAACAAGCCCACTCAACCACAACAACAGTCCCAAGGTGCAAGACAGCCACAGCAGCAAGTGCCAAGACCGCAGCAATCTCAGACTGTCCAGGGTCAGCCTCAGTCTTTTAACACAAATGCCAGCAAGACCCCTAATGCACCACAGCAGAATAATCCAGCATCCAGACCAGTTAATGCCGGTCAGCTCCCTAAACCCCCTCAGGCTAATAACAATCAGCGTCCTCAGCAGAACCAGCAATTTCAAGGTGCTCAGCGTAATTCTAATAACCAAAACGTTCAGAACGCTAAACCCGTAAGGAAATGGGAAGACCACAAAGTAAAATTTGAAGAGACATACGAAGATATCAAGAGAGAGAACGAGCGAATCGAAAAAGAGATATGGCTTGAAATTGCAGAGATACACAACGCCAAGCTAGACTAACCAATTATGTTTTCATCAGATATTCCAGTAAGTGACACACCAGTGATAGAGATGCTTTTGAACTGTTATAACAGCGAAAAGGTTTCTTTTCATATGCCTGGACATACCAGAGGAATTTGCTTTTCTGGTTTAGATAATGGTGACTCAGGGGTATCAGCAGTCAACGCGGAATCGTCAACAGTCAGCGCAGAATCGGCAGCAGTCAAATC
>CAZZCN010000004.1:43748-50695 GCA_964652975.1 uncultured Oscillospiraceae bacterium | reverse complement strand
CAGCAGTCAACGCGGAATCGTCAACAGTCAGCGCAGAATCGGCAGCAGTCAAATCAGGATTGGCTGCAGGCTGTTTTGATTTTTTGGCCCTTGATACAACTGAATTTGAACTTACGGACGATATAAATAACCCGACAGGGCCTGTAAAGGAAGCCCAAGTGCTTGCCGCTAAAGCTTTTGGCGCCTTTTCGACCTTTTTCATTACGGCAGGGTCGACTATTGCCATACATGCAGCGCTTTTATCTACAACAAAGCCGGGCGACAAGATAATTGTCTTTAGAAATGTACATAAGAGTGTTATTAATGCTTGCATAATGTACAGTCTGAGACTTGTTTACACTTCACAGGAGAGCCTTTCCGACACATTAGTCGCTCATAAGGATGCAGCCTTGGTGTTTTTGACCCGTCCAGATTATTACGGAAGATGTCTGGATATTGCGAAAATTGCTGACGCTGTTCACAAAAGCGGCAAGATGCTAATAGTTGATGAAGCCCATGGGACGCACTTTCATTTTTGCCCCTCATTGTTGCCAGAATCCGCTATTACAGCAGGTGGAGACATTGTCATTCAAAGTGCTCACAAAACTTCGCCCGCATTGACTCAGGGAGCATTTTTGCACGTTACCCACGCCCTGGTAAGCTCTGGCAGATTCCCTCGTCCGGATATCGAAACCGCGCTTCAAGACTCATTGTCTATGGTTACAACATCAAGTCCGTCTTTTTTGATTGCAGCATCCCTGGACTTTGCAAGAGCATACCTGTCAAAGTTCGGCGAAAGAAAGACATATGAGTTGTTCGACAATATCCGGCATTTTTATACACTGCTTTCTGACAACTGGCGGAATTGCCTTTCCGAAGAGTATAGGGATTTGCTGAATCATGGAAATGAGTATCGAGTTTTAGCAAATCATGAAGATGAGAATCGAGTTTTATCAATTCATGAAGATGCGAATCGAGCTTTAGCAAGTCATGAAGATGCGAATCGAGCTTTAGCAAGTCATGAAGATGCGAATCACTCGCTACCCAATCAAGCAAAAGTACTTTCATCACAAAATATTTCAGTTGATTTGTTTCGAATCGTTTTTAATCTAGAAAATATGCCTTTGGGTCCTCGCCAAGTATGCGAAGAACTAGCCGGGTACGGTATTTATGTTGAATTTCATGATACCCGTGATATTGTATTGATTTGTAAGTTCGGTAACGCTTCTGAAGATTTTGCAAAGCTAGCAGGGGTGTTGAATGAAATGGATCTGAATTCTACCAGGCACAATAAAAAAGCTGCGGCTTTTCCTGAAGATGTGTCAATTACAGAAAATGCATCTAATTTTTATCAATCAAATTTGCACACAGATATATTTGAAAAATCATTACATAATCATATAGATTATTATTATTGTGATTATTCAAAGGAAGTTTTGGATTTTAGCATTGTCAGAAATAACATTGACAACATAGAAGATGTTTCCTTAGACTGTTGCGCAGGCCGCATCCTATACTCAGCCGTTGTCCCTTATCCACCAGGCATTCCCCTGATTTTGCCTGGAGAGACAATAAGCTATGAAGCCCAGCAGGTTTTAATTGGCATGGTAAATTGCGACATGAATGTTAATGGATTGCTTGTTAGCATTGACGCCGACTCTAATAGAATGGCCTATGTAAAATGCATCAAGTCATAAAAATCCCTTATTATACTCAAGTAATACGTAGCAATAAGTTGTAAAACATATATGCTATCAAAATGCATTCGGCAAACTATTTTTGCGCATTTTCAATTATTCAACAAAATATAGTTTGCTATGATTTGTAACCCACTTCAAAATTTTCAGCGTGCACATAATATAACTAAACGTTTGTTTTTTTCCCTTTTTGTCGAAAAATGTATATTTTTAGCGGCTTATTTTTGCTGAGAAAAGGTTTAGAATTAGGACATGGATTTGGTAATTGTTCGTAAGTGTTGGCAATAGTTAATAAGGGTTGGCAATAGTTAATAAGGGTTGGCAATAGTTAATAAGGGTTGGCAATAGTTCGTAAGGTTTGGTTTTGCTTCATAAAATTTGGTATTGCTTCATAAAGTTTAGTAATTGTTCGCAAGATTTGCATTCATATATTGCATTTTTAGAAAGGATTAGGTGCCCTCTAATGGTTCAAGTTATTTTACTCGATTCTGATTATATGTACTGTGCCAATGTCAGCAAGGCAATTACCGGCAAGTCCAAGTTTTTTAACTGTGTTGATTGGAAAACATATGTTGAAGGCCATTCTGGATTAAGTGATGTAATAGATGTCGCTGTAGAATCCGATTTTCTAAGACCGACAGACCTTTCATCATTATCTATAGCTTGGGATACCACTCTGGTAATTTATCACCCGCAGCATTTCTACAATGCACCTGAGAAGGCATTTCAAATGGTCCTGACCGAGAGTATAGTATCCGATATTGGTGGAGTTGATACAATTGCAGCTAATATCGGTGGGGTTGTTGAAGGTGCAAATAATACCTTTACAACAAATTTCGATAGAGCAAATGACGGTGCGTGCAAGGATAATGTTTCTAATTTTGATAGAGTAGATACCGGGGGAGTTCCTAATATTTATAAATACTCTTCAATGGCTGATATTATTTCCACAATAGAACAGTTTATAAATGATAATCCAAATCTCTCAGAAAATTCAACATCGAAAGGGTTAACATGCGTCGCAGGTGATGCCTGTCCTGCTCTTCGAAGAGTCTGTGTTGCAAATCTGATCAAGGATAAGCTTGAGAATGGCTTCAAAATTGTCGAGATTGATTTTTGCCCCCCTTTTATGTCGGACTTTATCACCCCGGCAGCTAGCGGATATACCCTTTCAGATGCACTTCTGCGTGTTATCGCCGATGATTTGTCTCATGAGGATATCGGATTGTTTCTGACACCTGACAAAGACGGTAATTTCCATTTCAGATGTGTTGAGCGCACCGATGACCTGTTCGAATGTAGTCCAACGCATGTAAGGAGATTTATAGAAACAGTTATCAAGTGGGTTAAACATACAAACTTCACATACCATGTGATAATAAATTGTGGCGGTGTCCCCTTTTCATTTATATATACTATATCCGTTATGTGCGACTCTCTTGTACTGGTGAATAATAGCAATCATTCAGCCGAAGCTTTTGCTTATAACAAGGAACTTTCTTATCTGCTGGCAAACCTTCCCGGTTCGTGTAAAGTGTGTAAAGAAAATGTATCTTGCTCGGACAGAGAGGACAAAGAAGCTGGATTTATATGCACAGACACAAACAATTAAAATAAAATTTCTTCCATCCAGATAAAGAACATTAAGTAATATTTGGCTTGTAAATATAGAAAGGCGGTTGTATGATTTTGACACTAGCGGAAGACAATCGAATAAATGAGATAATCTCGACATCACTTCAGAATTGTAACGAGCCTGACGATGATGCCTTCCGCAAAATAATATTCCGTGCGGTGTCTTTGACATTCAATGGTTCTAAATATACTTTATCGCAAAAGCAGGAAATTGCAGAATTTTTGTATTGCAGAATAAGAGGATATGATGTCTTGCAACCGCTGATTGATAATGAGAATATAACGGAAATAATGGTTAATGGGCCTGGCAATATATTTTATGAGGAGAAAGGTGTATTGAAAAGGCACCAGAATGTTTTTGAGAGCAGAAAGCGTTTGAATGACGTTATTTACAGATTTTTCGCTAAGGCGAATCGTAATATTAGTGAAAGCGAACCAATCGCCGATGTAAGGCTTTCTGATGGTTCAAGGGCAAACGCGGTTTTATATCCTATAGCACCAGACGGTCCGATTCTTACCATACGAAAATTCTCAGGAATAAGGCCTGAAATGGATTCACTTATAGAATGTAATTTTCTGACTGTAAATCAAGCCGAATATTTGATTGATGCAGTTATTGCAAAGAAGAATATTTTTATATCAGGTGGAACAGGTACGGGTAAAACAACATTTCTCAATGTGCTTTCAGGATTTATTCCAAGCAACGAAAGAATTATAACAATTGAAGATTCGTCAGAATTGAAACTGCAGAACACTCCTAATCTGGTACGGCTTGAGGCAAGAAATTCAGCAGCTGAAAACAGCTGTGAAATATTGCTTTCAGATCTCATAAGATGTGCTCTGAGAATGAGACCTGACAGGATTATCGTGGGAGAGGTCAGAGGCAAGGAGGCATGTGACATGTTGTGGGCGATGAATACCGGTCATCTTGGATCATTAAGCACAGGTCATAGCAATTCGGCGGTAGATATGCTTTCCCGCCTTTGCATTATGGTAAGAGAGTCATCCTCTCTGCCGGTTGATGTTATCAATACATTGATCGCATCAGCTATCAATATTATTGTTCACCTGAAGAGGACTCACAATGGAGGTCGCTGCATCGACAACATAGTCAATATCAATGGTTACAGCGAGGGGGAATTTGTAATTGAAAAAGTCTAGATTAAATATCTACAGGTCATTGCTAACCTATATCTTTATTGCCATGGTTCTCTACTTGCTATCAATACCTTTCATCCCTGCCCTTCCCGTGAGAATTGCCTCTGCTGTTGTTTTGGCAGTTTTCCCTTATAAGAGTATGAATTTATTCAATAGCTCGAAGCAAACTCTCATTGCTAGAGAACAGCTTAAGAGCCTTCTTGAATATTTGTGCGCCAAAGTATCTATCGGGGTCTCATTAGAAATTTCTTTCCGCGATGCCAGAAACGAGTTGGAGAATTTACACGGCAGAAATTCAATTATTTGCACAGGACTAAGAACATTCGAGGATAAGACAATCCTTGGAGTGCCTTTTGATATAAGTGTTTTAGAATTGGCTCAGGTACTACCATGCCCCGAAGCGTCACCACTTTTTGAGACCATAGCTAAAATGCGACATCTAGGCAGTCAGAATCTTCACATTTTGAGGCAAAGCCTTAACATGGTCAGCGAGCTTCTCCTGATAACCAAGGATATCTCAAGTGATGTTTCACAAAAGAGGCTTGAAAGCACCATTATGTCGGCGATGCCGTTTTTTGTCATCTGGAGTCTGAAGCTAAGTGTCGATTCGTATATGGATGCTGCCTTCGAATCGTCCAAGGGAGCAGCTATAATCTTTCTCGCTTTCGTACTTGCAGTTACAGGGTACTGCATCAGCATAGTTATTGTTTCCGGCTCTGTATACAAGGTCTCAAGAAATACCGAAACGAAATCCGGTATCAATTCCAAGCCGAATACCGGTAGCAATTCCAAGCCGAGATTTGACTCCAAATCTTCCATTTCCTATCTTTTTGAAAGCATCTTCACTCACCTTTCAAATTATTCACCCGTTGTTCCAAACCTTATGAATAAATTAACGAATCTACTGCCAGAGGATTACTCACTTTCGCTTAAAAGAACTTTGACCTATCTGTATCCATATAAAATCCTTGCTATAGAAGAATACATTTTTGTAAAATTATGCATGCTGACTTCCATGTTTGCAGGATTCATAATCATGGGATTTTTTGTCAAAATACCAATTTTCATATTTTTTATTATGGCTTTTTCCATACTCTTCCTGCATGATATGGACACAAAAGGAAAAATTTCAAGAAATAAAAGCATAATGATGCGGGATTTCCCAAGTTTTGTAGGACTGCTTACCACCTTGCTGTCAAACGGAGTGGTTCTGCACAAGTCTCTTATAATGTGTATTGATACTTTTTATAATTCATCCCCCGAATTCAGGCACGAGCTTGGTATTTTGAAAGGCAACCTGGGAGCCGGCATCAACAGTTGTGATTCCCTGGAAAAATTTGCAGACAGGTGTCAGATTCCAGAAATAGCAAGTGCCCTTATGCTGGCAGCTCAGTACGGTAAAAGCGGCAATAGTGAAAATTTGCATTTATTGAAAATCCAGTCCGGTTCTTGCTGGCTTCAGTCTAAAATCTCCGCCAAGGCCAGACTTGAAGAATCTTCGGTAAAATTACTTTTCCCAATGCTTTTACAACTGATTTGCGTCATGATAATAACAATCACACCGTCACTTATGGCCCTTAAAATGCCGTGAGAAGTAATAGCATGAGCGAATTAACGCTTAATTACAATTAAAAAAGTTATATGAATTAAACATGGAAGCTAATAATAATGAGCACGCTTGAATATCTATTGTTTTTATCAAATACCAACTATTGAATCAACCAAAATAACAGAAAGGGGAAAATCAAAAATGAGATTAATTTCAAGCCAAAAGATACAAAGAAAAACTAACATATTGAGGCATCGCAAAGGTTTTGGCACGGTAGAAATCGTGCTAATCATTGCTGTGCTTATAAGTCTTGCCCTTTTGTTTAGAACAGCAATCACATCATACGCAACAGATCTTATCACTAATGTTTTCGGAGATCAAAGTATACTTTCCGAAAGCAAGGCAGGAGACTAGTAGCGGATGAGAAAAGTTTTAATATCTGAAGAGATTGATAATTCTTTCTTGATTCCCTATTATCAGATTGATTGTCTGCTCAAAAATTCTAATCATCACATTCTTCCAATGTCGATATCTATCAAGGACTGTAAAACTATTATAGAAACTGATATTTCAGGTATGCTTCCGCTAAGTCAATTTATTGTCGATAAAAAGGTGTCACGTAGAACAGCAATTGAGATAATACTTTCGTACGCAAATTGCTTGAAATGGTGTGTCGACCACTTTCTGGACCCGCATTCTCTTAAGCACAGTTTATCTGAGTTTTATATACTTGAAGGTACCGTTGACCTTTGTATTAAGGACATTTATTTTAGTTATTTACCTATTGTCAATGCAGTGTGTGAGTCAGATCCAATAAAACCATTTTTGAATGGTCTTTTCAAATTACTGTTGCTTAATGAAATAAATGCAAATAGTAATTATGACGATGATGATGATGACAATGATGATGACGATGACGATGACGATGA
>CAZZCN010000004.1:22363-43648 GCA_964652975.1 uncultured Oscillospiraceae bacterium | reverse complement strand
GTAATTATGACGATGATGATGATGACAATGATGATGACGATGACGATGACGATGATGTGGCCAGTCACAACAGTGATTTGACATATAATTCAGATAGATCCGATTCTCTTGAATCAGAACTGGATTGTATTCATAGTATGCGCATCAATGATTTTTTCACTGAACAGGAAATTGAGATTTTGTCCGTTTGGAACCTGGCTAATCTAGCAGAAGGAATAGAATTAATTGAAAATTTTCCTGAAATTATCGATGTAAATTCGATAGTATCGCCTTTACATAATGATGTAATACCAAAGTCTCTTGAAGAGCGTTTAAATAGTAGCAGAGTCAATAATAACGGGCTTCGGGGAAATTCAAAGCGTCATCGTATTGGTGATAGTTTTCTATCAAAGTTTCAATTTACACCTGTTTTTATAATTTCAACCCTTTTAATTGAATTCTCACTTATTCTCCTCTCATTTGTGATTCTAAGGAATCAGAATATGTTTTCCAACAGATATCTACCAGTTTTTGCCGTAGTTCTGATTTTGATTTTCTGTGCTTTGGCTGATATTATTTTACTTTTCAATCCGAAGTCACCGATTAGAATTTTAACAGATTCAAAACCTTATCCTATGGACCCTCAAGATTGTAATCTGTTTGCTGTAACAGAAGAAAAGACAACTCTTTTGCAGAGAAGTGTCGATAAGAGCAGAATAGCGATGCTTTGCAATGGAATCCCTGGAACACCACAGGAGACTTTAGGACAGAAGGCTTATATACTGGTTGACGATTTTTTGATTGGTAGAGATGGTATAAAGGTGGATTTCAAGATTAATTCGCTTTCTGTAGGGAGAGTGCATGCACGAATTACCCGTAGAGAGAATTCATTTTTTATTGAAGATCTCGATACAAGAAACGGTACCTATATTGATGACATGAAAATTAAAAAAAAGCAGGAGTATCTCCTGCCCGAAAAATGTAAAATCAGATTTGCCGATCAAGTTTTTTATTTTGTTGCAACATGATAAAGTGAATATGCTATTACTCTCCAGACGCAAATTTCTAGCAGAATATGATTTTATCCCGATCAAATCGGTTTCGTTCTGATTGCCAGGATTCTTGCAAGAAGCACTATTGTAGAAATTACGAAGATTGCTATACCTGTATAAAGGATAAACTGACTTGCAATTGTGAGCCAGGTATCAATTGCGTATTTAAGATATGGTGTCTGGATTGACAACCTCTTGGCAATGCCAGAAAACGAAACTATAATAGCAGGGACCATTAATGACGCCCCAACAATCCAAAATGCAGAAAAAGCAAATAAAACCGCTCTTGTAACCTTCTTCCTGTGAATAATAAACAACAGGCCCAATAACACAATGAGTGAGGCAATTACGGGCCAGGTGATCATTCTCAATATATTTGCAAAACGGTATATTCTCTTGAATTCAGCTATGTCCTTAACCAGGTCCATATTGACTAGATTGACGACTTGCTCCGTGATTACTGCAGAATCCTTCGCAACGTCTTCTAATAGTGTATATTGCTCTACTGTTGGTGTGTAATCGCCTTTAGTACCTTCTGCCTTGATAAATATATCAAGCTGCTTTTTGAAAAGATCAGAAGGATATATGCTTTTAGTAAAATCTCCCTTTTGGAGCAAATATATCATTAACCTGTCAATATGGCTGTCAAGCGATGTCCTGAGAGCGTTGTCCTCAAGTCCTGCTGTTAAAGTCTCTATAGGTATACCAACGTAGCTGCTCTGTCCATTCATTTCTTTGGCAATGGATTGCTTAATCAAAGGAATATAATTCGTTGATTGGGTCACGCTTTTGTAGTATGAAGACGAAAATAGCGTATTCTGCAAAAATAGTGAGCCTATAAGTGCCAAGGAAGCCATTACTATTCCAACACTTATACATATGGATGACAAAGTCACAACTTTTGATTTCATTTGTAAATCTCACTTTCAACAAGGCTGCATATAAGAACGAACCTCTTGGGTGCGTTGCCAAAATATGTAAAAGGATAGCATGTGTACAATGTCAGCTGCTCTTTGCTTGTCTCCTTGGCTACTGAATTGTCTCCGCCGTTTATTATTCGAATCTCGTCAATCTTATACTTGAAGTAACCATAGACCGCTTCGAAATTAACTGCATCGCCAACTTTTATATTCTCAAGCTTCTTAAAGTAAGTGGTGCGGTGTGCTCCAAAAACAGAGTTATTATCCTGTCCAGGCAGATATGTATGTAAGGAATGACCTGCCCCTAGACGAAACTGTGGCTCTTCATCTCCTTGAATGGCGTCTACACTGTGATCTATACTCGGAAACTTTATCGTACCTATCTTCTCGCCGATATAAAAGAAAGGAACTAGCAGAATATCGTCTTCACGTACTGTGGCACGTTTCCCTGGATAGACGGTAGGTCTTTCGTCAGGAATGGAAGTCGCCCAGTCCTTGCCATGCCACTCATTTGCAGTAATGATATCATCTTTTTGGGTTAAAAACATAGCCAATACCGATTCCCGCTCCACGAAGCGTAAAGATCCAATACTAATCCACGAAAGTGCAATAAGGAAAAGAACATAAGGAATCGCTCCTATGAAAAGCCTTCTTAACCGTCTTTTAAAATCGGATGAAACCCTTGCCTTATACTCTAATTGTGAAACTACCTTTACTTCCATTACGCTATCTACCTCTTTTTTGACGCTATAATTTTTTATACCTTCTAATTATAGCATAGATTTTTTATTAAAGCATATGTGATTATTTACACACATCTAAGTAATAGCTTTTACCTATATTATCGCCTTGTGATGTATTATTTTTTTTGTTTTGAACTAATTTTTCATTAATGTGCACTAGCCAGATTAGCTGGTTAATTTAGCATTATTTCATATGAAGGCTTACCAACCTAGACAATATTCACATAAAAATATATAATATCAAAAAGCTGCAACAAAAATATATAACAGCAAAAGGTAATTACAAAATATATTAGCAATATAAACCTATTATATTTTGTAATCATAATATTTATTTTTTGTTCATTATTTTGAAAGGTGTGAATAATATAAAAAAAGTATTAAAATATGCATTTATCAAGACAATTCCTGTGCTTTTCGGGTATTTATTCCTGGGAGTGGCGTTTGGAATTTTATTGCAAAAAGCCGGGTATAATTTTATCTGGGCATTTTTTATGAGTTTGTTTGTCTTTGCCGGTTCAATGCAATACGCAATGGTCGGCATGCTTGGCAGCGGAATGAACTTTGTATCTGTAATACTGATGACCTTGTCAATAAATGGCAGGCATATATTTTACGGACTGTCGTTTATTGAGAAGTTCAAGAGAATGGGCAAGGCGTATTTTTATATGATATTCTCTCTTACCGACGAGACTTATTCACTTTTATGCGCAGAAAAAACCCCCGATAGTCTTGACGAAAACAGAGTTTTCCTTTCCATTGCCATTTTGAATCATATATACTGGATATCCGGCTCGGTACTGGGTGCAATTGCCGGAGAATTTATTACATTCAATACGAAAGGCATCGATTTTGCCATGACCGCGCTTTTTACTGTAATATTTGTCGAGCAATGGTTAGCATCCAGAAGCAAGATTCCTGCTATTACAGGAATACTATGCGGCGGCATATCCTTGTTGATTTTTGGTCCTGGTAAATTTATTTTGCCATCATTAATATCAGCCATTGTTATACTTCTGGCGTTGAAAGGCAGAATGAGGGAGCATGAAGAGATGTGTGATGTTTGTATGAACGAGGAAATAAAAGCAGCTTCTGCGAACGATAAAAATTTAGTGACTGATGCAAAGGATAAAAATTCAATAGCTGATATTAACGAAAAAACTGTAACGGCCGGTTTACTGGAGGACTCACGCAATGGCTGATAAGAATGAGATTTTAATGATAACAGTCATAGCAGTCTGCACCTTTGCAACAAGGCTGTTTCCCTTTGCGGTATTCGGCAGAGGGCAGCAGCCGTCCGGGCTGGTGAAATATCTGGGTAAAAGCCTACCTGCAGCAGTTATTGCCATTCTAATAGTGTACTGCATCAAAACAATAAATTTCGCAGTAATATCGACCTTTGCACCTCAGTTCATAGCAATAGCCATAGTCATTGCACTACATATCTGGAAGAGAAACAATCTCATTAGCATAGGCATTGGCACTGTAATATATATGGTTTTGGTTCAATTTGTATTTGTCTGAAATCACAAAATTACAATGAGTGATTTTGCAAAAGCACAATCCAAATCTGCCTTTACTTATTTAAAACAGCTAAAGAACTTTCATGAAGTTTGAAGAATTTATAAATGGGTTGTATAGCTAAAAACGCATTTTTCTAATTGAAATAATCAACCGAAGTAACTTCAAATCCGTTTTGCACAATCAGATCTACTATCTCCTTGGTGTTAACGGTGCCGATCCTCAGTATAATCTCCTCACCTTGAAATACAATATGCGATATGTTGACATCAAAATCACTTATAATCCCTGCAATCGTCTTAAGAACGCCAGGCTTGTTGTTAATAACCTTGACCGCTATGCGGCTTCCCTTGTCTCTATATCCCATAATCTCTATGAATGCATCGAATATTGCAGATTCAGTTATAATACCGACCAGTTCAGAGCCGACCATTACAGGAAGTCCGCTTATTTTGTTTTCTCGCATGATAACGGCCGCGTCCTCAACAAGAGTGTCGGGCGCAACTGTTATAACGTTTTTTGTCATTATGGATTCAATTTTCGTTTTAGACAGTAGATAATTTATCTCGAAAACACTCAGCGACGTAGCAGGTGAAGGAGATACTTCGATTAATTTGCGTTCGGTTACAATTCCTACAAGTTGTCTGTTTTGCATTACAGGGACTCTGCGGATATTCTTCGAACGCATTAGCTCAAGCGTATCAGCAACTGAATCATCGGGTGATACCGTGAAAGGATTGATAGTCATTTTGTCTTTTACATACATAATTCTTACCTCCTGTTTTTACCTATACCCCAAGATATGCCTTCCTTACCTCTTCACTTGCCGCCAATTCAGCTGCGTTCCCGGAAAGTACTATCTTGCCAGTCTCAAGAACGTAGGCCCTGTTGGCGATTGATAGCGCCATGTTTGCATTTTGCTCCACCAGCAAAACGGTGGTTCCTGTGCTGTTAATATCCTTGATGATAGAAAATATTTCGTTAACCAATAACGGTGCCAGCCCCATTGACGGCTCGTCCATTAGTAAAAGCCTGGGTCTGCTCATAAGAGCGCGCCCCATCGCCAGCATCTGCTGCTCTCCACCGCTAAGAGTACCCGCATCCTGTTTGACTCTTTCCTTAAGCCTTGGAAACCTTGTAAAAACCATCTCCAGGTCGTCTTTAATCTCGACTTTGTTTTTGCGTGTAAAAGCACCCATCTCAAGGTTCTCCAGAACAGTAAGATTGGCAAAAACCCTTCTGCCCTCGGGTACATGACTCATGCCCATTTCAACTATTTTATTAGCAGCGACTCCGACAATAGGAGTATCAAAAAATGACACAGTACCGCTTTTAGGCGGTATCAATCCTGAGATTGTCTTGAGAATAGTGCTTTTCCCTGCGCCGTTGGCCCCTATCAAAGTAACAATTTCACCTTGACTGACTTCAAAATCAATATTCGAAAGTGCTTGAATGGTGCCGTAGAAAACACTTAAGTTTACAATTTTAAGCACTGAAACCACCGTCCTCTCCCAGGTATGCCTTGATAACCTTAGGGTCCTTGCTTATCTGTTCCGGCGTACCTTCGGCAAGAGTAACTCCGTAATCCAGAACAGTTATCCGCTCACAAATCCCCATGACAAGGCTCATGTCGTGTTCAATCAGAAGAATGGTAAGGTCAAATTTCTCTCGTATGAATTTAATTAGCTGCATCAGGTTCTGTGTCTCCTGAGGATTCATGCCGGCAGCGGGCTCATCCAGCAGCAAGAGCTTGGGGTCTGTAGCGAGTGCCCTTGTAATTTCAAGCTTGCGCTGTTCACCGTATGGAAGGTTCTTGGCTAGCTCGTTCTGCTTGGAATCAAGATTGAAAATCTTAAGTAATTCCTGTGCACGTTCTTTGATCCGAACCTCTTCCTTGTAAAATGCAGGTGTCCGGAGTATGGCTTGCAGTGAGTTATATCTGGCACTTGTATGTAATGCAATTCGCACGTTGTCCATGACAGTCAGATTCTTGAACAGTCTGATGTTCTGGAATGTTCTGGCAATGCCCTCCCTCGTTGTCTGATATGGCTTGTGCTTGTTGATATTTACAAGTTTGGATTTCTGTGTGTTGAACAATATGCTTCCGGATGTGGGGTTGTAAATTCCTGACAGCATGTTGAAAACTGTTGTTTTGCCTGCTCCATTCGGTCCAATTAGACCTACCAGATCTCCTTCGTTGATTGCAAAATTAAAATTCGAAACGGCTTTAAGACCACCAAATTCTATAGAAAGGTTTTTTGTCTCTAAAACGACCATATTGTCCTAACCTCTCTTTCTCTTGCTGATGAAGCTTTTGATTTTGTCAAAATGCTTAGCTCTGGCTTCTTTGTTAAGGATGCCGATAATTGAGATTTCTTTGTTGCCCA
The DNA here is from genome assembly GCA_964652975.1 of uncultured Oscillospiraceae bacterium. Lineage (GTDB taxonomy): Bacteria > Bacillota > Clostridia > Saccharofermentanales > UBA5734 > CAZZCN01. The sequence goes on along the minus strand of CAZZCN010000004.1, from coordinate 37,046 downwards.
TAAGGCCACTGGGCCAAAAAAGCATGACTGCAATTAATGCAAGTCCGAAAATAACAAGGCGGAAATCCTTAAATACTCTAAGCCATTCCTGTATATACGTGAATCCTATGGCTGCAAAAATCGTACCTGTTATACTGCCAAGGCCTCCAAGAACTATTATAATAACTATATTGACCGATGAAAGAAATCCGAACATTACAGGGTTCAAATAGCCAATAAATGCTGCATACAAGCCTCCGCCAAGTCCTGCTATGAAAGCGGATATGACAAAAGCATAAATTTTCTGATATGACGTATTCACCCCCATTGAATTAGCCGCAATTTCATCCTCTCTTACCGAAATAATAGCTCTTCCATTGGACGATTTGATTAAATTGCTGATTACGACAATGACAAAAATAGCAAATCCAAAAACCCATGTGTATCGAATGAGTGCATCTATCAGGTAATCACCGGTATCGGAAAACGAAGGTATTCCGTCAAGCCCTGATGCACCACCGGTGAGCTTATCCAGATTGATTACAGTAACTCTTATAATCTCACCAAACCCTAAAGTGGCTATGGCAAGGTAGTCTCCTCGAAGTCTTAGAGTCGGGAATCCAATAACAAGACCGAATATTGAGGATACAATTCCTCCAAGTATTATTGCTATGATCATCGGCAAATGAAATTGCATGATTCCTATCGCCGTGCTATATGCTCCGACGCACATGAATCCTGCGTGTCCCAAGGCCAGCTGCCCGGTAAATCCTGTAACAAGGTTGAGGCTTAAGGCAACAATTAAATATATTCCGGAAAGAGCCAGCAGCCTTCCGTTATACTCATCTATCACTCCTACTATCTGCAGTACCAAAAGCAATGCATAAACTGCAACGGATACTGCTAAAAGTGTTAATGTATTTTTAAGTCCTTGTCGCTTAAACATTTTTACCTCCAACTTATGTGGGTCTTAATATAAGCTAAACCTTCTCGTTTGTTTTCTTACCTAAAATACCTGCGGGTCTTATGATCAGAATAATTATCAAAATACCGAATGCGACCGCATCTCCGAGTTTTGATGATATGAACCCTTTAGTAAGGGTCTCTGCCGTACCCATGATATATCCTCCAAGCATAGCACCTGGAATGCTCCCTATGCCTCCGAGAACTGCTGCGACAAAAGCCTTTAATCCGGGCATGACTCCCATGTAAGGCTCGACCTGAGGATAGGAAAGTGCGAACAAGACACCGGCAGAACCGCCGATGGATGCACCTATTGCGAATGTTATAGATATTATTCTATTGATATTTATACCCATTAAAAGAGCTGCATCCCTGTCGTAAGATGTCGCTCTCATAGCTTTCCCTGTCTTGGTGTAGTTTACAATAATATTTAAAATAATCATCAGAAGAATAGAAACGATTATAACGATGACCTTTACCTGGCTGATGCGAAATCCGAATATGTCAATGTTCTTATTCGGTAAAGTAGGAAACTGCTTAGGGTTGGGTCCTATAAATGGAACCACCCTTGCCAGATTCTGGAGAAATATCGATAATCCTATGGCTGTAATCAAAATATTTATCTTGGGCGCATTCCTAAGAGGCTTATAGCATGTCTTCTCGATAGTCATTCCTAATATTGCACACACAGCCATTGATGCAGCAATTGCGACAACGAGTGAAAGATAAGTCGGCCCCATCGCCCTCATTACAAAATATCCGGTAAAGGCACCAATCATCATAACTTCACCGTGAGCGAAGTTAATAAGTTTTACAATGCCATACACCATTGTATAACCTAATGCTATCAGGGCGTAAACGCTTCCGAGAGAAATTCCGTTTACCATCTGTTGCAAAAATTCCATTAAAAGTGCCTCCCCTTAGAATAAAAATCATTAAATTTACTTGCTTCTTGATTCTCACTTCGCGAAACGTCATTTACAATTAGTTGTTTGCATATTTGTTATTTGCTGTTATAGTCTCATTTTCATAATAAAAATACAATAATGGGAGAAGAGTCCCTCCCCCATTATTATATTCTTATACTTTACATAATTATGATCTTTTACATTTATCAGAACCATAATACTACGGGGTTTGATTAACTATGTGGCATACTTTCACCAACTCGTAGAGATGGCAGAGTTTAAATCTACATGTGGTTAATTTTATGGATCAACTGTTGTCTCGTATACTTCTTTTAGCTTTCCGCCTTCAAAAACAACCTTGACCATGACAACGGACTTGATCGGGTTACGCTTCTCGTCATACTTGACTCTTCCGGTAACGAATTTCTTATCTGTCTTAGCCATGGCATCTCTGATTTTCTCTGAATCAGTCGATCCGGCAGCGGCAATTGCGTCTGCGAGGATGTATGTAGCATCATAAGCAAGAGCGGCAAGGGCATTGGGCTCAACGTTATAAGCTGCTTTATAGGCTGCTACGAATGACTTGACTTCTGCATCGTCGGCACTGCTAGTATAGTGATTGCTGTAATATGAGCCGTTAACTTCTTCACCGGCGTTGCTTGCAATTGCTTCCCAGCCATCTCCGCCAAGCATTGTTGACATGATACCGGAATTTCTTGCTTGCTTTGCGATAAGAGACACTGTGCTGTAGTAGTCAGGAACAAAAAGAATGTCAGGTGTTCCGCCCTTGATTTTGGTTAATTGTGCGGCAAAATCCTTATCCTTGGTTGCATAGGATTCTTCGTTGGTAATTGTGCCACCAAGCTCTTTGAATGTCTTGACGAAGTTATCTTTGAGGCCAATAGAATAGTCGTTTGTGTTGTCAAAAATAACAGCAGCTTTCTTGGCTTTTAAATTGTCAAAAGCAAATTTGGCATTGACCGTGCCTTGGAAAGGATCGATAAAGCATGCTCTGAAAACATAATCTCCTGCATCAGTTACTGTTGCATTGGTTGAAGATGGTGTAATCATAACAACTTTTCTCTTCTGTGCTTCTTTAGATAAAGGGATTGAACAGTTGCTGGTAAGTGCGCCTACAATACCCACTACCTTGTCCTTGGTAACGAGTTTCGTGAATGCGTTTAGAGTCTTTTCTGGAGTTGCTTCATCGTCTTCGATTACAGCTTCCAGTTGTTTGCCTAGAACTCCACCTTTAGCGTTGATCTCCTTGATTGCAAGCAGTATTGCATCCCTGGATTGCGTTCCGTAAGCTGAAACATCACCACTGATCGGTTGAATTCCACCAATTTTGATTGTGTTGCCTCCTCCACTACAACCTGGCAATAGAGTAGCAAGCATTGTCGTTCCGATTAGAATAGCCAATAATTTTTTAATCATAGAATCCTCCTTCATTTTTGTTTTCAGTCTTTTTTTATAAAAATAGATTCGAACAAAACTTTTATATAATATAAAAAGAAATGGCCAAACCTAATTCTAACAAAGTCAATATCTATTTAAAAAAATGAATCAAAGCATTCGTCATTGAATGTGAACATTATATTACAAGAATGTGTATGATGGCAAGCATTTTATTTTTACTTTCATTTTATCTGACTATTATTGAGTACTTTTTTATTGTATTAACATTTAATTTTTGCTTTACATATTCTGACTCTATTTCCCCCATACAACACGATTGACATAATCAGTATATGACAAAATAATGCGTAGGACCTTATCTGACACGTTAGGCATGCTGTAGTCGGCAACATATCGCAAAGTCTCCGGCTGCTGAGTCTCGAGGATTGCAAGGCCTTGCATTATACGTTCCTTGCCAAGTCCCACCATGATAACAGAAGCTTCTTCCATGGCTTCAGGCCTTTCGTGCGCCTGACGGATATTAAGTGCCTTGAATTTCAGAATAGATGACTCTTCGCTGATGGTTCCGCTGTCGCTGATAACCGCCTTGGCTTTTGATTGGAGCTTGATATAGTCATTGAATCCAAGAGGCTTCATAAGCGAGATAAGCGGATTCAAGACAACTTGCCTGGCATCAATCATCTTGCGGGTTCTGGGATGGGTGCTCACAATGACGGGCATGTGGTATCTCTCTGCAATAGCATTCAAACTATCCATCAAGTCAGCAAAGTTAGTATCGGAATTTATATTTTCTTCACGATGTGCAGATACAACAAAGTACTGCCCTTCATTAAGCTCAAGTCTCTCAACAACATCCGATGCATCGATGTCCGCCAGCCTGGAGTTGATAACCTCGAACATAGGACTTCCAGTCTTGATAATACGGTCGGACGGCAGCCCTTCACGAAGCAGATACTCTCTGGCAATGTCGCTGTATGTAAGATTGATGTCCGCTGTATGGTCGACTATCTTACGGTTGGTCTCTTCCGGCACACGCTGGTCAAAACATCTGTTCCCCGCCTCCATATGAAAAATCGGAATATGCCTTCTCTTGGCTGCAATAGCACACAGGCAGCTGTTCGTATCCCCGAGGACAAGCACCGCATCAGGCTTCGTCTGTTCTAATATGGGATCAATCTTCACAAGAATATTTCCAATTGTCTCAACAGCGGTCCCGATTGCCGCGTCAAGGAAATAATCCGGCTTCCTGAGCTTGAAATCATTAAAAAACACCTCGTTCAACTCATAGTCATAATTCTGCCCTGTATGCACCAGAATGTGCTCAATCGCCTCGGACTCCTCAAGCTTGTTAATCACAGCTGAAAGCCTGATTATCTCAGGTCTGGTCCCAACTACGGTCATTACTTTTAGTTTTTTATTCATTGTAATCTCCCCAAATATGTGACAAATTTTTCGTGCTAGAACAAATCTTCTAGTTATAATTTTATATATGTTTTTGATACTTTCACCATAATAAGTGATTTGATACTTTTGTAATCCGTGGTAACTTCCGTGGTGACTTCCGCGTGGGTCAGCAATCATCTGGCACTGAAACATTGCTATAGGCCATAATCAAAATTGGACTTAAAATTGCTTCTAAAAGCATTCTACTTCATTGTGGATTTAATATCAATATCATACATCACAATTTTGCAATTTTTATATTATATCCCAAGTTCCCCCAGGGTTACTTTGTGGCACCTGAAATCAGAGATTCTGCTTTACCAATCAAATAATAGTAATAAAATCAACTAGGTTCATATTAATTCTCTAGCATGCCTTAGATGTAGTTTCACTTGGACTAATAGTAATGCCATTTTCCCATATTTCATATTCCGAAAGGTCGATTTCGTCTGTCCACGCAACTCCAAATCCGCCACAATCAACCCTTGCCAAATTAAATATAGATTCATTTTCAAGTTGTTCAAAAACGTCATACCTTGAAATTAATGGCCTTACATCGTATTCTTTTATAACACCATTTTGAAATATTACAGTTAATATCATATTTCCATTCGGTTCTACATCTTTTATTCTTGGTGTATTATTCATATTTCATACCTATAGTCCACACCGCTTATTTCATCAGATAGTCTGTTCGCAGCTATTATCTACAATTTCAAGAAAAACCAATCAATACAACTGGTAACACATTCCGCTACCAGATATAACATTCTCACATTAACCAATATAACTTCTAAGGACACTGTCAGGAGAAAGCTCAATGGATTGCCCCGCTTTGATATCTTTGAAAAAATATGAAGCAACACCGTCTGCAGTGTTGCTGTCGGCATTAACCTTCGAAGTAATAATGAGATGCTTGTTAAAAGAGTCTTTGGCGACAGTTCCACCCAAAGCACCTTTGGAATGCAACGAAACAGGCAGCGATCTGAGCTTCTCGACCTGCGAGAATTTGACTGTTACATCACCGGCCATCACTTTGATAACTTTTCTGCTTTGTGCATCCGTGGGTGTTGTGTCCGCTCCCGGGTCAGGACTCTCAACAGCCCTTGCTGCACTATAACCGCTGGAGGATACGGCCTCGATGGTAAGTCCGTCCGAAACCGCATCAATCGGTAATATTTCACCATTGATGCTAAGTTCGTATACCCAGAATGACTTTGTCAAATCGACAAGCTGTGACGGAGAAAGAATCGACTTGAGACTGTTCTCCAGAAAATGTCTGCTGTCTGTTTCATCATCCTTATCCGAACCCGAACCCGAATCCGAATCCGTACTCGAATCTGAGCCGACAGTACCTGCTTTTTGCAGCAGAGGCGGCGAATTGTAACCCTTAATAGCTGCCTCATATCTTAAAATACGCTGCGAAGTGGCACGGTTAATACTTCTCTCATTGTCATATCCGATGCTGAAACTGAACAAAATAACAAGTTCCACAACAACGAATGCCAGCATAACAGTTGTGAATATCATCCAGTTTCTCGAAGTCTCCCTTGAATAAAATTGCTCCTGCGAATCTTCATCAGTCAAAATCCCCGCGCCGCCACCAAATTCCTCATGCACATCAGGATCCCGGAAATCCCTTCCGGAGTCATCAGCAGTCAACAAAATCATATGTTTAAATAAATCTTCATTCCCTTCATTATTCAAAAATCCATCGTTGTTCTGAAATCCATCGTTTCCCATAATCCACCCTCTTCACCTTGCAAGTTATTCAAATTGTTATAGTATTTTCATCCTTGGTGTTTGATAAAAACCTTAGTTTGCTTTTCACTACTTATATTCGACAAAAGCCTTAGTTTTCTTTTCACTGCTTGTATTTGATAAAAACATTCCAAATTATTCACCATCACTGTTTGCATTGCAAATCCATCACTTATGCTTGACAAAAATCTTGACCTCATTCGTCTCAAGACCCAGCGATTTTACAATATCTGGATTGTTAATCGTAACAGAAATGATTTCATCGTTCTCGAATGCCTTGAACAGGTAGCTTGCAACGGTTCTGTCTGTAAAATATTCAGTCTTTTCCGTATAAGCGGATTTGGTAGAAGTAATAGTAACAGGAGGTGCTGATAGGAATTTGTCTTTGTTTAATAGTGAAATTTCCTTAATTATTTCAGCAGGAAAATCACTGTCTTTGATATTTTCGGTAATAACAATTTCCAGTTGCGAGTCATTTAAGTTGAGCTGGGTATTCCCGCTGTTAATATCAGTACCGCTAACACTTAGATCATATACAAAATACTTCTTCCCGATGTCATATAATTCCGAGTCGCTGTATTGCTTCCTCATAAAATCCGTTAGAGAATCCTTTTCGAGATTCTCAAGTTGCTTCACAAGAGCAGCTTCCATCTTGACGAGTGGAGCCCTGTTCGCCCTTTCCTTTATTGTCTCGGCATTCGTCGTACTAATCTTGTTAACAATCAGCACACCTAGAAACACCACGCAAATCGCTAAAAATATTCCTACAGGCTTAAATATCCCGGCTAAAGTACTCATATGTTCACGCTCCCTATAAAATTTCCAGCTGAATAATAATGCATGGCGTATGGCTGTTTAACGGTTACAAATGAAGAACATGAAAAATCTGTAAATAGTGTGTCTGCCGATTTGACTCTCGTAACTGAAATAGATAAAATGCTCGCAAATATGGACATAAAAAAACCTCCTTCGTAAAGTTCCAAAAGAGGTTAAATAATTCATTTGACCTCTTGGCAACCCGACTGTCATAGCTTAAGCCTTAGACTCCTGGCTTTGCGTCCTTACCTTTCGGTAAGTTTGCTATTTTCAAGAATATTGTAATCACTAAAAATATATAAAATCTATATAATCTTGATACATAGCACAAAACTCAAATAATAATATTACTAGTAAAAAGATTAACCACAAACTCTATATGTAAAATCTTATCATAATACCTAGCATTGTCAAGGAAATAATTGGACAATTTTGAGTTCTACAATTTCAGACAATTCTGAAGTTCAATTATTTCTAGTAATACAAATGAAAAGTCTCCCTAATCTGTTATACGTTTAGAAAAAACGTATCCGGCTTGTCTGGATCAAATGCCTCGTTCGCCCACATAATCGTAACCATGTCCACTTCGCCCAGATTCTCAATATTATGAGTATACCCGGTAGGAATATCCACGACCTCAAGGCAGTCTCCGCTTACAAAATATTCGATTACATCTCCGGTACCTGCACCGGTAGCACCTGTAGCATCAGCAAGAACATCGGCACCAGTAACGCCTATAGTATCAGCTCCAGCTACTGTAACACCATTAACTTGCGCTTCAACAACACCTGCAACTCCCCCGACTTTACGAAACCTGATAACCCCTCGCCCGCTAACCACAAGAAACTTCTCATTCTTCGAATGATGCCAGTGGTTGCCCTTCGTAATGCCCGGATGCGAAATATTAACCGAAACCTGCCCGCGGTCAGGTGTTTTAATAAACTCAGTAAAAGACCCGCGCGCGTCAACATTCATCTTGAGCGGATAGCTAAACCCATCTACCGGAAGATAGCTGAGGTATGTGCTGTAAAGCTTCTTGGCAAAAGCATCCGACATGTCGGGCACACCAAGGTCAGATCGAGAATTCTTAAAAGAATGCAGCAGAGAGGCAATCTCTCCTAAGTTTACCCTATGCACAACCGGCACCTCACAAAATTCACCAACACGGTTCTCATTCCCGCCAAGTGCATTAACAAGCTCGGCAACCACATCGTCGATATAAACCAGATTCATGACAGCATTCGGGTCATTAACCGTAATCGGCAGGTCATGAGCGATATTATGGCAAAAAGTAGCCACCGCACTGTTGTAATTGGGTCTGCACCATTTGCCAAAAACGTTGGGGAAACGATATATCAAAACCTTCGCACCCGTCAGTCTGCCATAATCAAAAAGCAAATCCTCACCGGCCTTCTTGCTTTCTCCATATGGATTGGCAATAGCCGCCTGTGTTGATGACGAAATCATAACCGGACAAAAATTCTTATGTTTCTTAAGCGTGTCCAAAAGCACGGAGGTAAATCCAAAATTGCCTTCCATAAATTCTGACTGTTCCTTTGGTCGGTTGACCCCCGCAAGATGAAAAACAAAATCACAGTCACTGCAATACAAATCCAGCAAGTCACTTTCAGTATCCACATCAAACCTATACAAATCCGTAAACTTAAGATTCCCAAGCTCCGCTATCAGATTCTGACCAATAAAGCCATTGGCTCCGGTAATAAGAATTTTCATTTATTGTTCATCCTTCTTTTGGTATGTATTATGCAATTATTATATAGAATTTCCATTTTCATATATATTTTATTTTATATGTTTTTTTGTTTTGCTATTTCAATAACACTATTTTAAATATTCCAATTCCACATCACTTCCGCGAGTTCCAAGCCGAAAGTTCTTCCTGTATATAATCAAGTTGCAAAAGCTTCTCCTTAACTTCTTCGAGCGACAGTTGCTTCGTATTCTGCGACGTATACTCATCCGCATTCATCGCCTTCTTGTCACCGTCCTCGAAAAACTTGCCGTAATTAAGATCACGCTTGTCCATGCCAATCCTGAAATAATCCCCCAGATCCTCGGCATTGACCGCCTCTTCCCTGGTCAAAAGCGCCTCGTAATTCTTCTCGCCGTGCCTGACACCGATAGTCTTGATTTTGCAATGAGACCCGAACAGCTCGTTGACTGCTTGCGCCAGAACCCCTATAGTGCAAGCCGGAGCCTTTTGGACCAGGATATCACCGGCCTTTGCATTGTTAAAAGCAAACTCTACAAGCTCCACCGCCTCTTCAAGGCTCATGATGTAACGTGTCATATGTGGGTCGGTCACGGTAAGAGCATGTCCCGCTTTAATCTGTTCAACAAAAAGAGGAATGACAGACCCTCTCGATGCCATGACATTCCCGTATCTCGTACCGCAGATCAATGTCTTGTCAGCATCAACAGTCCGCGACTTGGCGACAAACACCTTCTCCATCATCGCCTTCGACACACCCATCGCATTTACTGGGTACGCCGCCTTGTCCGTAGAAAGACAGATAACCTTCTTGACACCGCATTCAATCGCAGCAGTAAGTACGTTATCAGTTCCAAGTACATTAGTCTTAACCGCCTCCAGCGGAAAAAACTCACACGAAGGCACCTGCTTGAGCGCCGCCGCATGAAAAATATAATCGACTCCATGCATCGCATTCTTGATACTTGCAATATCCCGCACATCCCCGATGTAAAACTTGATCTTGTCATTCTTATAAATCTTTCGCATATCGTCCTGCTTCTTCTCGTCCCTTGAGAATATACGGATCTCCTTAACCTCGCTGTCAAGGAACTTCCTGAGTACAGCGTTCCCGAATGACCCCGTCCCGCCTGTGATCATTAATATATTGTTCTTAAACATGATTTGCTATCCTTTCGGTCACATAATATTTACTATATACAAGTATCCAGCACAATTGAATTATACTTCAAACACATATTTTGAGCAACGGTAACAATTGATTTCTATAATAATTATATTTCTATAAGAATTCATTATCTTTTGATTCTGCCTTGCCACATTTTCAATTGTAGTCATTGAGCCACTAAAAAAAACAGCGTTTCCGCCGCATCTAGCTCTCCACTTTCTTTCCCGCCACTCGAATCTCAACCAATATAACTTCTAAGTATGTTGTCAGGAGATATAAAAAAGGACTGCCCAGCCTTAAGATCTTTGAAACTATAAGATGCTACACCGTCTGCAACGCTGATAACGGGGTTGACTTCTGAAGTGATAAGAAGATGCTTGTCGAAAGTATCTTTTGATTTACCGCCGCCCAACGCGCCTTTAACATGCATCTCTACAGGCAAAACCCTCGGTTTCTCGATTTGCGAGAATTTAACAGTAAAATCACCGGCAGCAACTTTAATAACTTTTGCATTTTGCGAATCTGTTGACGATTCAGGGGAATCGGCACTAACTCCCAAAACTATTGCATATGTATCCGAGTCGGATTTCGAGTCTGTTACCGAGCCTGACGCCGAACTCTCCAGGGCCTTTGCAGCCATAAAATCCTTCTGTGAAACAACCTTAATCCTTAGCCCGTCTTTGATCAAGTCCAGCGGCAAAATCTCGCCATTGACTTTGATTTCGTATTTCCAAAAAGACTTGTATAAATCGCTGAGTTGAGACGGCGAAAGAATCGCTTTAAGACTGTTCTCCAAAAAATGCTGGCTGTCCGGAATCTCTTTGTTTTCCAATGCATCATCCGCAACCTTACTCGAACCTGTACCGTTACCGTTATTTGCGCCCGATCCCGATCCCGATCCCGATCCCAATCCCGTACCCATCCCCGTGCCAGTGCCAGACCCTGTAGCGGATACAGTTCCAGCACCCGAATCTGTGTCGGATCCAGTTCCATTGTCCTTGACGGATCCTTTGTTATTGACCGCATCGTCCGTAGTTAGCTGCGGCAAATTATAATTTTTGATAACCGCTTCATATCTGGAAATGCGCTGGGAAAAGGCTCGATTGATGCTTCTTTCATTGTCATATCTCGCGCTGATGCTAAAGAAAATAACAAGTTCAACTATCACAAATGCCAGCATAATAGTTGTAAATATCATCCAGTTCCTTGATACATCCCTCTGCCGAAAGGAATCATCACTCTCATCGTCGGTGAAAGCTCCTGTCCCCCCGGCAAATTCGCCACCATTATCCTCGCCACCGCGGAATTTACTTCCTGTATCGTCAATCAGTAATTACAAGCCCCAACTGAGAGCCACTGACATTCATCTGTGCATTACCGCTGTTAACCGCGCTACCGTTAATACTTAAATCATACGAAAAATATTTCTTCCCGATATCGTACAATTCCGAAGCGTTATATTGGCCGGTCATAAAATCCGTCAAAGAAGCCTGCTCAAGATCCCTCAGCTGCTTAACAAGCAAGGTCTCCTGCGCGGCAAGATGAACCCTGTTCTCACGCTCTTTACTTGTCTCGTCAACTGCAGAGATAACTTTATTAAAAAGAAACACACCCAAAAATATAGCACAAATCAAGCCGGCTATTCCTGTAATCTTAATTAAGTTAGAAAATCGATACATATAAAGCCCTCCTTTGTAAAATCCAAAAAGAGTCACAATACTACATTTGACCTCTTGGCAGCCCGACTGTCGTAGCTTACGCCTTAGACTCTTGGCTTTGCGTCCTCACCTTTAGGCAAGTTTGCCATTTTCAAGAATATTGTTATCATTTAGTTACAAAAAACAGCGTTTCCGCTGGTTTTGTTCCTCAAGTTCCTCCCCCAAACCACGTACCCCATATTGGAACAAACTTTTTTCCGTCACCGGAACTAACTTTTCCCGAAATCGCCAACACCTACTATACGGGCTTCTCCAGTTTCCAGAACATTCAAGTTCCTTTTCGGCACGTGGTACCCATACCCATATTTATTAACGCATCACTTCCTCGCATTCCAAGCTACAAGCTCTTCTTGTATATAATGCAGTTACAAAAGTCTCGCCTTCACTTCTTCAAGCGATAGTTGCTTCGTGTTCTGTGATGTATACACATCAGCATTCATCGCATTCTTGATACTTGCAATGTCCCGCACATTCCCGTTGTAAAATTTAATCTTGTCATTCTTATAAAGTTTTCGCATATCGTCCTGCTTCTTCTCGTCCCTGGAAAATATACGAACCTCCTTGACCTCGCTGTCAAGGAATTTCCTAAAAACAGCATTACCGAAGGACCCAGTCCCACCGGTGATCATTAATATTTTATTTTTGAATATGCTTTGCTTATCTTTCAAGGTTTTATATAAATTCAGTATTAAGTTAAGTAATTGAATATCTCTAGTGAATAGCTTGATATATATACACAATTTTTATTGTCATTAAGTGTGCTTTGTAAGATGTATTTACAGTCACTTAATAAAAAAGCTCTTGACATTGTGACATTCCTCTTTAGTGGTAACGTAATGTAAACTGATGAATTTCGGCAAAGCAAAGCGAATAAAAGTAGGTACGTGTTATTGTTAATAAATTTTTCTCAGTTGGGTGCCGTTTTCTATCGATTTTCATTGTAGTTACTATCAGCCATCATCAGTTTCCTATTTGCTTTCGGTACTCGGTATCCTTAAAGTGATATTTGCTAGAATCATGATTTTTCACAACGATAATATTCAATTACATCTTTTTTTCTATGATATTATGGATATTTATCCGCTTATATAATTGGTACTGTCCACTTTAATTTATTTGTATTTGTTTTTCAACAAATCCAGCAAAATAAATTGCTCCAGCTTTGCTTAAATGGACACAATCAGGACTAATGAATTTACCATTCGGTGTAAATACCGGTACAAAGCCATTTTGATCGATATTCATTTCAATTAGATCAATATATTTATTTCCCCATTGATCTTTCAATGTAGTATTTCTATCTGATATATCTTTCTTAATAATCGTTTTTTGATATAGGTAATCCTTACTTCCTCTCTTATTATAAAAAATGCCATTACAAACTCCAAACTTTTTTATACCTACACACCAAACCTTTAAAGTATCTATACTATATTGTTTAGCATATTCATCATATAATTGCTTATTTAATCCAGAAAAATAAATGTAGTCTGCTCGGTCTAATCTGTTTCTAACATTATCATTGTTAGATAATGAAAATATATATGATATTTCTATATTTTCGTTGAATTTAGACTCAAGTAAAATATTTGCCCAATCCCTCGCCTGGCTATCTCCAATAATTAATACTTTTATTTTATTGCTTGTAGTAAATTCTTTATTCATACTATATATATTATCATTGTATTGCGCATGAATATTTTTCTGTATATTTGATTGTGTGATATCAAGTTCTGGAATATCACGGATAACACCTGCTCTGAAATAGATAAAGAATGATAGACCAGTGGTTATTACGAACCCAATACTCACTAACCAAATTAATATTGAAACGCTAATTTTTTTCTTATTTCTAAAAGGTTTTTCAATTATATTGTATGATACTATAGAAAGTGAAAATATTAAAATATATAAGATAATCGTAGAAGTAAAATTGATTTCTTCCAAAACGAAATATCGACAATACGCAAATATTAGCTGATGCCACATATACAGGCTAAAACTAATTTTTCCAATGCCAACTATTAATTTGTTTTCTAAAATAATTGAACTGACTCTATTTTGGCTATTTGCTGAAATAATTAATCCTAATGACATAGTGACTATTAATAAAAGTTTGAAATTATTTGGTATGTAAACAACGTTAAAGCATAAAATAAATAGAATAACAAAAATCAGTATCCATGAAAATCTATATTTAATAACTTTATCCTTGAAAATTATTGCACCTATTCCACCCAATGATATTTCAAAAAAGCGAAATGGAATTAAATAAAATTTGGAAACATCGTCAAATGAAGGGAATAAAAATAAAATAAGTGATATCGAAGTTAGAATTATTAGTGTTGGAAAAATATATTTCTTTTTCCATCGTCCAATAATTAAAAAAACAAATGGATAAAATAGGTAGTATTGTTCTTCTATTCCAAGACTCCAAGTGTGCATTAACGGTTTGTATTCATTTATTACATTCCAATAATCCCCAGTAGTAATGTATTGTAAAATATTATTACTAAATATATTAGTTGCAATAATCGATTCAACTAAGTTTTCCAAATCGTTAGGTAGCATAACACAAATACCAATTATCAAAGCAATAAAATTAACTATTAATACTAATGGAATTATTCTCCTTATTCTTCGCAAATAAAACGCAAAAAGAGAAAATCGATTTTCATTTATTTCAATATATATTGTTTTAGTTATAAGAAAACCACTAATGACAAAAAATATATCAACCCCTATGAACCCACCACCAAATCCGGAAAATCCAAAA
>CAZZCN010000004.1:0-22353 GCA_964652975.1 uncultured Oscillospiraceae bacterium | reverse complement strand
ACCCCTAAATATCCGTTTGGAAGGTAGCCAGAATGGAATAAAATAACAGCTAGAACTGCGAGTGCTCTTAATCCATCAATGTCTTTTCTATAAATATTAGATGCAACTAAATTTTTCATTTGTTTTTACCAATTCCTACTTTTGATATTTATTTATTTAGTAATTTATTTTACACTATCAAAGGCTATTTGTGCAAGAGATTATAACCCAAACTTAATAAAATTGTTGAAGTAAATTCTGCTCCAAGTGTTCATTATATTGAATTAAAAATCTATTCAATGTTGTACCTCACAAACCCGATGAATAGATTTATTTATAAATGGTACTACAATAAAACGGATAAATAAGGACACTTTGAATGATAACAGAATTAAGCATTCAAATACCGAAGTTAATATACAAACTTTGTAATTGAATCTGGCTTATTTTTGTGATGTTCCTTTTGATTTTGGAATAACTATTTCATAAATTACATATCGTTATATTCCTATTATACACGATGCAAAAAACGCTTTTTAATTCGATATAGTTTACTTACTATTTGATTTATAATGCTGTTTTTTGGTAGGTGATTACGAATAGTCTTATGAATGGGCTGATCAAAAGCTAATTTCTCAAAAAAGCTATTTCGCTGTGTGTTAAGAGTTGCAGACTCGGTTGCTGCACAGTTATATCCGATGGCTGCCTTCCACGACAACGACTCCGATTCCACCATAGATTCAACTTCTCTAAACAGTTGCATTCCCTTAATACTGTTAATCGATACCAGTGACAGCCCCTGATCGAAAGGTAATTTCACATTTAACCGGTCCGCTCCCCAACAGTCAGCAAGAGTGATATCAGCCAGCCGTTGCTCCGATTTGAACGCACAAGCATAGCACGACGGTCTAAGAAATAAATTGTTCAGAAACCCACGCAGATAAAGATCCTTCGAGAGATCGGCAACATAGTTTTTTCCATTATTAAATCCGATCTTCATAGAAAACCTTTCCCATCCTTTACTTTTTTCCCGAAAACTAGCTTCTCTAACTCCGGAATGGTTTTTTTCAGATTTTTCTTTTATATACTTCTTCCACACTAAAGGTGATGGTACTCCATGACATATGATGTCTTGTGTAATCAGATTGGAATAATCATGACGTAAAAAAGCATACAATCCTGCAATCTGGCAAGGGGTTCCGCTGAAATATACAACAGTATCATTTTTTAGTTCTTTCTTTACCTCGAAATATGAGTTTCCAACGTCGCTCTGAACATACTTAGAACCGCAGAGCTTCCACAGTTCATTCTCAGATTTGACACAAATGTGTCTAATTTGCTGCATATTGTCGGCCGCCGCTCCGAATACTATACCACCATTTCTTAGAACTGAAACAGCGAGTACTGTAAAAATGCCACCCGATGAACTGGACATTCTGACGTTTGAGTCCTTTGACCGCATTGCATAGGAGACAAGACTTTTATTACCGAAGTATTCTGCAGAAGTTGGACATATTTTCTCACATAAATCACAGTTGTTACATTTCAAAGTATCTGTAACTGGATACAGAAAGCCCTCTACATCTGATATCATAGTGATACAGTGGTTCGGGCAGGCAATAGTGCATGCGCCACATCCACTGCAGTCTTTTTTGACTCTAAAATTATTCAAAACATCACTTCCTTAATGAATAACATATACACTCTGTTCTCTTGAATTCCATAGACAACTTATATTGGATAAACTTTAATTTCTAAATAGACGTTTTATCTTCTGTCTTGTGTCGTTAGAAACAAAAGTTTTTATCCATTCTATTATATAATGTGGATTTTCAATTATTTCATTCTGCATTTTTTCATAGCCGACCTCGTTTAGCCTTTTATACACCAAATCACGAACACTCCTGCGCACCGATGGAACAAGCAGGTTTTTGTTTCTCCTGCTGATCTGATCAAAAGTCGTTTTTTGCAGATAAAGATTTCCTTTAACAGCTTCCAGTAAGCGTTTTCCTTTTTCCGTGTTAACCAGCAAAGCGGAAACACCGTCTGGATTATTTTTCATATCTTCGACGGACTCTATTCCCCAGAAATCACCCAAAGTTATGTCGCTGATTCTTTTCTTCGACGTATAACGGCATTTATAACAACTTTCACGGTAGGTGTCACCATTCAGGAAAGCCCTGTAATATGATGAAAGAGATGCAATATGCAGAACTTTATGTGCTTTGCCTCTGCTGTCTTTATACCGATATGAATATGTCAGTGACCAGTCGTGCTTCTCTTTTGTTCGGAAATTAAAATCATATATGCAGCTGTGGTGCTTTTTACCTAACGAGTAAAGATAAGATAGATACAATTTTCTGCTTGGCACTCCATGGCAAATAAAATCAACAAGATAAAGGTTGTCATACCGTTGATCGAAGTAATTGCGCACTGCACTTACCTGACAGGGTGTTCCCGTATACAAGACTGGAATTCCCAGCTTCAGCTTCTGCTCGAGTGGTCCATAAATATCACAAATATTACTCTCAACATATTTGGAACCTCGAAGGGCTTCTAAATCATTTCTTTCGGTTATAATCTTGTATGTAACCACCTTCTCTTTATCATAAACACACCCAACAACGGCTCCACCTTGCTCTAAAAAATATATAGAAAGTACAGAAAACATTCCTCCGGATGAACTGAGAAGTAACGAATCACGGTCAAGCGACCATGCTGCATAATATTCTCTTACTTGGCCATTACTGTCAACATGATCCGCTGGACATATGTTTTCGCATTTCCCGCATTGAACACATGCAATACTAACCTTAGGATACAAAAAGCCCTCTTGATTCTCAATCATTTCTATACATTTTATCGGGCAGATTGCAACACAACTACCACATCCAGTGCAGCGCTCTTTAATATTTTCAATACTCAAATTTCTTTCCCCAATAAGTTCAATAAATATTCACCAGAAGCTTCTCTTTCTTTTATTAGGATCTTGTTAACATCTTTATATTCCACTTTACCTATAGAGTCTATCAAATGATTCGGTATTTCGCCGATAATAAGTCGATTCTCAAGACCGAAAAGTCTCAGAAGGCTTTCTAATCGACAATTGTACTTCGGTGCGGGCACACATATGAACTGACGGTTAAAATTTATCGATAGTGCTATTCCATGAAAAGAATCCGTTATTATATATTCGGCGTTTGCGATATATCTAAGAAAATCTAAAGGGCCATTTATAAGCCGATTCTCAGCGCCTTTGATAAATTCAAACGTGTCTGCAAAATTAACAATTCTCAACTTTCTTTCCGCTGCTATCTGAAGAGAAATCTTTTTCAACTGTGCATTACGATTAAGGTTATAAACAAAAACGTAACCATCCACAGGTTTTTTATCCACTATAAGCGTTTCCCAGTCGCTGTCCTTAAGAAGAAACGATGGATCCAGAACTTGTACTGCACGGTCGATTCCCATTCTATGAAGATTACAAAGTGCGTTATCTTCTCTTACAGAAATTCCGGAAAAGGACGAAAGCCAATTCTTAATATTTCCCATCTCCCCATTTGAAAATGCATCCTTACCAAAACTTGCGGCGTAAGAAATTTTTTTAGCTTTATCGGTCGGCAGATCCAGATAATATACTCGAATATCGTCTGAAAGATTATAATTCTGAGTATTCCAGATTTGATCGCTACCACATATATATGTGTCAGCCTTTGGCAGATCAGAAATAACGTCGTTATAAGAATGATAACGTTTTTTTGTCACATTGAGATGTTTGTTGACAAATATGTTCATGGTACAATATTCAACAATATTACAAATCAAAGCTGGCAAGAATCTCACAGCTTTATTTGTTAAACTTCGGCGGTCATTGATTGGAAATAACGCAGCCTTCATTCTGAGTCCCCGTGGAACAAAGTCCAATATTTCTACAATATATCCATTTTTTTCAAGAAAGTGCGTCAATGCATACGATTGAATCATGGAACCAAAGTTGGTTACTCTGTGTAAAGTGATAAGTACGATATGCATTTTGACTCCTTCCCTAAACTTATATGTATTTCTATCAAAATTAAAATATTTATCTAGAAACGAAAGCTTTACATTTTTTATACAGTTCCGGTGCGGATTTGTAGGATTGTAGTGTAAGAAAAACGCATCTACGTGTCTTCTTGAAGAGCAATGGTCCGATTAGTTGAACTAATATCTGTGCGAGTAATGTTCCCAGAGAAGCACCCACTATGCCGACTATTGGTATAAGTATAAAATTGAAAATCACGTTTACTAGTGCTCCAAACAGAGCAAAAATTGTCATATATTTTTGATAATCCTTGCCTATCAGCCAAACAGACTGTGAAGCAGCCAACTGAGCAAACAGACCCACCCAACCCATAACCAGAAGTGAAGACATTGCTGGCATATACTGTGATCCATAAAGAATAAGAAGTATCAGCTTGCCCGCGATGGTAAATCCAACACCCGCAAGAAGTCCAATAATAATTATAATGAATGATAACTCTTTTGTGCGTTTGTCATAACCTATTTCATTATCCGCTTCGTAAATGTGCGGTCGATAAGAATTAACAAGAGCATTGGGAATGAAATACCAGATTGTAGCTATTGTATATGCCGCTGAGTAGTATCCTACCGCTGTATCTCCCAGCATTCGACCGATCATAATGCGGTCAATCTGACCATAAATAATAACTCCTATGCTAAATAGAATTAGATGATAGCTTCTTCCCAGAAGTTCCTTACCTCTTTCCCATGACACCTTCAATTTACCTTCAAATAGCTTCAAAAAAAAGAATATAAGTATCATAAGGATGACAGCCGACTGAATGGTCGTTGAAAGAGCAAACCATACTGCAGAAGCACGGTTCATCAATAATATTATTTTCCATATTCCAACCATTATGCTGGACGCAACCATAGCAAACATAATATATTTTGCTTGCAATTTTGCTTGAAACCAATAAGTGAAAACCTCATATGTAAGCATAATCAGATTGATAGTCTGTAGAAAAGTCATGTTACGTAATAGTTCGTTTTCCGGCTCTAAAAATCTGACTACAATATTAATTGCAAATATTGCAAATATTGTCGTAATAATTCTCATAAAACAGGCTGTGCATATAATTTCTCCCTCGCACTCAGGCTTTTTAACAATTTCATTGACAATAATTGTTTGTAATCCCAATGTACATATAGGTGAAAATAATGCAACAATTGAAGCGCCATAATTCAAAGTTCCATAATTTTCCGGTCCCAAATATCTTGCGGATATCGAACCGATAATTAGTGAAATAAGCATTGTCAAGATACTTTGCATTAACATCCATGACGTGTTGGCGAATAGTTTCCCTTTCTTAATCATTATTTCTTCTCACCATGGTTGAGTAAAAAAACCAGTTTTCTGTATTTGGCTTCGTATTGCCTGAATTTTCTAATGAAAGGATGACGAATTCCTAACAACCGCATATGTTTTTTCGCATGTTGTACATTTTCAATAACAAAACTATTAGTAGGATGTATAAGTGGGAACTCCATAGGATAGCGTCTGGAATTAAAAATTGGTCTAATACCTTTCGGTAGCAAATCGATGTTGGAAACTCCGTGTGTAGCATTTTCAGAAATACCTGTATTAGAAATTAAGTTGCGTGTGGGAATAATATTAAGACGCGACTGCATATTTCTAGAGCATGCAAGTATTGACTCATAATGAGCCTTGCCACTTTCCGAATGCCTTATTGCGTCCTTGATTAAATATTTATACTCCACATGATATGAATTCTCAAGAGCATCCTTAAGAAGCATCATGCTTTCCTGGTCGGCAAGGAAATCATAATCGATAGCCCAATTGTCGATAACGCGTTTCCAACTTGCCCATCCCCATATGGAAGAGCATTTGCAGAAGAAATAGCTGGTAGAAACATTTTCCGTTACACCGATTGAATTAAGACCGCAAATCATATTGATACGCTCGTCATTTTCATAGCGGTCAAGCAGTTCCTTACAAAACGGGAAAAAAGTCACATCTGGTACATCATCATCTTCAAGAACGATACATTTATCTGATATTGAAAAGGCCCACTTGATTGCATTATACTCCGAAGGATCACAGCCAATGTTTTTCGTCTGAAAATTACGGTAAACCGTGCAATCCCAGTCAATATCTTCAACAATTTCCCTACATTTTTGGATGTTTTCTTCATCGTCGAGACGATCCTCACGTGGGCCGTCCTGATAAAGAAACAACCTAGAAGGTCTCGCTTTTTTTACCTGTTCATAAACTTGCTGAAAATGATCCGGCCTTGCGAAAAAAATAAGTAAAACTGATACATCTACTTCAAAAGGGTATTTCATCTGAATTTCCTCCATTAATTAAGTTTTTCTTTAAAAAGTCCCATGAAACGTCAGAATATTCCTGTCGTCTCCGGTCTACATCGTCCCAGTCAATTTCTGTAAGATTGATACTCTTAAGTTCTTCGGTACTTTGCACGTAGCGGTTACTTAGTCCTACCGCATTTAGTAGAGTGAAGAGCCTATCTCCCATATCAAAGCCTGAAACAGAAACCACCGCAAATGGTGTATGAAAAATAATTGAAAATACTGCACAATGAAACGAATTGGTAACAACAAATACAGAATCGCATATTTTTCCTAGCCATTCCTCTATACTGTTTGAGATGCTGTCTTTATTATCTATTTTTAGTATGTTCTCAACATATTGAATGACTTGATCGGCGACATGGCTTTTTCCATGTAGTATATAAGAAAAAAGAGTATTCTCATCTATAACACCGTGTTTGGCAATTTTTTCATATAACACACTACCATACAATAGCGTCGGATCACAAACCAATGAAGCTTCAAGTCCGAGATTTTTAATAATCTGGACACCACTGTTTTCCCTCATGCTAATAACATCGAATCGCTGTAAAAAAGGCTTGATATAATTCACCATTTCTAGTTTTATTTTGGATGAACCGAAGCTTGCCGCATAACTTATTTTGCGCACCTCCCCAACAAAAGAAAGATAATATACAGAGGTTGGCCCACCTTCTGCATTCATCGTAAACCATTCATTCCATATCTGATCACTTCCACAGACGATTGTATCATAAGGTAATACCTTTCGGGAAAGTACTTTATTGGAAGAATAAAGAGTTGATAGTTTTAACCAGTTTTTACGAAATCGATGAAGATGGTATTCCCTTCTTATGTCCTCCGTGTTTCTTAGATAAATAATACCCTTAATGCGCTTCAGCCGTACCTTCCATGGTAAATAATTAATTATTTCCACTTTATGTCCTAATGACACGAGGGCCTCTTGTAATGCATAAGCCTGAATCACTGCACCCAAATTTATCGCCCAGTGAAACGTAATAATACCTATTTTCATTTTTCATCCTTATCTTATAATTTTCTAAACCGAAATTTAAGTTTTACGTATTATATAAATATTTAACTGTCTATATAGTATATCAGTATAATATATCAGTATAATATACTATTTAATATATTTATTTTCTTATTTTTACCGATATTTTGAAATTATTAATAGATTTATCACGGTTGGTTCAATTTAATTTTGTTAAATTTCAAGCTGATTATCCACTGTGTTTTTTTCATTGTAATCATCAATAATTGAAATACTGAAAGGAATTACAAGACAAATAACCGTCCAAATTTGCGGGAATACGTTTGGATTGACCATGCCGAACAATACATATATTAAAAATACTATCATTATTCCGTATTGATATTTTGGAGAAACTGCATCGCGAACGATTTTATAAAGTCCTATAATAAATGCAATGTAGAATGGATACCGTAATAAACCGTAGTTTGCAAAACCATCAAGCCAGCCAGAGTGGTAACCGATTCTATAACTGGTTTCTCCTATGGAATGAATTCCAAGGAAAGGATTATTCAGAAATGTGTTAATGGATCTTTGATACAATTCAAAACGCATTTCGGACATGTAAGCACCGGATGAACCATATAGGGAAAGATTACCGAAATCATTAAATTTATCCTTAAGTATATCACCCCATAATTCCATATGTGACATTTGTAACATTAAATTACCAAATGGTACCCTTAACAGTAAAATTACGAGACAAGCTAAACCAATCAGAATTATTGTTTTTTGCCTGTGTTCTGGAAAAACACGGATAAATAAACCGATAGCAATCAATCCAACCGCGATAAACAGACTACACTTGATAACAAAGAAGAACAATAGTGCTATAAGTATCAATGCAGCAAATTTCAGAAACTTTTTATCTATGTTTTTTAGTGTGAATATCAGAAAGACAATGTAAGCTACAACCGAATAAACCGTTGCATATGTTGCAATTATACTAATGTTTTCAACTTTTTCAAGGCCATCCTGAGTTGATAGCATTCGAACCAGATTGGGTGTTGACTGCAATAAAATCGTAGTGTTAACTATGATTACCCCAAAATCGATAAAAATTATTAGCAATGCAATCTTTTTAAATTTCAGATTTCCTTCTATATAATACAAAAATATGGTTGCCATAATGAATGCGTTTATATTGTTAATTGTTTCATGTGTAATTCCACTTGCAAAAACAATATCAAATAAAATATTAATAGATACGAACAAAGCCATCGGCCATAGAATAGCAATTACTTTATTTATAAAGTTTATGTGACGCACAGTAGCAAATATTATCCAACATACATAAGCTGCAATATACACATTTGCTGAAAATAAGTTGTTTATTAACATTACGGTGCCGAACATCCCACGCCAGATAAGCAACAAGCCTAGAAAATCAACAAAATAGTTACTGTTACCTGTCAGGCTATTTTTATTATACATGATCTTAGATTTCATAAAACAATTTATCCATTTCATCTTGTAGTGTTTTTAAAGAATGCTTTTTTTCTGTCAAATAACGCGCTTTTATAAGCATCTCTTTAACTTTACCGCTGTTCAGATCCGCTGTAAGCTCATTTATTTTTAATCCTAGCATTGCAGAATCATTGGGTGGAAACATATAGTTCATACCATACTCTGTAAGAAACTCATACAAATTGGGATAGTCACTGATAATTAAAGGTTTTCCTGCTGCTCCAGCTTCATAAATCGGACGCGCCTGATGAGCCAATGTCGACGGAACGATAACAAAATCACAAGCCTTGAAGAATAGTTGTATCTGATTGGAAATAGGATAAAAAAGAACATGCTCAAAATTTCTGCATCGGTCATATGCTTTAAATATAAGATGTGCATGCTTCGTACCATTTTTTTCAATATCCTCACGAGAACATCCTATCACTATAATCCGTAAGCGCGGATCCTGTATATCTGCAATTGCATCCATTAAGATATGGAATCCCTTTAATTTTGAATAACCACCAACATACAACCCATAAATATGTTCTGAATCAAGATTAAGCGTTTTTCGAGCCTCTTTTTCATCCACTGCATCGTATGCCTCCAAATCCACCTTATCATGTATGACAAATCCTTTTGCCCTGTGAAGGTCAGTTGCCTTCATATCATAGTTGGATATGAAGGCAATGCGGTCAAAATAGCAGTCAAGCTGTTGTTTTATAAATGAGGTTCTACATCCGAAGAGTCCATGGGCGAAGGTTTCTCTATGAAAACATACTGTTTTGGCTCCATATTTTTTGGCAAGCTTTCCAATCCAGAAAAGTGTCATGCTGTTTACCGCAATAATATCAGGTTTTTCCTCTGCAATCACCTTTATACAGCGTTTTCTGTCCAATATAACTTTTTTAATATTATTTAAAAATGTTTTTGACCAGACCTGATATGTTCCGCCATTGAAATGTGCAAACGGAACAGGTGACCCTACTGCTCTTATAACTCTAATATGCATTTCCTCTAGCCTACATATAATTGGGGAATCCCCGCCGGAGCAATAGACAACTACATCATATTTACTTTTATCAATAGCCAGCATAAGGTGTAAAAAACACATTCCAGCGCCGCCAATCTCTGATGCATGATTAAAAAATAATATCTTCTTCATTCTACCTCCGATAAAATATCAGCCAATCGGTTTCCATATTCTACCCATGTCAGATTTCTAGTTTTTCGTTCACTGTTGCTACCCATAATTGGAATTTTATCCCTGTTATACACAAACCATTCTATAGACCTAGCAATACTTTCTTCATCTGAAGGACATACCTGAAAACCTTCCATACCATTCTCAATGATGTCAGCTGCGATAGAGTTTTTCGATGCAATCACCGGAAGTCCACATGACATAGCCTCGACCAGAACAAGTGAAAAACCCTCAAACAAAGAGGTCGTAATGAACACATCTGCTTTAGCATATATTTCTGGCATTCTAGCATGAGGAACAGTACCGTGAAACTCAATCCGACTATCATATGCTTCCAAATCAATGCTAGTTTTATTGTCACCTATTAATTGAACTATGATATTTGCATTAGGTATTTTTTTTAATGCATTTAGCAAGTGATGTGTACCTTTTGAACCCTCGATACTACCAACGTAAAGAAAAACCACTGGTGCATTTGAATCTATTGCTTTTCGAACATTATGAGAAAAATGTGTATGGTCAATTCCAAGCATTGCAATTTTCAATTTTTCTTCTGGTTTTCCTCTGCTTATTAGTAGATTGTGGCAAAAGGAATTAGCAGTAATTATAAAATCTGCTAATCGAATTTCTTCCTCCCCCATCCAGCTATTTATTTTGCCAAAAGTTTTCAGCCGTTTTTGAACGGTCTCATGAAAACCTTCCACGGTTACAGTATCTTTTAGTAAAATGTTCCGAATATCAGACACAGGGATACTACTCATCTCCAAAATGCATATAATAGGTAGGTTTAATCTTTTAATTTTTTTGAAACAGGAATACGCTGTTGAATCATACATAATAAGTACATCCGGCTTTTTCTTTTTACAGATGCTCACAACATGCCGTCCGAAGCTATTGACAAGTAACCTGTAAACTGTAGGAATCAGTAATCTTTGTCGGTCATATCGAATTAAGTAAAGGTAAAAGAAGCCTAGTATTGAACAGGATGTCTTTACTCTGCTGTCCAACAACGGATTCCGTTTCCCCATCATGCTGGCCAGCAGATTTTTTTTCAAAACACTACTTAGAATACGATAAATAAATTTATTCGAATCATAATAAATAGTTGTCAGATAGACATCCAGCATTCCTCTCTTTTCTAGTTCTTCTGCGCTATGATAAGAATGTTGCTGCATTGGATGAGCAATGATAATTTTTTTTTGTTTCTGTATTTCCATTATTACTCCATTAGTTCCTTCTGGAACATCTGTGATACATAGTTTGAGGTACATTCCTTATAAAGAGAAATAACCGCGTCAGATTTTACCGTCTTTCCTGCAACATCATGTATAAAAGTTGCCAATTTCAATGCGTTTTTCTCCATACTTTTATCCTCCATATTTAATAAAAGTGCATAGGGATACCGCTCAAGATAGTAGATATATGCATCACTGGTGGAATAATAAAGATGGACTATGGGTTTACCGTAGGATAGATACTCAAACAGTTTACTTGGGACCTCTTTGTCCGAACGGTTCCCAATTGTCAGTATAAGATCGGCGTTATATAGTACCGATTCCAGTATTTGTGCAGACACCTTGCCGTTATCGTGAATCAGCTCAGGTAGAATTTTTACATAAGTCTGAATCATTTCCTGACAATTTCCAAAAGTAAATAATTCCAGTGCAACTTCGGACAACTCCGCTTGATGAATAAAGAACATTTTTAGTAAATACTCGGGATTTCTTAATGTCTTATCAAGAGATCCAGCATAAACCATATGAATCTTATCTGTATTTCTGAATCTGTACTTATCATCTACCTGTCTGATTTTTCGCACCAAAGGATGTTCTGTAGGTGTCATCTTTTCAATCACATCAAAGAATAACGGATCATCATTGAAATGGGAGTAGATTGGAAATAGTAGAAAATAATGTTTCGACGCAGATATCAGTTCATACTCAAACGAAATGTTGTTTTTCATTATAATTTTCTTTGTTATAGGATTGTCATACAGACATATGGCGTTAGCGAACCTATCAAGCTGATACGGAATCAAATTAATTTCTGGATGCTTTTTAATAATTTTTAGTGCTGCTGCCATAGCTTCATGTGGTGCTGATACAGGAATCAGCGCATCTATATCTTCATGATGAATGATTCTGTCTGTAGCCCTTTGATATTTTCTAGTAAGTAAGTAGGAATAGCTATGGCATCGAAAGTATCTGGGAACCTTAAAAAGTGCGCGTTTACAAAATAATACATATTTCCAGAATATACTTGTCACTCCACTGGATTCGCGTATCCGTTCTGTTATTAATGTGTGCAGACACGCACTGTGATCCGCAATCCGTATGATACAAACATTATCCGATTCCTCAAAAGTGGTCTGACCATATTCACTTTTTGCTGCAACAACCGTAATCTTACAGAATTCCGTAAGTTCATTAACGATAACATCAGCTATTCTTCCGTTTGGAGAAGGATTTGGTAGATACGTTCCGACTAAAAAAATTATATTAAGCATTTTTTCATTCTTCATATAGTTTGCAATACTTGTCTGTCATATGTTTCATATTAAAACAAGCCTCAGCCCTTCTACGACAGTCTTCTTGTTTATATGCATTAGATTCTATGATATGGGTCACAGCTTTCGCCATCTCTACCCAATCAAAGCATTTTACGATAATCCCACAGGAACAATCTGGAATTTCGGGACAAGCTGTTGTATTATAAACGACAACTGGAGTACCGCAGGCCAACGCCTCGGCTGTTACAAGACCGAACGTCTCCTCACGAGAGGGGTTAATGAACACATCAGCTGTGCTATAAACGGCTACAAGTTCGTCTTTATTCAATAATCGCGAAATAACAATCACATTTGATGGCAAAACACCAGTCAGTTTCTTATCTACTCCTACAACTAGAAAAGTGTAATCTATTTTTAAAGCTGCAATTTTGCAGATATCACCAAAACCTTTTCGTTCATTCCAACCATCAGAAACGCTAAGAACAAGTTTTGTGGTCAACCCAATTTTAAGTTTTTCTCGAATATTTATTTCTACTGGATGAAACAATGCAGTGTTAATTCCATTGTATATTGTGCAAATATAATATTCATTTAAAAACGACTTTCGAACTTCGCTGGCCAGCCATTCTGAAACGGTAACTATTTTCATACCCAGAAGTCCCTGAAAAGAATTTTTCTTGTCCGCATAATTTTTTCTAGACCTATCAAAGCATAGCGATGATGGATAATTCTTCTTCAGTTCGCAGTGATGACACCCAGTTTTCCATTTATTACAATTCTGTGCAGAATAATAAGCACAGTGGCCTGTAAATGACCAGCAATCATGAAGTGTCCATATCACCCTCCCAGTGTATTCAGTCTTTAAGTAGTGAAATAGAAGCTTTACATTGATATAATATCCGTGCAAATTATGTAAATGGATAATGTCTGGTTTGTACTTTTTTATAAACCGGACAAACCTATGTGTAGCTGCACTAGAATAGAATCCTGTTTTGTCGGTAATTTTAGAGAAAGCCGCATGCATGCTGACATTTATATTGTTTCCAATTCGATAGGCGTGAGTAGCATCCAAACTGTTGAACCGCCCGTATGCAACTTTATATTCATGGCCTTTAATTTCAATCGCAGCACCAATTTCCCTTATAATATTCCCTGTACTTCCGCGACCATCTACGGTATTGATAAACAGAACTTTCATTTCGCTTCAACCACCTTAATATATTTTTGGACGTTCGCAGATCTGGTAAACAAATCTTTAAAAAGTGTGGCTGCACCATCTTCACAATTTATGTTTCGAACCGCATATCTCTTGACCGCTTCAGCAAGTTGTTCACTACTTTCTGCACCGACACATTCACCCGCCCCATATTCTTTTACTATAGACGAAAATTTTGAATTCTCATCAAAACACACTAATATCGGCTTGCAGCATGACAGACATACACCAATTTTACTCGGCATAGCGGTCTTAACACCACCAGAAACTAGCGGTATGATATTAACATTTGCTGCAGAATTTATATCGGTAACTAGTTCCACAGATTGCATAGGGAGCATGGTTACATTTTGGAGTTTTTTATCACTAATCATATTCTTAATCTTTTCACAACTTACACCGTCGCCAACAATTAAAAACCTTATAGTCGAATAGTTCTGCAGCTCTTCTGCTGCATTTACGATGATTTCTACATTTTGCATACGTCCAATATTTCCAGAATATACTGCATAAAAAGTATCTTTTTTTAAACAATATTTCTGAACAAAGCGGTTTTCTTCCCAAGATATATGGACGATTTTGTCACTGTATCCCCAGTTATAAATCACCTGAATTTTTTCTGCTGAAACTCCTTTTGAGACAATAAATGTTTTCATGTCATCAGAAATACAGACAATTCGATTGGAATTGTGATAAACTCGTTTTTGGAAATATTCAAAATAGCGATAGATTAAAGAATCGTATGCAATCAAACGGCTTTGTACTGCATTATCAGGCCATACATCCTGCATCATTGATATTATACGCAAACGCTTTTTTTTAGCCACCATAACACTCCAGAAAGAAGAATATGAAACATCCTCAAATAGCAAATCGGCATCCTTGATTTGAAGTAGTTTCCAAGCCATTCGAATGTTAGTAATGTTATCTATCAAATAGCGCTGAATAATATTAGTTTTATTTATTTTTTTTCGCTGAATCAGAATATATGAAATAGAATCTGATTCAATTCCCATTTTATAGTTTTCATCTAAACAGGATTCACAAGCCACAATACGTACAATTTTATTACCAGAAGTGAGCCAACCCTCAAGAATATCCTTAAACAGATGGTTAAATGGGCTAGTTGGATCAAATAGAATGGGAGTAGTAATTACAATTTTCATCTTCTCACTCAATTACAATCTTAATCTTATCCAGTGCATTATAACAAGCTGTTACAGCACTTTCAGAGTTATCGTCCTGAGCAATCACAAAACCAATACGATCGACACTACTGTTAACATCAGTAATCATTGTTCCAATCCCTTTGACTAAACAAACCTGTTGAATATACGGCATTTCCTCGGCTTCTTTCAATCCAGTAACCGATTTGAGAATTCCTTTGTGGGAAGTCATATAACGAATAGCTGACCCTTTTTGCCATTTTGATGTAATATCGGGATTTTCACCCAGCGCAATAAGTATATAGTTTTCTACCATGTTGATGCCTGTAGATAGCGGCACCAAATGCGTCGTGATACAATCTCCACCAAGGCGAGCACCGAGTTCAACAATATTAGGACCATTGGGGGTCACAATTATCTCGGTGTGAGAAGGGCCATTGCGGATTCCAATGGCATTGACAGCGGCAGTCGTCACTTCATGGATTCGGCTGACTATCTCAACCGAATGATGAGTTGGCTGAGAGTGTCCCATTTCCACAAAACGCGGTGCTCCAGTTGTCATTTTGTCAGTGATCTGAATCACATGAACTGTACCATCAATGCTGAGGGTTTCTACACTGACTTCTTCTCCAACCATAAATTCCTCTACTACAATATCTCCATTGCGGGAATACTGTTTGCTATAGGAATACGCATATTCTACCATTTCCTTATCACCGGCACACTCAATTTTGAAAACGCCTCTGCTACCGGAATTATCAGCCGGTTTCACTATAAATGGAACCTGAAATAAGTGAACTGCCTGCTGGTATTCATCATATGTACTCACTTTGTAAAATACTGGAACTGGTACGCCATTCTCCTTAAGACATTGACGCATCTCAGCCTTATTGGTCGCTTTCAAAGCTGTATCCACGTCAATTCCAACTAGTCCCATCTCCTGGGAAACCGCCGCAACAGTTCGCATTGGAATATCGCTAGCCAATGTTATTATAGCATCGATTTTATGAGCCTTTGCAGCCTCTATTACTTTAGGGATATCCATTGTGCTTATTTCAAGGCATATATCCGCTTCTTTAAACCCAATGGATTCATTGTCAATATCAACCGCAATTACGAATAGTCCCATTTTTTTTGCTGTTATTATAGCTGGAAGTTGCAATATGCTGGCACCAAGAACCATAATTTTCTTCAAATTATTAATCTCCTAAAATTGATTTTAAAGTTTCTATAATATACAGCATATCACATTCATCATAGCGCTGGTCACATGGGAGGGCAATTATATGAGATGAAATATAATCACATGTTTTACAAACTTTCACTGCTTTATGAGGTAAAGGCCATATCACTGGACAATAAATGTTGTTCTGTGCTAATTCACTTTGCACATAATCTCTGTTCTCAACTAATATTGGAAAGTAAATATTTGCTTTTCTTGTTGTGTTAGATAAGATGCTATTAATATAGGGAAATTCAGTCAGTTTTTTCATTAATAAATCATAATTATTTTCTCTTCTATGAGCCATTTTTGAGAAATTTATTTCTTTTAAAATCTCATACGAGTTACTTGAAATTCCAACAATGTCAGTACTGAGATTTAGTAGCATATTTGCTATATGGAATTGATCTCTGAACAATTCTTTGATATTATTATCACCATATTTTAGATATTCGCTCTTATTTGCAATTGCCGCCTGTCTTATATCTGCAAAGCGATCATCCATTTTTTTTACAAATTTGTTTTCCATTTTATTACTATATAGAAGTCCTCCATCTGGGATGGCTAGCCATTTTCGTATACTACAAACCGTATAATTTGGAATAAACTCATTGCTATTTATAGATAAAATATCATGCGTCTTATCTTCTATCATTATCAGTTTAGGAAAATTTTCTCTGATTGATTGAAGTATCTCATCTTTTATTGATTGTATACCAAAATAATTCATATAAATGAAAATGTCATGTTGCCGCAATTTATGCAAAATATCATCAATGCTAGCTGACATTTCTGAATTTAATTTGTAAAACAAAACATTATATTTGTAAAATTGAAATGGTTGTACCATTGATTCACAGCATAATGCCGGAAGAACAACTCTTTTGCATTTATTTCTATGTTTCTGCGCAACTGCCCTTAGAGCATCTCTTCCACTACGAAAAAGTTCAGCATCTTTAAAAATAAATTCTTTCTTTTCAATGATATAATACTCATTGTTTGAATCTAAATCAAATTCGCTTCCATATTCACGAATCATATGTTTCAATTGCTTTTACCTCTTTACTATTAAGTTGATTCAAATATTTTCATTTGGCTTAGGCTTATGAGTTTTTTCTCTTTTCAATACAATAATAACTGTCTTAAGTAATATTTTTATATCTAGCAAGAAAGAGTAGTTTATTGCATAATATGCGTCGTTTTTCATTTTTTCTTCACCATCCGCAAAATTTCTAAAGTATGCTTGACTATATCCAGTTATTCCAGGGCGTACTGAAAGAAATATTTTAATATTCTCAGGATATCGTTGAATCCAATCAAGGGGGTCAGGTCTTGGCCCTATTAATGACATTTGACCCGCAATAACGTTTAGAATTTGAGGAATTTCATCGAGTGATGATTTTCTTAATATTTTACCAATTTTAGTAACCCTAACATCGTATTCTCCATTGAATGTTGACCCATCGGATAATCTTATATCCGGAGCATTCATTATCATCGAGCGAAACTTGTACATCTTAAATGCTTTACCATTCTTACCAAGTCGAGGAGCATTGTAAAAAATTGTTCCCTTATCTTGAAAGTATATTATTGGGCCAAAAACTATTACAATTGCTATTAAAAACGGCAATGCCATTATTGAAAATATTAAATCAAATACTCTTTTGAAAAAATGTTTATACATTCTTTTTTCCCAACTCATCTTCTTTGCTTTTCTCGTCAGTGGTTTCATTTGATTTTTCCATCTCAAGTGATTTAGCAGTCTCATCAATTACCTTGCTTATTGCCTTCTTAAAGTTTTTGCATATATAATCCACATCCTCATCACTTAATAATGTGTGAAGTGGTAATGTTATCTCGTTTCTGTACATAGCAAATGCATTTGGATAATCATCGATGTCGAGTCCGAGATTTTTGTATGCAGTAAGCATTGGTAATGGCTTATAATGAACATTTGTACTTATTCCAGCTTTTGCCATTTTGATAATAATTTCATTTCTTTTGACCTCGTCGATACCAGGCACTCTTGCCAGATATAGATGACCTGTAGAAGTAAAGTCATCACCGAAGTGTTCCAATCTTTCTATTCCTAAAGGTA
Source organism: uncultured Oscillospiraceae bacterium (assembly GCA_964652975.1). Classification (GTDB taxonomy): domain Bacteria; phylum Bacillota; class Clostridia; order Saccharofermentanales; family UBA5734; genus CAZZCN01. The sequence goes on along the minus strand of CAZZCN010000004.1, from coordinate 4,087 downwards.
TTAGTTCTCTGTCGTAATGCTCGATTATCTCTCTGCGTCTTTGGAGCAAACTGTCGTACCTTCCTAATTGCATCAATCCGAATCCAGCTAATATATCCGTCATATTGCATTTATATGCGGGATAAATAACGTCATATTCCCATGAGCCCTTTTGGGATTTGGTAAAAGCGTCCTTCGATTGACCATGAAGGCTGTATAGCATATATTGATTATATAGCCAGTCATTATCAAGACCATTGTCATTTCGCCATACCACAGCACCACCTTCTGCGGTTGTGAGGTTCTTGACGGCATGGAACGAGAAGCAGGTAAAGTCTGCAACCTGCCCGCAATTTTTGCCTTTTCTCTTAGCTCCAAATGCATGTGCTGCATCTGAAAGAACGATGCATCTGTTGAACAACTCCTGTATTTCGTTATTTGCTTTGAAGAGGTCTTTTCTGCTTTCAACAGCGTTATATATGGCATCATAGTCACACATTTTGCCTGCAATATCAACTGGAATTATAACTTTCGTTCTTTCTGTTATTGCATCTGCAAGTTTCGAATAATCCATTTCGAAAGAATCCGGGGCGGTGTCTACTAACACGATTTTGGCTCCGACGTGGTAAATTACAGACGCCGATGCTGTATATGTATAGGGAGAAGTAATTATTTCGTCTCCAGGGCCAACGCCCAATATACGTAATGTCAATTCCATCGATGCAGTTGCAGAATTTAGGCAAACAGCTCTTTTAACACCTATATACTCGGCAATTCTTCTCTCAAATTCTTTTGTTCGAGGTCCTGTGGTAATCCACCCGGATCGCATTGCATTTACAACTTCTTCGATCTCGATATTGCTGATGTCCGGTGGCGAAAAGAGAATATTCTTTGTTATATCGCTTACGACTAGTGCTTTCAATTCTTTGTCGGATGCTATTCGCCAAATAAGTCTGACTCCACTTATAAGAACTATTTGCATAAAGAATGCAATAAGCAATACACTGCGGGGTAAAAAATTGCCACTAAACTTGATAAATAAATATGGCAATACATAATGTAAAGCTGAAGATATCGTTACTGCAATGACTATGGAAACAAGCTCCACCATGCTTGCTTGAGTTGTAAGTTTACGATAGAATCCAACAGCAAATAGTATCACGATTCCAATAAGAACATAGAACCAAATGACTGATTCTAGATTGTTCAAAAATTTACTTTGATCTTTACCACCGTATGTGCCAGCAAATCTCAATTGTATTGCAAGGAAATACGATAGGTAAATAATGATACCATCAATAATTGCTAAAAATGGTTTTCTGTATTTTTTAATCATTTATTGTTCCTTTCCTGCAGAATATGGATTTCATGTAATATGATTTGATTCCTCTAATTTAATTTGATTCCGCAAAACATCAATTTCCCTAAATCTTTGATTTGCTATTCGTCTCACATTTATCTTTGATTCTTAATTTTTCCGCCTACAGCTTCGCCATCCGGACGCTTTTGATTATACTTTGCGTTCGTTTTCTTTTGGTTTGCCATACAATCTTACGTTTAGAACATGCACGGTGGCAGTGATTCTATATCTATAAGATATTTCTCTTCTTTAACTCGTATCATTTAAAAAAACCGATACTATATCGGTTTTTTATAAATCTCTATAATATTTTGTTGTCTATTGACTTCGTTTATCAGTTGTTACAAGAACCTTTCGTGTAGTAACGCCTGCAAGCCCTGCGAGTAGTAACAATGCCATACCATAAAGGACAATATCGTAATTATATCCTGTTTGCTTGATAATATCAGCCTTATTAACATAAAACACTTGCTTATCATTCGTATCAGTAACTATAATATCGCCATCATCATATACAACCTCAAGGTCCAGAACCTGTCCGGCTTCTGTAAAGTACTCAAGGATTGCCAGCTTCTGACGAGAGTTAAGCTGTGATAGTCTTATCTTGTCTCCAACTGTTGCAAGAACTTCATCAATCAACGCCATTATTTTGTCTGCTTGCACAGATGAAATTTTCCTTGAATGCAGGTATGATTCGGCTTGAGTTACGTATATCTTGAGAATCTTTGAACTTTTAAGTTTGTGAACAATATCATTCGTGGTTGCCGCACTAGTAAAAGATGCGAAACTCATTATTGACATAACAATGATCATTAACATAACAGATAATCTTTTCATTTCTTATTCCTCCCAATATTTAATAATAAAGTAATTATATAAAATCAATATTCGAACTCAATAGGCTCCAATGCCGGATAATCAAAATAACTACCAGCTATATTCTGATTATACACAATTACGGATATAAAATCAATAAAAATATGGTGCTTGCTTTCGCTTGCTTTCTGACTTACTTTTTGACCGTATATGGACTTGCAAAAGTACCATGCCCATCTGTAAATATACCAGGTAACAAGTTTATATAAAAAGCCGGTCTTACTCCCACATAAAAGTCATTTGCGCTGTCAGCGAAAACACCTTTAGACCCTGTGATACCTCCAGATTCTGCAATTCTTAGAAGCGGGTCGGTAGACATTATTCCAGGGGAGCCGGCAATCCATAACGAAGATATTGCCGTAGGAGGAGGAAACGGTGAGCGAAGCCAGTTGCACCAGTAATTATCTGATGTCAGAAATCCCTTGCTCGTATACTTTGAATTTTCTACTAGTTTCCTCGTCGGTTTGCCTACGTAATAGTTTTTACCAAGTAATGCGGTTTTAAGTGACAAGTTATACATTTGTTTAACGTCCAGTATAAAAACCTTATCGGTAACATTATGATAGAATGCAATATCATAATTTTGAATAACATTGACTAATGACCTGTCTTGACCATCAAATCCTATATCGAATAAAGTTTCACTGCCACCGTCAGTTAATTTGGCTTCATCATCCCCATTGATCATGACTTTTTGTGTAACACTCTTGAGTGTATTACGTTCGTTCGCAGTAAAATTACCAGTAGCAAGAAAGCCTTTCTCGTTTGCATATTCATTGGCGTACTCGCTTAGTACATCATCCTTCAGTTTCGCCTTTATAGGCGGACATCCGTCAGGCCAGGTTACTTTTCCTGCACTTGCCGATGAATTAAGCCATGCTCGAAGATTGGATGTGTCCCATAGGTTGGATCCATATTTGGTCCTTACTCCATCGGAATCCGCTTGTAGTGTCCCGTCTGCATATTTGTGAATACCGCCTGCATCAAAAGCTTTTATCATAAGGATTCTGTCCGAAAGCATCAACGGGCCATTTTTGTCAATATCGATACAGCGCCACAGTATCGGTTCATCATAGTACTTACCCATTAGAATATAGTCGCCGATTTTAAGCACCGACTTAATGATTCTTACAGGAGTCGGTGTGGGCGTGGGCGCCGGTGTCGGAGTGAGTGTGGGGGCAATTGTTGGTGTTGGAGTTGGAGTCGGAGTCAGTCTTGGTTCGGTGGTTGCGGTTGGTGGTGTATTTGAGATTGCGGATGAACTATTCGTATTTTTGCCGTTTGTAAAATATGAGCAGCTTGAAATCAACACCCACATGAAAGTCAGAATTATCAGGAACAATATCGGTCTGCTGTTTTTATTATTCCAAAACATTATCCTATTTCCTTTCCCACCACTTCTAAGGCTTTGGCAATGACATTATGCATGTCGTAATATTTGTAATCCGCCAGTCTGCCACCGAATATTATATTCTCTTCCTTGTCTGCGCACGCCTTGTACATTGCTATCAGTTCGTTGTTCCTGTCATTGTTTACAGGATAATAAGGTTCATATCCCTTTTCCCACTCAATCGAATACTCTTTGGTAATAACTGTCTTGGGTTGTGTTCCGAACTCAAAGTGTTTGTGTTCTATGATACGCGTATAAGGCGTCTCCTTGTCGGTATAATTGACGACGGCGTTTCCCTGGTAATTTTCCATGTCCAGAGTCTGATTTTCGAACCTGAGACTTCTGTATTCGAGATTGCCAAACTTGTAGTTGTAATATTCATCTATCATTCCTGAGAAAACTATCTTGTCTGCAAGTTTCTCTAGTCTGTCTCTCTGGGCAAAAAAGTCAGTGTTTAGTTCAAGGTCAATTCCTTCAAGCAT